>JBMHDP010000027.1:0-20553 GCA_049889335.1 Planctomycetota bacterium
GAGTGCATGGTGCACTTCGGGCCCTACGAGGACGCGATGTCGACGAAGTCGACCAACCTGTTCCACACGCGGGTCTCGCCGCTGCTCAACCTGCACCGGCTGCTGCCGCAGCGCGTCGTCGACGACGTGCTCGGCCACGACCTGCCGATGAACAGCAAGGAGGGCTTCGTCCGCCAGGTGCTCGGGTGGCGGGAGTTCGTTCGGCACGTGCACGAAGCGACCGACGGCTTCCGCGACCTCGACCAGAACGTGCTGCGCGGCGAGGTCGACCTGCCGCCGGTATTCTGGGGCGACGCGCCGTCGGGCCTGAACTGCCTGGACCGCGTCGTCGACGACGTCTGGGAAGAGGCCTACAGCCACCACATCACGCGGCTGATGATCCTGGGCAACCTCGGCACGCTGATCGGCGTGTCCCCGCGCCAGCTGACCGACTGGTTCTGGGTCGCTTACGCCGACGCCTACGACTGGGTCGTCGAGCCCAACGTGCTCGCGATGGCGACCTACGGCGTCGGTGAGCTGATGACGACCAAGCCCTACGTCGCCGGCAGCGCCTACATCGCCAAGATGAGCGACTACTGCGGCGACTGCGCGTTCCACCCCAAGAAGACCTGCCCGATCACGCGGCTCTACTGGGACTTCCTGGCGCGCAACGCCGAGCGCCTCGACGGCAACATGCGCATCGCGATGCCGCTACGCAGCCTGAAGAAGCGCTCGGACGAGCAGCGCGCGGCCGACGCCGAGGTCGGCGCCTGGGTCCGCGAGGAGCTCGCGGCGGGCCGCGAGCTGGCGCCTGACCGCGGCTGACCTCGCGCGCGGGCGTCGCTACGGGGCGACGTGCAGCGGACCGGCGGACTCCATGATCAGCAGCAGGCTGCCGTCTTGCTGGATCTCCATCAGGTTGCCCCACTGGCCGAACTCGAGGACCGCGCCGCTGTCGTCTGCGACCTGCCACACGCCGTGGCCGCACAGCAGCGTGTCGGAGACCTTGTTGAGCCCGAGGACCTGGCCCGTGAGGGTCGTGCCGGTGTAGCCGTTCGCCGCCAGGACCTTCGCGGCCGCCGCCTCGATCGCCGCGCGCCCCCGGTGCGGCGCGGTGGAGCTGCCGACCAGCTGCACGCCGTCTTCGGTGAACATCGCGGCCATCTTGCCCGCGTCGCCGCTCTTCACCGCTGCGGCGTAGTCCGAGATCATCTTGTTGACGGCGTCGACGTACGGAGCGGCGTCGCCGAGGTCGGACGGAGACGCCTGCTGCCGCTCGACCTTGGTGAAGTCGACGGGCTGCGCGAGCGTGTGCTTGGCGACGTGGGCCGACTCCATGACGACCTCGAGGCCGCCGTCGGCCTTGCGGTAGACGCAGCCCCACTTGCCGCCGAGCAGGGTCGCGCCGTCCTTGTCCTTGAGCTCGAAGCCGCCGTCGGCGACCACGACGCCGGCGCCGAGGTCCCGGACGGCGCGCGTCTCGGAGACGAGCCGGTTGTCCCGGTTGGCGTTGTGCTGGGCGATGTCTTTCTCGAACAGCTGCTGGATCTGGTCACGTCCCGTGCTCGGCAGCTGCGCGCCGCTGATCACGCGCACGCCGTCCGCGGCGAACAGGCCGGCGAGCGCCGCAGCGTCGCCCTTGTTGAACGCGTCCAGGAACCGGCCCTCCAGGGCCGCGAGCTGCTCAGCGGGGTCGGATACCGGATCCTTCGACGTGCAAGCCGTGACGAAGAGCGTGAGTCCGGCAAGAAAACAGCTGTGTGTGAGCTTCTGTCCCATGTTCGGCACCATAGCCCGACCGGGACCCGGACGCCCGATTCCAGCGCGAGCCGCTGCCCTTCGCCCGCTCAGCAGAGCTTGCCGAGCGCTGCCTGCACGAGCTTGCCGTCGGCGAGGCCCTTGTAGCGGCCCATCCACTCCTTCATGAAGCGGCCGCGGTCCTTGTTGCCCTCGAAGCCGAGCTCGGCGGCGACCTCCCGGACCTTCGCCTCGACTTCCTCCGCGCTCATCTGCGCCGGCAGGTAGCCCTGGATCATCTCGACCTCGCGCTGCTCCCGTGCCGCGATCTCGTCGCGGCCCGCGGCCGTCGCCTGCTCGATCGTGTCGGCGCGCGTCTTGACCGCCTTCTGCAGGATCGAGAGCTCGGCCTCGTCCGAGAGGTCCCCCTCGGCCTCGGCCTTCTTCTTGATGTCGCTGATGATCATCCGGAGCACGGTGAGCCGGTCCTGCTCGCGCGCCTTCATCGCGGTCTTCATGTCCGCGGTCAGTCTGTCCAGGTAGCCGGCCATGGGTCCTACTTCTCCTCGTCGCCCGGCGCGACCTCGGCGTCGGGCTCTTCCTTCGGGATGCGAGCGACGCTGACGAGCTTGTCGCCCTTGCGCAGCGAGATGCAGCGCACGCCCTGCGTGTTGCGGCCGATGACGCTGATCCCGCCGACCTCGGTGCGCACGATCTGACCGTCCTTGGTGATCATCATCACCTCGTCGTCGTCCGTGACGCTCAGCAGGTTGACCACCTTGCCGTTCCGCTCGGTGGCGCGGATGTCGATGATGCCCTTCCCGCCGCGGGTCTGCGAGCGGTACTCGTCCACGCTCGTGCGCTTGCCGTAGCCGTTCTCGCAGATCGTCATCAGCGTGCCGCTGCCGTCGGTCACGACCATGTCGCAGACCGCGTCGTCCGCGTCGAGCTTGATGCCGCGCACGCCGACCGCGGTGCGGCCCATGGCGCGCGCGCCCTCTTCGCCGAAGCGGATCGACATCCCGTTCTTGGTGCCCAGCACGATGTGGTCGCCCTTGCCGCAGAGGTTGACGCCGACGAGCGCGTCCCCGTCGTCCAGCCCCAGCGCGATCAGGCCGTTGGAGCGGACCTTCTTGTAGGCGCTCAGCACGGTCTTCTTGATCACCCCGTTCCGGGTCGCGCTGATCAGGTAGCGCTCGTCGTCGAACTCGTCGACGCGCAGGATCATCGTGATCTCCTCGTCGTCCTGCGTCTCGACGACGTTGATGAGGGCCCGGCCCTTGGCGGTCCGCCCGTAGCTCGGCAGCTCGTAGACCTTCTTGACGTAGACGCGGCCGCGGTCGGTGAAGAACAGCAGGTAGTCATGCGTCGACGCGACGAACAGCTTCCAGAGGAAGTCGCCCTCCTTGAAGTCCGCGCCGCTGACGCCCTTGCCCCCGCGGCCTTGCGTCCGGTACTGGTCGAGCGCGGTCCGCTTGATGTAGCCCTGGTGCGTGCAGGTGACGACCATCATCTCCTCGGGGATGAGGTCCTCGTCGACGAAGCTGCCGACCTCCTCGTCGCTGATCTGCGTGCGGCGGTCGTCGCCGTACTGCTCGACCATCTCCTGCAGGTCCTGCCGCATCAGGCCGAACAGCACCTCCTGGTCGGCGAGGATCGTCTTGTAGTAGGCGATCTTCTCGAGGACCTCCTGGTGCTCGGCCTCCAGCTTCTCGATCTCCAGGCCGGTCAGCTGCGACAGGCGCATGCTGAGGATGGCCCGCGACTGGATGTCGCTGAGCTCGAAGCGCGCGATCAGGCGCTGGCGCGCCTCGTCGGTGTTCGCCGACGACTTGATGATCTCGATGACCTCGTCGATGTTCGCGACCGCGAGCCGCAAGCCCTCGAGGATGTGCAGCCGCTCCTCGGCCTTGCGCAGCAAGAAGCGCGTGCGGCGCCGGATCACGTCGACCCGGTGGTCGCGGTAGCACTCGAGCATCTGCTTGAAGCCCAGCGTGCGCGGTCGGCCGTCGACGATCGCGAGGTTGATGATCGAGAACGTGCTCTGCAGCTGCGACATCTTGAACAGCTTGTTCAAGGTCACCATCTCGTCGTCGACGGCCTTCTTCAGCTCGACCACGAGGCGCAGGCCGACGCGGTCATTGGACTCGTCGTTGACGTCGCTGATCGTGTCGATCTGCTGCGTCTTCACGAGGTGCTGGATGCGCTCCAGGATCGTCGTGGTCTTGATCTGGTAGGGCACCTCGGTGAACACGAGCTGCTTGCGCCCCTTCTTCTCCTCGACGTGGTACTTGGCGCGGCAGGTGACCGAGCCGCGGCCGCTCGCGTAGGCGTTGCGGATGCCGCTGCGGCCCATGATCGTGCCGCCGGTCGGGAAGTCCGGGCCCTGCACGATCTGCAGCAGCTCGTCGAGCGTGATCTCCGGGTCGCTGTAGAGCTTGTCGAGCGCGCTCGCGACCTCGCGCAGGTTGTGCGGCGCGAGGCTCGCGGCCATGCCGACCGCGATGCCGGTCGAGCCGTTGCAGACGAGGTTGGGGAAGCGGCCGGGCAGCACCACCGGCTGCATGCGCGTGCCGTCGTAGTTCTCGACGAGGTCGACCGTCTCCTTGTCGAGGTCCTCCAGCATGTGCGTCGCCGGATAGCCGAGGCGCGCCTCCGTGTAGCGCATCGCCGCCGGCGGGCTGCCGTCGATCGCGCCGAAGTTCCCCTGGCTGTCGACCATCGGGTAGCGCGTCGTGAACGGCTGCGCCATGCCCACGAGCGTCGGGTAGACGACGGACTCGCCGTGCGGGTGGTAGTTGCCCGACGTGTCGCCGCAGATCTTGGCGCACTTCCGGTGCTTGCCGCGCGGCCCCAGGTTGAGGTCGTTCATCGCCACCAGCACCCGCCGCTGGCTCGGCTTCAGGCCGTCCCGCGCGTCCGGCAGGGCGCGCGAGAGGATGACGCTCATCGAGTAGTTGAGGTAGCTCTCACGCATCTCCCGCTCGAGCAGGAGGTCGGTGATTCGTCCGCCGTCAGGCGGGGTCGTGTCGGTCATGTTCGGGCGGGGTCGTGGCGAGGAGCGGCGTCGAAAAGGCCCATTGTTCCGCCCGCTGGCTACCGCTTCAACATCGCGCAGGTTCCTGTACGATGTCGGGGCCGCCGTCCCTGGGCGGGGCCCAGAAACTGTCTATCGGAGCCGACTTTTGTTCGAAAAGAGCGTCATCATCCTGGTCGTTTCCCGCGAGATCCTCGAGGGGTCCGTGGTCGATCGCAACGCGGCCTTCATCGCCAACCGCATCGACGACATCGGCTACCGGGTGCGCACGATCCAGGTCTGTGACCGGGTCGAAGCCGAGATGGTCGCGACGATGACCTGGGCGCTCGGCCAGAAGCCGACGTTCATCCTGGTCACCGGGGGCATGGGCCCCAACTGGGACGACAACACGCGCGCCTGCCTCGCCAAGGCCGCGGGGCTGGAGCTGGAGGAGAACGCCCAGGCCAAGGAGTACGTCACCAACGCCTACCGCCGGCTGTTCGCCAAGCAGGTCGTCAGCCACCCCGACCTGACGGACGCGCGCCTCGGCATGGCGATGCTCCCCAAGGGCGCGAAGAGCTACGAGAACACCGTCGGCAGCGCGCCCGCGGTCCAGCTCGACGTGGAGCAGACGACCGTCTTCCTGCTGCCCGGCGTGCCCGCGGAGATGCAGCGCTTCTTCACCGCGCACGTCATGCCCGTGATGGCCGCGGCCGGCCCCGACACCGTCCGGGGCGAACGCACGGTGGACTACCACGGCCGCGACGAGTCGTCGATCAGCCGGGTGCTCTCCGACATCGGCGCCAAGCACCCACAGATCAGCATCCGGACGCGCGTGCAGGGCACCGAGATGGCGCGCACCATCCGGATCGTGCTGGTCGCCGAGCAGGACGACGCGGTGCAGCTGAACGAGCTGCTCGAGCGCGCCGAGCAGGACCTCCGCGACCGGCTGGGCCTGGAGCACGACACCCCGCCCCCGGGCGCGCCGCGCCTTGGCGACTGACCCAGCGGCGCGCGGGACGTTCGCGGCGCGGCTGCTGCGGTGGTTCGACGCCGCGCGCCGCGACCTGCCGTGGCGCCGGACGCAGGATCCCTGGGCCATCTGGGTCAGCGAGATCATGCTCCAGCAGACCCGCGTGGAGACGGTGCGGGAGCCCTACCAGCGGTTCTTGACGCGCTTCCCGGACCCGGCGGCGTTCGCCGCTGCCAGCGACGACGAGGTGATGGTCGCGTGGCGAGGCCTCGGCTACTACCGGCGCGCGCGGCTGCTCCGCGAGGGAGCGCGCCGCGTCGTCGAGGCCCACGGTGGCGTCGTGCCGACCTCGGTGGCAGAGCTGGCCGAGCTCCCGGGCGTCGGCCCCTACACGCTCGGAGCGGTCGCCTCCATCGCGTTCGGCCACTGCCTGCCCGCGGTCGACGGCAACGTGGAGCGGGTGGTGTCGCGGCACCGCGGCTTCGACGAGCCGATCGGCACCGGCAAGGCCCGGCGGACGATCGGGGCGCAGGCGCTGCGCTGGATGGACCGCGCGCGCGCCGGGGACTTCAACCAGGCGATGATGGAGCTGGGCGCCACCGTGTGCACCCCGACGTCCCCGGGCTGCGCGGAGTGCCCCATCGGCGGGGACTGCGTCGCGCGGCGCGAGGACCGGACCGCCGCGCTGCCGGTCAAGAAGGCGACGAAGCCCCCGGTCGAGGTCTCGGCGCGAGCCGTGGTCGTCGAGCGCGGCGGGGCCGTGCTGGGCCACCGGGTTCCGCCCGGGGAGCCGAACACCGGACAGGTCGACCTGCCCGGACCGGGCGTGCTCACCGACTGCGACCCGGCCGACCTCGGCGCGGGCCTCCGGGCGCGGTTCGGCGCCGAGGTCACCGTCGGCGAAGTGCTGGCCGCCGTCCGCCACGGGATCACCCACCACCGCATCACGCTCCGGGCGCACGCCGCCACCGTCGGGGCGCGCGGTCAGCTCGAGTTCTACGATCTCGACGAAGCCACGCCCTGGACGACCACCGCGCGGAAGGTGTTCGGGGCGCTGCGATCCGGCGGCGAGGACCGCGGCGCGTGAACCTCGACCGCGCCGTCGCTATCGTCGTCGCGCGCGATCCCGCGAGCTACCGACCCGAGACGACCAGATGAGGAGAGAAGCATGGGCCTGATGGATGGAAAGAACGTCGTGATCTTCGGCGTCGCGAACAAGCGCTCGATCGCCTGGGGCATCGCGCAGGCGCTGCAGCGCGAGGGCGCGAACCTCGCCCTCGGGTTCCAGAACGAGCGCATGGGCGACGCGGTCAAGAAGCTCGCCGCCGACCTGGAGCGGCCGCCGCTCTTGCTGCCGTGCGACGTCACCGTGGACGGCGACATCGACCGCTTCTACGAGGCGCTCGGCAAGGAGTGGGACGGCATCGACGGCCTCGTGCACTCCATCGCGTTCGCCAAGCGCGAGGAGCTGGGCGGCAACTTCCGCGACACCTCGTGGGACGGCTACGCGCTCGCGCAGCAGGTCAGCGCCTGGTCCTTGATCGGCCTGACCAAGGGGGCCCTGCCGATGATGGAGGGCCGCGACGCCAGCGTCGTCTGCCTGAGCTACTACGGCGCCGAGAAGGTCGTCACCAACTACAACGTCATGGGCGTCGCCAAGGCGGCCCTGGAGTCGTCCACGCGCTACCTCGCCAACGACGTGGGCCCGCACGGAGTGCGCGTCAACGCGATCTCGGCCGGCCCCATCAAGACGGTCTCGGCGATGGGCGTCGGCGACTTCGGCACGCTGCTCGAGTCGATGGCGCAGAAGGCGCCGCTGCGCCGCAACGTCGACCAGGCGGACGTCGGCAACACGGCGGCGTTCCTGCTCTCGCCCCTGAGCAACGGGGTCACCGGCCAGGTGATCTACGTCGACGCGGGCTACAGCATCCTGGGGATCTAGATCCTCGGAGCCGGGGCCCTGGGAGTCTGATGCTCAGGGTCGGGGTCTGCTCCTCGGGCTCTGCTCCTCGGGGTCTGGGCGCCCCCGGCCCGCTAGCGCAGGCCTGCGGGCTGCGGCGGCGCTCGGCGCCCGAGCCAGCCCTCGATGCGGCGACGCTCCCCTGGGGTCAACGCCGTCTGTGACGGGGCCGCGTCGAGCAGGCGGCGCAGCAGGCTGCGCGCCTCTTCGACCTGCTCGCGCTCGGCGAGGAGCGCCGCGAGGTTCATCGCGCTGCCCGCGTGGGCAGCGTCCCGCTCGAGCGCTGCGCGGTAGGAAGCCTCGGCGACCTGCTGCTCCCCGAGCCTCGCCGCGACGACGCCCAGCCGGAACCGCACCTCCGCGCTCGCTTCGAAGCGCTCGGCGGCCGCGCGGAGCTTCGCGAGCGCGCGCTGTTCCAGCTCGGCGGCCGCCGCTTCGCGGGCGTCGCCCTCCCCGGCGCGCTGGAGCCGCGTGAGCGCCGCGGCGCGCAGCAGCGCGCGGGCGACCGCGCAAGCGGCGTCTTCGTCCCCCGGCGCCAGGTCCACGCACCGCTGGAACGCGTCGGCGGCCTCTTCGGCCGAGGAGCGCGCGGCCGCATAGGACGGCGGCGCGCCCTGCGGCGTCTCGGCGACGACCAACAGGCTCGCGCCCAGGCGGAACTGAGCCGTCGCGTCGTCCGGACGCAGCGCCGTGTAGGCCCGGAGGTGCGGCACGGCCGCCCGCTCCTCCCCGAGCTCGTAGCGGTACGTCGCAGCGATCCCGAGCAACGCGGCCTTCTCCGCGGCCGGCGCAGATCCGCACCGGGCGAGGGCGTCCTCCGCTGCCGCCGCCGCCGCGCTGACGTGACCGGTCTCGGCGAGGAACACCGCGTGCATCCAGCCGACGAACGCGTCGGCTGGAGCGAGCGCCCGCGCCGTCGCGAGCTGGGCCTCGCCTCGCCGGAGTCCACGCCACTCTACGGGGTCCTGGGCCGACGCCTCCTGCAGGTCCACCATCGCGAGCACCGCCCGCGCCCGCGCGGCGCGTGGAGCGAGGCCGAGCGCGGCGCGCGCGGCAGCGCCCGCCTCGGCGTAGCGCTGCTGCACCACGGCTTCGACGGCGCGCTGGACCGCGTCGTCGCGCTCGGCGCGGCGGCGGTCGCCGAGCTCCACCTGCGGCAGGGCGTCGACCGAGACGCCAGCTGGATCGGGCGCGACCGCGGCGCACGCCGTCAACAGCAGACACGACCAAGACGGGACCCCCGAGCACAGGCGCATGGCGACATCATCGTCTGGCCTGCCCTCGACGGGAAGCTACGCTTCGCATCCTGCTGCGCGCCGGCGCAGGTCCTCTGACATGATGGGGTCACCGTCCCGCCGGGCGCAGCCTCACCGTACACCCGACCCCGCAAGCACGAGCTCTCCGTATGACCCCACCCGAGCCGACGACCGACGTCCAGGTCCGCGCTGCCGCCCTCGTGCAGAAGATCGAGGCGCTGCGGGAGCAGGTCCACGCGCAGATCCTCGGGCAGGACGCGCTCGTCGACGACCTGCTGGTCGCGCTGCTGGCCGGCGGCCACGTGCTGCTGGAAGGACTCCCAGGGCTCGGCAAGACCATGCTGGTCAAGGCGCTGGCCAGCGGGCTCGGGCTCGACTGCTCGCGGGTGCAGTTCACGCCGGACCTGATGCCCACGGACGTCACGGGCACGCAGGTGCTCGACGAGGACGGCAGCCGCCGGAGCTTCCGGTTTCAGCGGGGGCCGATCTTCGCGGGGCTGGTGCTCGCCGACGAGATCAACCGGGCCACCCCGAAGACCCAGTCTGCGCTGCTGGAGGCCATGCAGGAGCGGTCGGTCACCGTCGCCGGGACGACCCACCCGCTCCCCGTCCCTTTCCATGTCGTCGCGACCCAGAACCCGATCGAGCTGGAGGGGACGTTCCCGCTGCCCGAGGCGCAGCTCGACCGCTTCCTGTTCCGGCTCGACGTCCGGACGCCGAGCGGCGCGGACATGGCCCGGATCCTCACGGCCACCACCGGGTCCCCGGCGGCGACACGCGCCGCGCAGATCTCCGGCGAAGAGCTGGCGCAGCTGCAGGCGCTCGTGCGGGAGGTGCTCTGCGGCTCCCACCTCGTGCGCTTCGTCGCCGAGCTCCTCGTGGCCACCCACCCCGACCACGCCGACAGCCACGAGGAGACGCGGCGGTTCGTGCGCTACGGCGCGAGCGCCCGGGCGGGACAGGCGATCCTGTTGGGCGCGAAGGCCCGCGCGCTGCTCGCAGGCCGCCCAGCGGTCGCGCAAGAGGACGTGGAGGCCTGTCTGGTGCCAGCGCTCCGGCACCGGGTGCTGTTGAGCTTCGAGGCGGACGCCGAGCAGGTGCAGGTCGAAGACCTGATCCCGCAGTGGCGCGCCCACGCGCAGCGGGCCGCGCGCTGACCGGCGCCGGCCTGCCGCGCGCCCGCGCAGGCGGCTTCGCCCCCTAGCGAAGTTCGGGCGGGCGCAAATGCGTAGGCGGAGCGGCTGCCACGGATTCGCCGGGTATGCCACGAAAAACCTCGATGGCATGGAAAGTTTCGCGCCCTCGTTCGTCCACTAAGGGGCATGGGACGAGTGGTCCCGCCCGCCCGGCGCTGTTACCGCAGCGCTGAATCGAGAGGGCAAACTTGAGCGGGCAGGACCCCCGTGGCCGGCGATTCTGGGAGAGAATCGCCGGCCACTATTTTTTGTCAACGCTTCGATCCGCTGCCCCGATTCGGCCCCCCGATTCGGCCCCGATGAGCCGACGCCCCCAGCCTGTCTCTTGGCATGGCGTTCGCGCTGGCGCATCTTGGGCAGCGATGAACAACGACCAGGAGTTCCTCAAGGTCGCAGAGGCCCTGATGCAGGACCTGTTGAACCGCTTCGACGCGTTCGATCCGGACGAGCTCGAGGCCGACGCATCGGCCGGCGTCATCAAGATGGCCTTCGCGCACGGAGGGCCGTGCGTGCTCAACCGGCAGACGGCCGCCCACCAGATTTGGTTGGCCGAGGGCGCGACGGCGTGGCACTTCGAGCGCGACGCCGAGCAGGGCACGTGGCTCGACACCAAGGGCCGCGGAGACCTGCACGCCGTCCTGAACGAGGTGCTGTCCCGACGCATGGGCCGACCGGTCACGATCTGACCGGGTCACGGCCTGGCTGGTCACGGTCGGGCCGAGGCGGGACGTCCCTCCGGTCCGGCCTGCTCAGGACGGAACCAGAGCAGCGCACGCGCGGCCCCGTGACCTCAAGCCGGGCGACTGGTGACGCCCACCGCGCCCGACACCCGCGGGAACGCCATACGGAAGGTCGTCCCCCGCCCGCCGACGCTCTCCACCTCGATGGCGCCGTTGCTCCCGCGCACGTAGCGGGCCACGGCGGTCAGGCCCAGGCCCGTGCCCTGGCCGATCGGCTTGGTCGTGAAGTAGGGGTCGAAGATGCGCTCTTGGACGTCCTGGGGGATCCCGGGCCCGCTGTCCTCGACTTCGATCCACACCTTGCGGCGGTCGTAGCCGGCGCGCAGCCGGATCGCGCCTTCCCCGTCGATCGCCTGCTTGGCGTTGATGACGAGGTTCCAGAGCGCGTGGACGAGCCCGTGCGGGTTGATCTGCACCAGCGGGAGCTGGTCCGGAACCTCGCAGGTCAGCGTGACGCTGCCGGGGAGCACCCGCTCCGCCTGCTCTCGGAACTGCTGCAGCACCGCGGACAGCTCGCACGCGGTGCTGGCGCCCTCGTCCGGGTGCGCCATGCGCATCAGCTGGTCCAACAGCGGCTGCGACTGCTGCAGCGTCTCCTCGATCAACTTCATCCGACGCTGGCGCTCCTCGTCGTGCGCCATGGCTCCGAGGGTGACGTGACCGAGCAGCACCTGGAAGGTGTTGCGGAGCTGGTGGCAGACGAGCCCGGCGAGGTCCCCGACGGTCTCGACCCGCAGCGCGTGCCGGAGCAGCTTCTCCCGGTGCCGGAGCGCGCGGCTCGACTCGAAGTTCTTGCGACGCTGGGACTCGGCCGTCATCAGCGCCAGGAACACCAGCCGGTTGACGATCGCGCCCGCGAGCGCCGAGCCCAGCGACACCGAGGTGAGGCTGATCGTGTGGACCCAGGCGTCGGGCAGCATCGCGGGGCTGACCGCGACGCCCGGCGCGAACCAGGTCGCGAGCAGCAGCGACGTGACCGCGCCCAGGGTCATGCTGAGGCCGGGGATCACGCCGAGGCACGTCGTCGCGAGCAGCGACAGCACCGGGTGCAAGTACCAGAGCGGGCTGAAGACGCCGCGCGGCCACGTCGCGAGGATGACCAGCACGAACAGCGCCGCGAGCAGCAGCGTCGCGGCGCGCTGCATCCGCTGGCTGCGCCACCCGATCCACGCGGCCCAGAAGAACGGGGCCGAGGCGAGCATCGGCAGCGCGCCGCTCCACGGCAGGCTGTTGCTCCAGAGGCCGTCCTCGACGACCAACAGACAGCCGACCCCGTAGGCGCTCGCGGCGACGGCGAGCGCCAGCGACGCCCAACGGATCACCAGCGACAAGCTGGAGACCACGGGGAGCCGCGTGCTCGTCAAGAACCCGAACAGGGTCTCTTCGGACAGGTGGACCGGCGCGCGCAAGGGTCGGGATTGTAGTTCGGCCCGCGGCCCCGCCGCTACCTTGACGACGCGGCTATTCCGGCGCCAGCTCGCGCTCGGGGGGCGCACACGACACCTCGACCGCTGCCCCGCCGACCGGATGTTCGAGCCGCAGCTGCCAGGAGTGCAGCATCACCCGCTCGTAGCTGTCCCCGGGTCGCGGTCGGTAGCCGTACTTCCGGTCCCCCGCGACCGGGCAGCCGAGCGCAGCGAGGTGGACCCGGATCTGGTTCCGACGCCCGGTCTCCAGCCGGCACCGGACGAGGGCGCCGCGGCTGCGCCGCTCGAGCGTCTGGTAGTGCGTCACGGCGCGCCGGCCGCCGCGTCGCACCACGCGGACGACGCCGTCCGGCCCTTCCTCCAGGTAGCTCTCGACGCAGCCCGACTCGGGAGACGGCACCGCTGTCGCCAGCGCGAGGTAGTCGCGCGTCGGGCCGTGGGTCCGGAAGCAGGCGTCGAGGGCGTCGCGCGCGGGCTCGGTCAGCGCGAACGCGAGGCAGCCGGTCGTGTCTTCGTCGAGGCGGTGGACCGCGATCACCCGCTGCCCCAGTTGACGCGTCAGCACGTCCACGAGGCAGGGCATGCGGCGTCCGCCGGCTGGCACGACCAGCGTGCCGGCGGGCTTGTCGACGATCAGCAGGTGTTCGTCGCGGTGCAGGACCGTGACCGCGGGCGCCATGGCGCGACGATCGGCCGCGATCAGTGCAGGCGCAAGTGGTACTGCTGGATCTTGCGGTAGAGCGTCGCGCGACCGATCCCGAGCAGCTGCGCGGCGCGGCGGACGTTGCCCTTGGTCGCCTGCAGCGCGCGACCCAGCAGGTGCTTCTCCTCTTCTTCGAAGGGCCGGATGCAATCCTCCGTCAGCTCGCCTTGCGGAGCCGATGCAGGCGAGGCGGCGGCGGAGGCTCCGGGCGCCGGAGCCGCTGCGGGCGTCGCCGCGACCGGCTTCAGCACGTGCTCGCGGTCGATCGGCGCGCCTGCAGCGAGGGCCTCCCCGCGCCGCAGGGTGGCCTCGAGCTGCGCGACGTTGCCGGGCCACTGCATGTTCTCCAGCAGCATCCGCGCGCCCTCCGTGATGCCGGCGTGGCTGCGGCCCGACTCCGAGACGCACGAGTCCAGGATCGCGTCCGTCAGGGCCTGGACGTCGTCGACGCGCTCGTGCAGCCCGGGGACCATCACCGGGAAGGTGTGCAGACGGTAGAAGAGGTCTTCGCGGAACGCGCCGCGCGCGACGAGCTCCGGGATGTGCGCCGACGTCGTGGCGACGAGGCGCGCCAGCGAGTCCGCCCGCCCGGAGGAGCGCTCCTTGATGTGCTTGACCAGCGCCGCCTGCGCGTTCGCCGGCAGGCGGTCGACGGCCTCGAGCACCAGCGTCGTCTCGGCGCAGGACTGCAGGCACTGGTTCAGCGCGTCCGCGGTCAGGGTCTCGCAGTCCTTCACGACCAGCGGTTGATCGGAGCGCCGGCTCTTCAGGTGGATGACCCGCGCGGCGAGGGACTTGCCCGAGCCGACGGGGCCTTCGATGAGCACGGTGGCGTCGCACTCGGCTGCCCGGCTGACCGCGCTCTGCAGTCGGCGCATCACCGGCGTGTTGCCGACGATGGCGTCACCGCTCCGCAGCCCCTCGACGACGTGCTCCAGCTCGCGGAGCCGCGCGGCCCGCCCTGCGAGCTCGGTGGAGAGCTCGAGCAGCGCGCCGAGGGAGTCGCCCACCGCGAAGCCGGCAGCGTCGACCCGCAGGACCGGCGCCGTCACGGCCGCAGGGATCTCGTCCACGAGCGAGACGTCACAGAAAGCCAGGTCGATGGGCTCGGCGCCAGGAGTCGAAGACCACTCGCTCCAGCTCGCGTAGACGCAGACCTCGTGGCCCGCGGCGACGACAGCGTCGGCCAGCTCGGCGCAACCTCCAGGCGAAACCAGAACGACCCGCGCAGGCGCGCGGACCGAGTCTTCCTTCCCAATCAATGCCATCGTCATGCTTTGTCCCAACCAGGGATCGGCAATCCGAAGCGCGCCGGTGAAGGAGCTTTGCGTTTCAGGGGAGGGATCTCCCCAGGTCCGCCGCGGGCGCGCGGCGGACGACGCGACGACAACGTGAGGTCAGCCGTCGATCAGCCGGCGCGAGAGTTCGTCGAAATCGATGGCTTCGACCTCGTCCTGCGTGATCGGCTTCATCTTCCGGAACTTGCGGTACTCCTCGATGCTCGTCAGCTCGACGTAGTCGCGCGCCGTCATCGAGGTGCCGGCCCGGTCGCGACGCAGCGTCTGTCGGTTCTGCTGGGTCTTGTCCAGCGTCTGCTTGGCGCGGTGGCAGATGGACAGCGTGTTCTCGAGGTTGCCGCGGATCTTGTTGAGCCGCTCCTCGTTGGACCCGGGCGTGTCCATGCTCTTGGTGATCTTGGCGATCGCGACCTCGAGCACGGCGATCAAGCAGTTGAGCTTGGTGGTGAGGCGGGTCCGGTACTCGGCAGAGCCAAGCGCGTCGGGCAGCTTGGGCGTGTTGTTCTGGTCAGCGTCCATTCGGTGAGTCGTTCGTTGACGGCACCGGAGCACCCCACGTGCCAACCCTGTCGAGTTCTGCAACACCCCTTGGGATCCCCGGGACGGCCGCTCCGATCGCGCGCTGCTGCGCGAGACGTCGCGCAAACAGGACGCCAGAGGTCCGGATTTGCGGACGGCGCCGCGAGAACGCGACGACAGGCGGAGCAGCCGCGCCGTCCACGGACAGGCCGACTAGTTGGTCAGCGCCTGCCGGTAGATCGTCCGGGCCGCGTCGTCGAGGCGCGTCAGGGACCCTCTCCCGGCGACGTGGAAGCTCACGCCGCTGTCCCAGAAGACGAGCGCGCTCACGGCCGGATCACGGAACCTGCCGATCGTGTTCGCCGCGGTCCCGGGCAGTCCCGCGAACGGGTCGGGGACGTTGACGGTCTGGATCACCATGAACTGGTCGACGCCGTCCGTGTAGCTCATCACGAGCTTCTCACGACCGTTGATCGGGTCCTGGTAGACGTCGACGCCCTCCAGTCCGTAGTCCCCCATCACCGCGCTGATGTCGGGGTCGATCAGCCCAGCAGGGTCGCCGAGGAAGGTGCTCGCGGCGGCGAAGCCGGCCTGGGGAATGATCGCCTGGAGCGGCGTCGCCGGCGTCATCCCCTGCACCCCCGTCGTGAAGGTGACCGCTTCGATCTCGGCGAAGATCTTCAGGTGGTTGTCGAACTCGGCGACGAAGAGCGGGACGTGGGTCGCGCTGTCGACGTCGATCACCCAGAGCGCCTTGTCGACGGTCGTGGGGAACACGACCATGCGGCGCGCGGCGCGGCCTGCCCGCGCCACCGGTCCGAAGTCGTGGAGCGTGTAGTTGCTGCTCGCGCGCAGCAGGTCCCTCACCTGGAACGACCCGTTGCGGAAGAACAGCGACCCGTAGCGGGCGTAGGTCTGCTGCCACTTGAGGCTCACGGGAGAACCTGCAGGCTCGCCCTCGACGCCGAGGAAGGTGAGCGCGAACTGGGGCGACGTCGTGCCGTTCGCGTCGACCTGGAGCTGCTCCCGGACCGTCACGATCGCGCCGCCCGCAGACCGGAACCGCCGCAGCTGCTCGACCGTGTAGTCGACCTGGAGGAGCGCCTGGTGAATCGACGCCAACGTCGGCGTCGCTCCGCCACCCTGGGAGCTCCTGGTGGCCTGCGCGCCCCCGGCCTGGCTGCCGCCGCCCGTCTGCGCGACCACGCCCGCGCCGAAGAGCACGACGCACAACCAGCAGAGCCCCAACCGCGAGAAACGCAGCGGGGAGATCGCGCGCCGCGCGCTCGAGGCCGGCGACTGTCGATCGGGCTGGTATTGCTGGGAGGTGGGCATCGTGGTGCGAAGAGCGCCGGCAGCAGGTGGAGATCGTCGATCTCTCAGCGACTCGCGTAGGTCCGAGGGTCTTCCCGCCCTGGGCGCTCGAAGCTGTCGATCAGCGATCGTCGGTCACTCCATGTCGGACGATAGCGAAGGGTACGTCGGGCACTTTGCCAAGCTCCGTGAAGACGATCCGCGGTGGCTGCGGGGTTCCGTTGGAAGAGGAAATCGCGACCAGGGCCGCGGCAGCGGCCACGCTCGCCGCCAGCCCGGTCCAAGGCCGGAGTTTACGGCGAGGCGCGCCCCCGCCATTCGCGCCTGCGGGAGACCGATCCTCGGCCCCAACGGCGGCGACGTCTGCGGCCGCGACGTCTGCGAGCAGCTTCGCCCGGACGCTCGACCAGACCGCACCGCTCGGCGGTGACGGCGGGCGCACGAGCGACCGCGCCAGTCCGGACGCCGCGGAGGACTCGGCGAGGTCGGCCGCGGTCTCGACGCGCGGGGGCGGTGAGGCATCCAGCCACGCACCGATCGGGCCTTGTTCACTGCGGTCCGCGGCCCGCGCATAGATCTCCTCGAGGAACGCCGGGTGAGCGAGCGCCGGCGGACTCTGCGGCCGGATTCGGAGCCGAGGCGCCAGTGCTTCGCGCGCGCGAGCACGCGCCGCACAGAATCCGCAGGCCTGCTCGTGGGCTCGCGCTGCTGCGGTCCCGGCGTGCTTCCAGGCAGCGCGACAGGTCGCCTGGATCTTCGGTCGCGAGCTCATCCTACGCCTCCCATCGGGCCGTGAAGCTCCGAGCCCGAGTCGCCGCTCTTGGACTCCGCGTCGGCCAACTCACCGGCCACGTCGAGGTGCGGGTAGCGCGTGCGCACCACGTGCTCCAGCGCGATGTGCGCGCGCGCCAGCCGCGACTTCACGGTGCCGAGCGAGATGTCCAGGGTCGCGGCCAGCTCGTCGTAGGACATCGACTCCAGATACCGCAGGGCGAGGACGGCCCGCAGCTTCGGGCTCAGCTGCGAGATGGCCTGTTGGACCTGATCCCCGACCTCCTGGACCGCTGCGGAGTCGCGAGGCCCCATCGATTCGTCGGCGAGGTCGAGATCGCTCGCGTGGTCGGAGAGCAGCGCCGGCGACCTGCCGGGCCGGTTGCGGCGCCGGTGGTCGATGCTGCAGTTGGTCACGATGCGGAACAACCACGTGCTGAAGAGCGAATCGCCTCGGAAGCTGCTGATCTTGCGGAAGAGCAGCGCGAAGCTCTCCTGGACCACGTCGAGCGCGTCGTTTGCGTTGCCGACGACGCGGAAGGCGATCGCGTAGGTGCGGTCGCGGTAGCGCTCGAACAGCGCCTCGAACGCCGGGTGGAACCCGTCCTGGTCCGGCGTCCGGCAAGCGGCGACGAGCTCGGCGTCAGGATCGCGAAGGAGTTCCACGGTAGAGAGACGAAGGCGAGCGCTCGGAGAGTTCCGCAAAAATACGTCGACTCCACTCAACGTCTTTCGCGACAGAGGCTTCAGCCACCTGCCGGCGTTCGTTGTGCCGGTCGCACGGGCAGCCGAGAGGCCCCGTTACGGCCCATGTGTTGCGGCTCATCCGCCACGGCCCGTCCGCCACGACCCATCAGTTGCCCGAGAGCAGCTCGGTTCCACCCGGGATCGTGATCGTCCAACCGACCGACTGGCTGCACGTCGTCTCGCACTCCAGGTCGTTGGCGTCCTCGCAGTCCGCTTCGGTGACGATGTAGGTAGTCCCAGCGGGCCCCGTGGTGTCCTCCTCCAACGTCAGGATGCAGACCTTGTTGGTCTCGACGCTCAGGCCCGCGGAGGTGGAAGGCACCGGACTCAAGGTCTGGATGACGTATCGGTCGTCGACGTAGGGGACGAGCGTGGCGATGCCCGCGGGCACCGGGATCAGCTTCTGACCGCTTCGCAGCTGCTGGCCACCGACCGTGGTCTCGACCCAGATGGTGCAAGGGAGCAGCGAGTGCAGCAGCGACTCGGAGACCATCGGGACCGACAGCTGGATCCAGGTGCCGTCGCTGCTCGTCTCTCGCTCGCGGTAGTAGCCGCCGCAAGCACTCAGGACGTTGATCGGGAAGGCGAAGCCGGGGATCGCCGGGTTCTCCAGCCAGCACGCAAAGGACTGGATGGACCCGGCCGCAGCGCCTCCGCCGGCCCCGGGCATGATTCGGTAGAAGACGTGGAGCCACGTAGGCTCGCTGGCGTTGCCGGGTCCGGGCCCCGTGAGGAACACCCTCATCTGCTGGTCCGGGGGCAGACTGACGCTCTCGTGCCGTGGCTGCCCTCCCTCGATCACCTCCACGAAGTCCGGGATCTGGTCCCCGTCGGTGTCGGGGTTGACGCTCGAGGTCAGCGAGACCCACTCCACGACGTCCGGGAGGAAGTCCCCGTCGGCGTCGATCTCTGCGACCGAGCTGCCGCTCCCTCCCGTCGCCGCGACGCACGGGCTGGGGCGCAGCCACGCCACGAAGCCCGAGGCGAGGCCAGCTGCCAGCAGCAGGATGGGGGTCTTTCGGTGCATCAGGACAAAGGGGGTGTGAGCAATAGCGCGGTGGGCACGCGCAGTTGCACAGATGCAGCGCATTCCATTGAACCACTGCACATCCGGCCAGGCAACCCGGCGGCGGCGCGGCGCGGGCGCCCGGCGTTGTTCCCGGCGTGGCGCAACGTTGAGTTTCGCGCGGAGGACCGATAAGACCGAGCCTTCGCGCACCCGTAGCTCAGCTGGATAGAGCGACGGTCTCCGAAGCCGTAGGTCAGAGGTTCGACTCCTCTCGGGTGCGCCAGTTTCGCGGCGGGCTGTCGCAGCCTTCGCCTCGCCGAAACCGACCCGACCCTGTGGATCCGTGAAGCACCTGTCGTTCCACATCGACGTCACCCGACCGGAGACCCGCGAGCTGACCGTGGTCGTGACGTGGCCCGAGCCCTTCGAGGGGGAGCGAGAGTTCTTCCTGCCGACCTGGACCCCTGGCAGCTACCTGCTCCGAGAGTACTCCCGCCACCTCTCGCGCGTGCGCGCCTACCAACCCGGCTCCGAGGTCGAGCTCACCTGCCGCAAGCTCACCAAGAACCGCTGGTCCGTCGAGGGATCCGAGCACGGCGTCGAGCTCCGCTACCGAGTCTATGCCCACGAGTTGACGGTGCGGACCGCGCACGTCGACGCGCAGCACGCCTACTGGAACCACACGTGCCTGCTCGTCTGGCCGCGCGGCGCCGAGCACGCGCCAGCAGAGCTGGTGGTCGATCACCCTGAGGCCTGGCGCCTCAGCACCAGCCTGCCGACAGCCGTGGAGCCGCGCGAGGGCGGCACCCGCTGCAGGCTGCGCGCGCGCGATCTGGACGAAGCGCTCGACGCGCCGGTCCTGGTCGGCACGTCGCAGCGGCGAGAGTGGGTCGTGGACGGCGTCCCGCACGCGATCGAGCTCGACGGCTTGGAGCGCGTCGCCCCGCCGGAGACGTTGACCCAGGATCTGGAGGCCATCGTGCGCGCCGCGCGCGACGTGTTCGGAGGATCGCTGCCTTACTCCAGCTACACCTTCCAGGCGCTCTTCAGCGGCGACGGCTACGGCGGCCTGGAGCACCGCGACTCCTCGACCCTGCTGATGCCGCGGACCGCGCTCGCGAGCCCCAAGGGCTACCGCGACTTCCTGGGTCTAGCGGCGCATGAGCTCTTCCATGCGTGGAACGTCAAGCGGCTCCGGCCCGCCGAGTTCTGGGAGTACGACTACGAGTCCGAGAACTACACGCAGCTCCTCTGGGTGATGGAGGGCTGGACGGCCTACTACGACGACCTGATCGTCACCCGAGCAGGACGGATGTCGCACGAGGACTTCTGCGCGGCCACCGCCAAGAACGTCCAGGGCATGCTCTCGTCGCCAGGGAGGTTCGAACTGAGCCTCGAGGAGTCGAGCTTCGACGCCTGGATCCGGCTCTACCGCCCGGACGAGAACACGCGGAACTCCTCGCAGAACTACTACGGCAACGGCGCTGTCGCGGCGATGTGCCTCGACCTCGCCGTGCGGCGCGCCACCGAAGGTGAGCGCTCCCTCGACGACGTCCTGCGCGCGCTGTGGAAGGAGACCTACGAGCGAGGGCGCGGCTACGACGCCGGCGACGTGGAGCGCGTCGTGCAGCAGCTCGCCGGACAAGACGTCGCGTCCAAACTGCGCGACTGGGTCGCCGGTCCGCTGGACCCAGACGTCGGCGCGTGGCTCGCCGACGTCGGCATCGGCGTCTCGACCGCAGACGCAGGCAAGCCCTTCTTCGGGCTCAACTTTCGAGCTGCGTCGACGACGGTCGCGTCGGTCGTCCGAGGCGGGCCTGCCTTCGCGGGGGAGGTCGCGCCCGGGGACGAGGTGCTCGCGCTCGACGGCTTGCGCGTCACCAGCGCCAACTGGAACGAGGTCGTGCG
>JBMHDP010000028.1:0-5115 GCA_049889335.1 Planctomycetota bacterium
AAAGCATAGGTCGCGGGTTCGAGTCCCACCATCGGCTCCACTCTCCCGAGAGGGGCTTTGAAGGGGCCCCGCCCGGGCCCCCCCGGCCCGCGGGGTTTTTGGAGGAGGCGCCGCGGGGGCCCCCCCCCCCCCGCCCCGCGGGGGGGGGCGCCCCCGGGGCCGGCGAACAAAAAAACCCGGCCCCCGGGGGCCCCCGCGGGCGCCCTTCAAAGCCCCTCTCGGGAGAGTGGAGCCGATGGTGGGACTCGAACCCGCGACCTATGCTTTACGAAAGCATTGCTCTACCAACTGAGCTACATCGGCACGCTTCGGGCGGAGGAAGCTAGCGAGGTTATCGGCATTCGTCCAGCGTGATTTGAGGCCCGCGCCGCGCAGAACGCAGACAATATGCGTCGCGTCGGCGCGTCGCCCCCACCACTCCGCCGGCGGGAGCCACCACTCCGCCAGCGGGAGGCCGGCGAGGGGAGCCAGCCGCGACATCGCCGCCCGGCGCGACCGTCGCCGCCGGGCTAGGCCGCGGCCGCCGCCGTCCTAGCCTTCGGCGCCCGCGACGCGCGCCAGCTTCTCCAGCAGCGCGAGCTTCTGCTGCGCCGAGATCTTGGCCTTCCCGAACGCTGCGGCCAGCGCCATGCGCAGCTGCACGTCCGTGGCGGCGTCCATGGCGGCCATCAGCCCCATGGCGGCGCTGTCCGGGCAGCTCGACATGCGACCGAGGATGTTGCCGATGGCCCACGCCGAGGCCTTCTTGAGGTCGTCGCTGCCGTTCTCCAGCGCCGCGAGCAGCGCCGGGAGCTGCCCCTCTCCGCCCGCGACGCCGATCGCCTGCGCGGCGGGGACGGCCACCGCGTCGCCACGGTTGAGCTGCAGGGCGAGGTTGCCGATCGCCGGGCCGATGCCCGCGCCCCGCGCAGCGAGGCTCATCAGCGCCGCGCTCGCCTTGCTGGCGTACTCCTCGCGCTGCGCGCCGTCGGCGTCCTCGACGCCGTCCAGCGCCTCGGCGACGGCGGTCCGGAGGCTCTCCGCGGTGACCGGCGCGGCGAGGTAGCCGACCTCGTCCCCGAAGCGCTCGCTCGCCGCGTCCTCGTCCTTGGTGATGATCAGGAACTTCGTGTGACCGAAGCGGCCGTCCTTGGCCAGGATGCCCATGACGTCCTCGGGCAGGCGGTCAGGCAGGATCTCGTTGATCACCACGACGTCCGTGCTCGGGTTCGACAGCAGCGTGTTGATCGCGTCGAGCGCGGTCGGGTCCGACTGGAACACCGCGCCGCGCGTCGCGTTCGCGACCGCGACCTCACCCTTGACGCTGTTCGGCGCGATCACGTGCACCGTGTTGATCTTCTCCTCGGTGACCGCCTCCGCCAGCGCCGCGACCACGGCGCCGAGGCTCGGGACGTTCGCGCCGCGCGTGCCGCGGACGAGCGCGTCGGCCGCTGCGTAGCGGACCCGCTTGTCGGTGCTGGTCAGCACCTCGACCATGCCGCTCTTCTGCTCGTCGGTGAGCTCTTCGCCTTCGGCCATGGCGTCGATCGCGGCCATCGCGACCGGCGTCAGCCCCTCGGCGACGCCCGTGGCGAGCGCGACCCGCATGGCGTCCTCGCCCGCCGCGACGGCGACGACCTGGAGCTCGTCGGCGACGGGGCCCATGTCGGCCGTCGCGTCGTCGCCCGCCTCGATCGAGGCCTGGATCATCTTGGCCTGGGCGAGGTTGGCCGCAGCCAGCGCGCCCCGCGCGTCGACGCTCGCCGGGTCGATGCGCACCGCGTCGGCGGCGACCGACTTGGCGAGCTCGGCGGCGTAGAGCACCGACGGCACGTCGGTGGCGACGAGGGCGTCGTCCTGCAGCGTCCACACGACCTCGCTGAAGCCGCCCGCGGGCACGTCGCCCTTCAGGTAGGCCTGCGACTGGGCGAGCATCATCGGCACCGCGCCGCCCGTCGCGCCCATCCGCCGCACGAACTCCTGTGCGATGGACGCGATGTTGGTGCGGGCGTCCGCGGCGAGGTGCGTCATCATCGGCAGCGCGCGCGGGTCGCCGATCTGGTTCAGCGCGGCGGCGGCGTTCTGCACGGCGAGATCGTTGCTGCTGTGCAGCGCGACGATCAGCGGCAGGACCGCGACCGCGTGCAGCTGCGAGCAGACGTTGATCGCGTGGACCTGGCTGTCGGGGGCGTCCGCGTCGCCGAGCTTGACCACCAGCGCCGGGACCGCGAACTCACCGTGGTCGCCGATCAGCTTGTTGATCGCAGCCTGGCGCACGTCGTAGTCGCTGCTGCCGTCCGTCGCAGCGTCGACCAGCGCCGTGATCTCGGCCTCGTCGCGGGAGCGCTCGGAGCGGGCGGTCTTGGCGCGCTCGAGGATCGAGCGGGCGATCTTCTGCACCTCACCCTCAGCCGTCATCAGCAGGAACCACTCGTCCTGCGAGACCGAGGTGTACAGCTCGTGCGCCTCTTCGTTCGACGGGTCCCCCGAAAGGATGTCCTGCAGCTTCGAGACCGCCTCGTCCGGCTTGTTGATGCGGAGCAGGGTGACGGCCTCCTGCAGCGGGTTCTGCGCCAGGGCCACGCCGCCGACGACGAACGACACGACAGCAGCGAGGAGAGAGGAGTGGAACGAGCGGGCCATGAAAACGGACTCCTTGGGAGATTCGAATGCAGGAGGGGTCTGGAGAGGGCTCGGTAGCTGTCGCGGCACCCAGGGGAGTTCGGACGAGGGCCGGCGCTTGCACCCCCACCGCCACGTCAGGGCGGAAGGGACTGTCGAATGCTATGTTCCGTCGCTTGGCGGTCAAGCAAACGACCGGACCGGGGCCGCATCCCGGGTGAGGTTCCTCAGCCCGGCGCGGCGGGTCGACGGGCCCTGCCGCCCCCCGGGTCCAGCGATCCGGGTCCGGCGATCCGCGCGGACCGCCTGCGCCCGTTCCCCGGGCAGGCGCCTGGACGCCGCTGACAGCGCCCGGGGCGGCCGCTACAACCCAGGTCATGACGGACCCCGCCACGGTGCTGATCGTCGACGACCACCGCGCCGTCCGGGAGGAGCTGGCCTTCGCTCTCGACTTCCACGGCTGGACCACGGCCGAGGCGGCCGACGGCCCCAGCGGGCTCGAGCGGGCGCAGGACCCCGACGTGGACGTCGTGCTGCTCGACGTCAAGCTCCCCGGCATGGACGGCCTGGAGGTCCTCCGGCAGATCAAGGAGCTCCGGCCGGAGCTCCCGGTCGTGATGATCTCGGGCCACGGCGACCTCGACACGGCCATCCTGGCGGTGCGGCGCGGCGCCTACGACTTCCTGCAGAAGCCCTTCGAGTCCGACCGCGTGCTGCTCTCGATCCAGAACGCGCTCCGGACCAGCCGGCTGGCGTGCGAGAACGAGGCGCTCCGGGAGGCGGTGCAGTCCGAGCAGCAGCTGCTGGGCAGCAGCGCCGCGCTCGAGGCGGTGCGAGCGAAGATCCACAAGGTCGCCCCGACCGAGGTCACCGTCTTGATCACCGGGGACAACGGCACCGGCAAGGAGCTCGTCGCGCGTCAGCTCCACTGCCAGAGCACGCGCAGCGCAGGCGCGTTCCTGGCCGTGAACTGCGCGGCGATCCCCGAGGACCTCGCCGAGAGCGAGCTGTTCGGCCACGAGAAGGGCGCGTTCACGGGCGCCCAGCAGGCCCGCGCTGGCGCCTTCGAGCTCGCGTCCGGCGGCACGCTGTTCCTGGACGAGGTCGGCGACATGCCGCTGCCGATGCAGGCCAAGCTCCTGCGCGCGCTCCAGGAGGGCGTCGTGCAGCGGCTCGGCAGCCAGCGCGCGACCGAGGTCGACGTGCGCGTGCTCGCCGCGACCAACCAGGACCTCGAGCAGATGGTCGCGGAGCGCACGTTCCGCGAGGACCTCTTCTACCGCCTGCACGTGGTCCGCATCCACCTGCCGCCGCTGCGTGAGCGCGCCGACGACGTGGCCGCGCTCGCCGACCACTTCCTGGCGGCCGCGACCCGGCGCAACGGCCTCGGGGCCAGGCGGCTGCACCGCAGCGCCTACGAGTGGCTGCGCCGCCAGCCGTGGCCCGGCAACGTGCGTCAGCTCAAGAACGTGCTCGAAGGGGCAGCGGTCCTGGCCGAGCAAGCCGAGCTGCAGGCGGACGACCTGGAGGCGACGGCCTCACCTGCGGCCGTGGGCCGGTCGGCCGAGGGCGAGACCGACTGGTTCGGGTTCGCGCGGCTCGAGGACTTCCGCGCCGCGACCGAGCGGGAGTTCCTGCGTCGGAAGCTGATCGAGTTCGGCGGCAACATCAAGCGCACCGCCGAGAACATCGAGCTGCAGCGCAGCAACCTCTACAAGAAGCTCGACCGCTACGGGCTCAAGTAGCCCGCAGGGGAGCATCAGCCTGCAGAGAATCAGCCCGCAGGGACACCTGCTGGGATCATTCGGCGCTCGTCGGCAGCTTGATCGTCACGCCGATCTGGAGGTTGTCGAAGTTGACGTCCGGGTTCATCTCGCGGACCGGGCCGAGCAGCTTCGGGACCTTGCCGTTGCCAAACTTCTTGGCCAGGATCTTCCAGAGCGAGTCGTTCGGCTGGACCTTGTAGTCCGTGAACGCCGGCGCCGCCGGGGGGAGCGGATCGACCACCGTGTCGACCGCGACGCCGCCGCTCGCAGGCCCGGCGTCGAGGCGCTCGATGAGCTTGGGCTCGCGTCGGAAGCTCCCCTGCCCTGCAGGACGCGGGCTCCCAGCAGGCGTCGACGACGCGCCGCCGGCGAGGGTGTTCGACAGCGAGGTCTCCACAGCACCTCGGATCGTGGGCGCCGCCTGAGCCTCGAGCCCGGCGAGGATCACCTCGTCGTCGACCCACGGGACCCCGACCGTCTGGCCTTCCTTCAGGACGTTGGTCGTCTCGTTGAGGTAGCGGATCTCGTCGACGTAGGGCGAGACCTTGCCGCACCAGCGCAGCGCGAGGTGCGAGAACGTGTCACCCTTCTTGGCGGTGACGAAGCGCACGGTGTGGTCGCGGCGGTAGGGACCGACCTGCTGCCGGACGAGCGCGGCGGGCGTCGGCGCCGCGACGCGCAGCGGCTGCTCGAGCTTGGCCGCGACCGGGCCGCTGAGGCCCGATGCCGGCGCCGCGCTGCCGGCGGC
>JBMHDP010000029.1:0-12734 GCA_049889335.1 Planctomycetota bacterium
GGGGGGGGGGGGGGCGGGGGCGAGCCGGGGTGGCGGGGGGGGCGGGCGGGGGGGGGGCCGCGCCCGCGCCGCCGCGGGGGGGGGGGGGGGGGGGGCGGGGCCCCCCCCCCCCACGCCCGAGGGGGAGAGCGAGGGCGTCGCCGCGCCGCGGGCTGCGGTCCCGTGGCGAGGACCGCTCGCCGACCCGGTCGATCCGACCGACCCCCTCAACGTCCCGGTCGACCAACGTCACGAGCTCCACCTCCGGCCGCGGATCGAGGCGCTCGACCGCGCCTATCCCTGGCTCGCGCCGGCGGCTCCGCCCCAGTGGGTCAGCCTCGGTCTGCTGCTGCTGGTCGGCTCCGGTCTGCTGGTCCATCTCTCCGTCCGCGTCGCCGGGGCCGACCGCCCGCGGCTGGGGCGGAGCGTCGGGCTCGGCGTCTACTACCTCGCGACGACGCTCGCCCAGGTCGCGTTCGTGCCGGTGAACGACCTCTCGGTGAGCGTCATGGTGCTCCTCAACGGCAGCCTGTCGCTGTTCTGGCTCCGGCAGCTGTTCGGGCTGACGCGGGGCCAGGCGGTGGTCGCCCAGGTGGTGCAGCTCGGCTTCGGCGCGGGCGTGTTCGCCGCGCTGGAGCTGGTGACGTCGCTGCTCGGCACCATCGGCGTCGCCGTCTGATCCCGGCGGCCGCGGCGCGCGTCGACGGGCTGGGTGAGGAGCCGGGGCGGGGCGGACGTCGCCTCTCTCTCGCGCGCTCCGGGACGGAGCTTCGCCGCCCCGCGCCGGCGGTCCCCCAACAACAAGTCCCGTGCCGAGGGGGCGGCGGGCGGCGTCGGCGCCGCGCGGGCCGGCGTCGCGTTGCGTCGCCGTAACGACAAGCGACGGCCGGGCGGCCTGTCGTTGACTGGGCGCGCGCTTGCTCCTACAGACGGCGCATGGCCGGAGCCCACGTACGCGACATCACCGCCAGCACCTTCCAGCAGGACGTCGTCGAGCAGTCGATGAACGTGCCGGTGCTGCTCGACTTCTGGGCCGCGTGGTGCGGGCCGTGCAAGACCCTCGGGCCGACGCTGGAGAAGGTCGCCGAGGACTACGGCGGGGCGTTCGTGCTCGGCAAGGTCGACGCCGACAAGGAGCAGGACCTCGCCTACGCGTTCGGCGTGCAGGGGATCCCGTTCTGCGTCCTGGTGCACCAGGGCAAGCCGGTCGACGGGTTCCAGGGCGCGCTGCCCGAGGCGGACGTGAAGGCGTTCCTGGAGAAGCACGGCGTGGCGCCGCAGGCCGCAGCCGCGCCGCAGGGCGGACCGGAAGACGACGCGCCCGCGCTCGACCCCGACAGCCCGGTCGCGAGGCTGGAGCGCGCGCGGGTCGCGGCGTCCCTCGGCGACGTCGCGCAGGTCGAGGACGCGCTGAGCGGGATCCCGGAGGAGGAGGAGGCTTACGCCGCCGGGCAGCGACTGCAGAGCGGCATGCCGTGGTTCGACGCAGGGCTGGACGCCGAGGGCGGCGAGGCTGCCCGGCACCTCGTTGAGGCGCGCGCGCGGTTCCTGGCGCGCGACTACGAGGCCGCGATGGCGTCGGTGCTGGAGTCGGCGACGGTAGACCGCGACTTCCGGTCGGGCCTCGCGCGGAAGGCGATGCTGGTCTGCTTCGCCGTGGTGGGGGAGGACGACGAGCGCCTCGACGGCTACCGACGTCGCCTCGCCACGCTGCTCTACTGAGGCGGCCCGCCGCGCCCGCCCGCGAGCGAGCGTCGGTGCAGGACGCGCGACCGACCGGTCGCGCTCAGCACTGGGCGTCTTCGTTCCGCGCCGCGACGTGCAGGCGGACCAGCTCCGCGAGCGAACCCGCCTGCGTCTTGCGCATGACGTTCGCGCGGTGGACCTCGACCGTCTTGTGGCTCAGGCCGAGCTTCGCGGCGACCTCCTTGTTGGCCGCACCACGGACGATCTGCTCCATGACCTGGGTCTCCCGGCGGGTCAGGGAGCCGAAGCGGCTGCGCACGGCGGCGAGGCCTTCTTCCTGCTGGCGCCGCTGCAGATCCAGGTCGACCGCGCGGCGGAGCACCTCGGCGATCTGCTGCACGTCGAACGGCTTCTCGACGAAGTCGATGCTGCCGAGCTTGAGCGCCTGGACGGCCTCGGAGACGCGCGCCATCCCGCTCATGAAGACGATCGGCAGCTCGCAGCCGCGCTCGGTGACCTCTTGGAGCACCTCGATGCCGGAGCGGTCCGGGAGCATCAGGTCGATCACGAGGCAGCCGGCGCGCTCGCCGTCCCACGCGTCGAGGAACGACTGCGCGGTCCCGTGGCAGTCGACCTCGAAGCCGCATAGTTGGCCGATTCGCTCGAACAGCGACTGGATCGCGGGCTCGTCGTCGACGACTCGGATCAGGGGAGCGGTGGCGCTCGGGACGCCCGTAGGCACCGTAGGCTTGGTTTGAGCCAGCATCTGAGGGTTCTCCTGTCGGCGGTTCCTGGACGCCGACGCCGATGGCATCGGCGCTTTGGGCGCCGGACTTGAGGTCGACGTGCGGGAAAATGCGCACGGGTCCCTCCTAGGCGCGGCGGGCTCAGCCGGCGCGCGCGGGCCGGTCGCTGGAGTCGGTGTGGGGGACGCCGTATGGTCTTCGCCCCAACCGTGACCCTCCCCCGCGTAGCGATCGTCGGCCGCCCCAACGTCGGCAAGTCCAGCCTGATGAACCGGCTCGCGGGGCGGCGCGTCTCCATCGTCGAGCCGACGGCCGGCGTCACCCGGGACCGGATCTCCGTCGTCGTCCGCCAGGACGGTCGCGCCTTCGAGCTCGTCGACACGGGCGGGCTGGGCCTGGTGGACGAAGCGCTGCTGAAGCACCACATCGAGGAGCAGATCCAGATCGCGCTGGAGACGGCGGATCTGATCCTGTTTGTCGTGGACGGCAAGGAGGGGCGCGTGCCCAGCGACGACATGGTCGCGCGCAAGCTCCGACAGCTCGGCAAGAAGACGCTGCTGGTCGTCAACAAGATCGAGTCGCACTACGACGAGCTCGCCGCGCCCGAGTGGCTGAGGATCGGGTTCGGGGACCCGCTCGTGATCAGCGCCAAGGAGGGCTGGGGGATCCACGACCTGCTCGAGCGGGTGTCCGCCGAGGTCCCCGAGATCGTGGCCCCTGCCGCCGCCGGGGACGACTCCGAGACGCTCAAGTTCGCGATCGTGGGCAAGCGGAACTCCGGCAAGTCGACGATGCTCAACCGGCTCGCCGGCGAAGACCGTGTCATCGTCAGCGAGGTGCCGGGCACCACGCGCGACGCCGTCGACATCGAGTTCGAGCACGACGGCCGGAAGCTGCTGGCGATCGACACGGCGGGCGTCCGCAAGAAGAAGAGCGTGGAGCACGCGATCGAGATCTTCGCGCACTCGCGGAGCACCGAGAGCGTGCGGCGCGCCGACGTCTGCGTGCACATGTTCGACGTGCGCGAGAAGATCAGTCAGGTCGACAAGAACCTCGCGGCCTACTGCGTCGAGCACCACAAGCCGGTCGTCCTGGTCGGCAACAAGGTCGACCTCGCGCCGAAGGAGGGGCCGGGCGCGTTCGACATCGAGAAGTGGGACAAGTACATCAAGCAGCAGTTGCCCGGCCTCGACCACGCGCCCGTGGTGTTCGTGTCCGCGCTCGAGGGCACCAACGTCGACGGCATGCTCGACCTGCTGTTCGACCTTCGCGAGCAAACGACGCGGACCTTCCCGACGCCGAAGCTCAACGAGGAGCTGCAGTCGGCGCGCGAGCGGCTGATGCCGAGCGGCGGCAACATCCCCAAGCTGTTCTACGGCACCCAGGTGGGGACCGGGCCGATCTCGCTGGTCGTATTCGTCAACGACCCCAAGCTGTTCAAGGACCAGTACCGGCGCTATCTGGAGCAACGGCTGCGCGTCGCCTTCGACTGTGAAGAGGTCCCGATCCGGATCATCTTCAAGAAGCGCGACAAGGTCGTGCTCAGCGACCGCGACTGACGTCCGTCCGCGGCGCGGACCGTCAGCGGCGCCAGAAGTTCGGGGAGAAGAGCGCGAGCACCGTGAGCAGCTCCAGGCGCCCGAAGACCATCTGCACCGACATGAGCAGCTTCGTCCAGCTCCTCAGGTCGCCGTAGCCGCCGTAGGGGCCGATGTCGGGCGTGCCGGCCAGCGTGCCCGCAGCGCCGCCGGCCAGGACCGCCTCGGAGGCGACGGCGGGGTCCACGATGGTGAGCGCGGGGCCGCACGAGCCGACCATGCTGGCGCTCGCCGCGAACGCGGCGACGAAGTTGAGGCGGTCGTCGAAGCTGATCAGGACCGCGCCGGTGATCACCGTGACGCCCCAGAGCAGCACGATCGCCAGGATCGTCGAGATCACCGCGGCAGGCAGCACCTCGTTGTCGAGCTTGATGCGTTCGACGGCCTTGGGGCGCACGAACTGACGGAGGGTGTAGCCGAGCAGCCGCAGGATCACGAGCAACCGCACCTGTTTGAAGCCGCCGGCCGTCGAGCCGCTGCAGCCGCCGACGAACATCGCGGCGAACAGGCACAGCGTGGCGGTCGGCGGCCAGCCCTGGAAGTCGCTCGTCGCGTAGCCGGTCGAGGTCAGCACGCTGACGCCGTTGAACGCCGCCAGCCGGAGCGCTTCCCCGAACGAGAACCCCATGCGGACCAGCGAGGCCGTGAGCACTGCGACCAGCCCGACGGCCGACAGCGTGTACATGCGGAACTCGGCGGACTGCACGAGCCTGCCGAAGCAGCGCGCGCCGGTTCGGTAGTGCGTCGCGATGACCGCGAGGCTGGCGCCGGCGAGGAACATGAACACGATCAGCACCACCTCGGCGCCGAGGCTGTCGAACGCGCCGACGTGGGCGCGCGTCGAGTAGCCACCGGTGGCCATCGTGGTGAACGCGTGGCAGACCGCGTCGAAGAAGTCCAGGCCGCCCACGAGCACCAGCAGCGAGGCGCAGATCGCGGTCATGCTGACGTAGATCGTCCCGACGTTGCGTGCCTTCTCGACCGCGCGGGGCTGGTAGGAGTCGGTCGCGACGCCCACCGACTCGGAGGAGAGGAGGTTCTTGGCGCTGACGCCGACCGCCGGCAGGAGCGCGACGAAGATGAGCACGATCCCGGCGCCGCCGATCCACTGCAGCATGGCGCGCCACAGCAGCAGGCTCGACGGGGTGGCCTCGATGTCGAGGTTGCCCCCGCTGCCGAGCACGGTCGCGCCGCAGGTCGTCAGCCCGCTCATGGCCTCGAAGAACGCGTCGACGGGCGCCAGCAGGCCGGAGGCCCAAAACGGGACGGCGCCGATCAGCCCGGCCAGGAACCAGGAGAGGCCCGTCACCGCGATGGTCTCCTTGCGGAAGATCTGCGTGCGATCGCGCCGTCCGATGGCGCTCAGCAGAACCGACACGGCGAGCCCGGCTACGAGGCCCACGGCGAAGCCCTGCGCCGTGGCGAGGCTCGCGTGCTCCTCCTCCCACAGCGCCACACCCAGCGCCGGCAGCTGCGCGAGCGAGAAGAGCCGCGCGAAGCCCGCCATGAGACGGGCGATCTGAGGGAGGTTCATGGCGAGAGGGGCCGGCGGGCAATTTGTCGTGCAGGCTTCGCCGCGAGCGCCGACGTCGGGGAGCGCGCGCCGGCAGCGCCGCCCGTCGCGCGCGGCCGCTCCCGATTCACGCCAGCCCGAAACCTGATCATGTCGAAGACTTAATATCGCGCCGGGGACAGCCCTCCACAACCGCCCCGGGTGTCGATGCTATAGTTGAAAGGTTCTGCAACTGGGAACCTCGCCGCGCATGAAGGTCACGCTCATCCATCCGCCGGTCTATATCAACAAGAACGGCCTCACCGCGCTCCGCCCGAGCCTGCCGCTCGGGCTCGCGTACATCGCGGCCGTGCTCCGCGAGGACAAGCACGACATCACCGTGGTCGACGCTCTGGGCGAGGCGCCCGAGCAGATGATGCCGGACGGCGACATCTGGCGCCTCGGCCTGACGCCAGAGGAGATCGTCGAGCGGATCCCCGCGGACACGCAGGTGATCGGCGTGACCAGCATGTGGAGCTACAGCTGGCCGATCGTCCGTGAGCTCCTGCGCGAGCTGCGCGCGGCGTTCCCCGACACCACGATCGTGTGCGGCGGCGAGCACTTCACCGCCGTGCCGGAGCTCTCGATGGAGCAGGCGCCGATCGACTTCCTGGTGCTCGGCGAGGGGGAAGAGACCGCCGTGGCGCTGTTCCGTGCGCTGGAGCTCGACCTCGACCACACGGTGATCCCGGGGATCATGTTCCGCAAGGCGGACGGAGAGCTGCAGAAGAACGACCGTCGGGACCGCATCAAGAACGTCGACGAGATCCCGTGGCCGGCCTGGGAGTACTTCGACGTCGACGCCTACTCCTCGAACCGCCTCGTCAGCGGCATCTACTACGGCAAGACCGTGCCGATCCTGGCGACCCGCGGCTGCCCGTACCAGTGCACCTACTGCAGCTCGCCCAACATGTGGACGACGCGGTGGTACGCCCGCACGCCGAAGGACGTGCTCGACGAGATCGAGCATTACTACCACAAGTACGGCGCGACCAACTTTCCGTTCCAGGACCTGACGGCGATCCTCAAGCGCAACTGGGTGGTCGAGTTCTGCAACGAGGTCGAGAGCCGCGGCCTCGACATCACGTGGCAGCTCCCGGCGGGCACGCGCAGCGAGGTCATCGACGAGGAGGTCGCGCGGCTGCTCGTTCGCAGCGGCTGCAAGTCGCTGAATTTCGCGCCGGAGTCGGGCAGCGAGCGCACCCGCAAGCACATGAAGAAGATGCTCTCCGACGAGAAGCTCTTCCGAGCCGTGCGCGCGTCGGTGAAGGCCGGGCTGAACGTCGGCGCCTTCTTCGTGCTGGCCTATCCCACGGACGAAGCCGAGGACATGGCGGCGACCGTGAAGCTCGCGGCCAAGCTCGGCAAGGCGGGCATCGACGACGTGTCGGCGGGGTTCTTCTTCCCGCTGCCCAACACGGAGATCACCCGGAAGCTCGAGAAGGAGGGCAAGGTCGTCTACGACGACGCCTTCCTCAAGCTGCCGATCTACGTGCACAACACCTTCCTGAGCGAGGACCGGAAGTACAACGAGAACTTCTCGGCCCAAGAGCTGACCAAGTGGAAGTACAAGGTGGTCCGGGCCTTCTACACGCGGAGCCTGCTGCTGCGGCCGCAGCGCTGGTTCCGCATCCTCTGGAACTTCCTCCGCGGCAAGGAGACCTCCAAGATGGAGTCGTTCCTGCAGGAGACGATGCGCAAGTTCCGTCTGCGCAAGCAGCCGCAGTCCCAGGAGCCGGCGGCGAACGCGCCCGCCCCAGCCACCAAGGTGGTGTCGGGCACGCCGGTCACCAAGAGCTGAGCCGGTGAACGCTCAGCGGCGCGCTGCGAGCAGGGCGCGCAGCGACTCGAGCTGGCGCCGGGCGAGCGCGCCTGCGTCGTAGCGGGGCTCGGCCCAGCGCCGCGCCTCGGCGCCTGCGGCCCGGGCGAGCGCCGGGTCGGAGAGGAGCGTGCAGGTCGCCTCCGCGAGCTCGGCAGGCGTCTCGGCGACGGCGCACGCGGGCGAGGGCGCGCGGCAGCCGCGCGCTCCCAGGGCGTTGGTCACGACCGGCAGCCCGTGCAGCAGCGCCGTGGCGTTCTTGACGCGGAAGCCGCCCCCCGACCAGAGCGGCCCCAGCACGACGCGCGCCGAGCCGAGCAGCGCCTGCAGGTCGTCGACGAACCCGAGGACCCGGACGCCGTCCAGCTCCGCGAGGCCCGCGATGGGCTCGGGGTGGGGGCCAGCGAGCAGCAGCTGGGCGTCCGGGCACCTGCGCCGGACCCGCGGCCAGACCTCGGTCGCCAGTCGGCGGGCGGCCTCGGGGTTCGGTCGGTGCAGGTAGTCGCCGAGGAACACTGCGGCCTGGGGGGCTGCGCCAGGGTCGACGATCTGCGCGGGAGCGGGCAGCGCCGCCGGGCGGACCTCGACCGGGCGGTCGACGAGCCGGCGCAGCGCGACGGCGTCTTCCTCGGTGACGGCTTGGAGCGCGTCGGCGAGGGGGTAGAACGCCCGGACATATCGGCTCCACAGCCGCTCGTCGCGGCGATCAGCCCAGCGCCCCAGACCGGTGCCGGCGTTGCCGGGCTGGCCGTCTTCGTGGTCGGTCAGCACGCTCGGCAGGCCGCGGAGCCCCGGAAGATACTGCGCCATCTGGGCCATCTCGACCAAGGCGACGTCGGGACGGAACGTGGCGCGCGCCTGCTCGAGGGCCTTCCACATGGCCGGCGCCGCGTGCTTCGCCACCAGGAGCGGCTGGCGCCGCCAGCGCGCGAGCATCTTGACCTGGTGAGCGAACCCCTTGGGCTCGCCTTCGTAGGGCACGCGGGCGTGCCACGTCCAGGTGTCCGCGGCGGGCGCGCCGTCGCCGGGCCGAGCGAGGTAGGCGAGGCCCAGCTCGGCGTGCTCGGTGAGGCCCGCTGCGAGGGCGCCGATGTAGCTGCCGCCGCCGTGCCGAGCCTCAGGGTCTGGTAGGAACGGCGTCAAGAACAGGATGCGCAAGGCCGTCCTTCAGAGGTAAGGAGTTCTAGGGTTGGGCTTTGCGTTCTCTTGACGCATCCCTCAGAGGGCGCGACGGGCGCCTGACATGCTGGCAGTGGAAGGATGCCCGTTCGTCTGCCATAATGCGATGACATCGTGAGTTCGCGCGGCTAGCGCGTTCGGCGGTCTCCCGCCACATTCGCTCGCACGAAAAGGCAAGCAGCGACATGAATGATACCGTGAAGGCAATCGTCGAGCTTCTCCGTGAGGGGAAGCCTGAGCTGCAGGTCGCTGCAGCCCAGGTCCTCGGCGAGCTCCGGCCCAAGGACGCTGCTGCGATCGACGCGCTCGGCGACGGGCCGGACCGCTCCCCGGTCCTCGGCCGCTTCTGCCTCGACGCGCTGGCCAAGATCGCGAGCCCTGCAGCGCTGTCCAAGTTGGCCGAAGCGGTGATCGAGCACGAGGTGCTCTCCGATCACGCGACGCAGCTGTTGGGCGAGATCGGAGCACCTGCGCATGGTGTGCTCGCCAAGGCCTACCCGCAAGCGATCGGCGAACAGCGCGCCCGGATTCTGTCGGTGCTGGCGCGGGAGCTCGGCGCGGAGTCGATCTCGGTGTTCGCGTCGGCCCTGGTGACCCCGGAGCTGGCCCCGACGGCCGCGGAGCTGCTGCGTTCTGCCAGCGCTCAGTTCAGCCCGGCGATCGGCAAGAGCCTGCGCGCGGAGCTCACCGCGGCGATGGGCGCGGAGCCGGCGCCCCAGGCGCTGGTCGAGATCCTCGGCGTGCTGGCGCAGGTCGACGCGGCCGGCAGCAAGGCGTTGTTCCTCAACTACATCGAGCCCGAGACCCCGCACGTGGTCCGAGCTGCGGCCTTTCGCGCGCTGCAGGGCGTCAAGCTGACGGCCACCCAGATCAAGGCGATGATGGCGGCGCTCGAGGACCGCAGCCAGCGCGAGGTCCACGACGCGATCCGCGAGGTGTTGATCCAGATGCCCGAGCTGCCCCCCGGGCTCGCGCCGTCGCTCAAGCGCCTGATGGCGAGTCGTCAGCCGGAGCAGCGGCTGTTCGCGGCGCGGATGCTGGGCACCAGCGGAGGGCTCGAGCTCGCCAAGATGTTCCTCAAGCTCTTGGCGCACGACGACGAGCGCTTCCGGGAGGCGGCCTACGCGGCGCTCTCGCAGAACAAGCAGGCGGTCGAGCCGGTGCTCAAGCTGATGCAGTCGACCAAGGACGCCCAGCTGGCGAAGACGTGCGCCGGGGTCCTGACGGAGCTCTCCGACCACATGCCGCCGAAGCTGCAGAAGGCGAGCGTCGAGAAGGCCATCAAGCTGCTCGGCTCGAACGTGAGCCTCGGCGACATGCTGCTCGACCTCGCGCTCCACGCTGGCGGCGAGAAGATCGTGACGTTCGTCGTCGACAAGGCGGTGCGCATGCGCCGCGCCCGGAAGCCGGCCGAGGCGCTGCACGTGCTGGCTCGGGTCGCGACCACCGGCCACGGCGACCAGGAGACGCACTACCAGATCGCGCTGACCAAGCTGCTCGCCGCCGCGGACGCGGCCGAGGGCGGCGCAGGATCCCCGGGGAACTCGACGATGGGGTTCTTCGCCGTGTTGATCCGCAACGGGTTCCCGCTGTTCGAGCGCCTCAAGCGCGAGTCCGCGGTCAAGCCGGAGATGCTGCTCCGGGTCGCGACCCACTTCGCGTCGGCGGTCGGCCCGGAGCGCCGGTTCGGCACGGAGATGCTGCAGCACCTGGCGCAGCGGACCAAGGGGCCAGCTGGAGACGAGGCGCGCATCGCCCTGCGCGGCGCCGGGCTCGCCTGAGCGGCGCCGGGCTCGCCTGCGCGGGGGCGGGTCTGCGACGCCGGCGCGCGCGCCCGGTCCTTCTGTGACCTCCGCTGTCTAGCCGTCGACCTCCGGTGTCTATCCGTCTGCGGCCTCTCCCATGAGGACGCGGCGCTCCGGCGCAGGCGCGGCCAGCGGCGGTGAGCCCGGCCCGAGCACCAGGACGACGGTCGACCCGAAGCCGAACTGGCCGAGCTCCTCCCCGCGGCGGACGGAGCCCTCGCGGCGAGTGATCGACGTGTAGCCCACGTTGTAGGCGCCGACCATCACGAGGGCTGCGGGCGCTCCGCTGTCGGTGCGCATGGAGAAGACGTGGCGGCTGTTGCGGACGAACAGCTGGTCGATGCTCCGCACGGCGCCCGGATGGACCGGGAACAGGGTGCCGGGCAGCGGCGTCACCGAGAGCAGCTCGGCGTCGATCGGGCTGTGCACCCGGTGGTAGTCCCCGGGCGCGAGGTAGATGGTCGCTTGCTGGCCGCCCGCCAGCGACGCGGCCAGGTCGGCGTCTCCGAGCAGGTCGGCGAGGTCGTAGTCACGGCCTTTGACCTGGGGGACGCGGGCTCCCTCGAGCGGGCCGGCCGTGACGATCCGACCGTCGCACGGCCAGACGAGCGGGCCAGCGGCCAGCGGCCGCGCGCCCGGGCGCAGCGCGCGGCGGAAGAACGCCTGCAGGCTCGGAAACGAGCGGAGGTCCGCGTCGACGTCCTCCAGCGAGGCGCCGTAGCGGCGCGCGAACCAGCGGTAGAGGCCCGCGCGCGCGAACCGGGGCAGCGGCAGCGACGTCACGAGGCCGGTCAACCGCGAGAGCGGCACCTTGGGCAGCGCGGTCAAGAACAAGCGGCTCGTCGTCGACATCGGCGGCCGATCAACGTCTCGGTTCGCGGGCGCCGGCGCAAGAGGTTGGTCGCGGCCCCCTCGATCTGCGAAGATCCCACCATGCGGTCTCGAACGCCGTGCTGGTGGATCACACTCCCTGCAGCGACGCTGCTCGGCTCCTGTGCGGAGCCCGTCCAGGCCGCCCCTGCCGAAGACACCCTGGTCCTCGAGGTCGGCGGCGGCCAGGCCTCCCTTCGCGAGGCGCTCCGAGCCATGGGGCGAGAGGTCGGTCCGCCGAGGCGCCTTCGCCCGGACCCCCGAGGCCCGTCGCGCCGCGCGTCCCCGCGAGCGGCGCCGGTCGTGGAGCGCCCGCGCGCGCCCGCGCCCGGCGAGGGAGAGCGCGTCGAGCCCCAGCCGAGCGCGCCGGTCGAGGCGCTGGACGACTGGGTCTGGGCGGAGCTGCTCAAGGACGAGACGCTGAGCCACGCGTCCTACCGCCTGCTCGGGACGAGCCGCCGCTACCGTGAGATCATGGCGTGGAACGGCATCCAGGAGGACGACCTGCGTCGGCTGCGACCGGGCTTCCGCTTCAAGGTGAAGCGCGCGGAGATGAAGTGAGCCCGGCGCGCGGCGAGCCGTTCGTCACGCCGCCCCTCCCCGCGATCGGCGTGGCGCGCACCAGCCAGGTGCTGCACCACGAAGCGCCGCGCCAGAGCGGCCTGGGCCGCGGGGCGTGCGCCGAGATCGAGGTGTTCCAAGGAGCGCACAACGGCCTGCAGGACCTCGCCGGGTTCAGCCACGTATGGCTGCTGTTCTGGTGCCACCACGCGCGCGGCCGACCGGTTCAGGTCCAGCCGCCGCGAGACGTGCAGAAGCGCGGGGTGTTCGCGACCCGCGCGCCGCAGCGCCCCAACCCGCTCGGGCTCTCCTGCGTGCGCCTCGACGGCGTCGAGAAGCGTCGGCTGCGCGTCTCCGACTGCGACCTGCTCGACGGGACGCCTGTGCTCGACATCAAGCCCTACCTGGCCTACTGCGACAGCGTGCCCGACGCGCGGGCGGGATACGTCGAGGCGCTCGCCGAGGAGGTCGGCGACCACAAGCGCTGGTGGGCCGACCGCGGCGTCGCGCCGCCGGCCCGCTACCGCGAGCGGGGCGTGCGCGAGGCCCGCGAGGACGGTCAGGTCCGGTAGTCGGCGTTGATCCGGACGTAGTCGGCCGTCAGGTCACACGTCCAGACGTCGGCCTGCGCGCCGCCGACGCCGAGGTCGATCCCCAGCACGACGCGCGCTTGCTCCTGCAGGTGCCGGCTGGCGGCCCGCTCGCGCTCAGGGAGGGGGGCGCCGCCTGCGTAGACCTCGACGTCTCCGACCCAGACGCGCGCGGCCGCAGGCGCGAACGGGACGCCCGCGCGGCCCGCGGCTGCGACGACGCGTCCCCAGTTGGGGTCGCGACCCGCGACGGCGGTCTTGACCAGCGGGCTCGTGGCGATCGTTCGCCCGACGCGCGCGGCCGCCGCCGGGTCGGGCGCGCCGCGCACCTCGACGGTGACGAGCCGCG
>JBMHDP010000030.1:0-18307 GCA_049889335.1 Planctomycetota bacterium
TAGTGGTCGTGGCCCTCGGGGCCGTGGGCGTGGCCGTGCTCGCGCTCTTGCGGCGTGGCCTCGCGGACCTCGACGATCTCGACGGTGAAGTTGAGCGTCTGGCCGGCCATGGGGTGGTTCGGCGAGACGGTGACCTCGTCGCCTGCGATCCCGCGGATCCAGAGGGTGATCGGCTTGCCGTCCTGCGTCTGCGCTTGGAACGCGATGCCGACCTGCAGCTCGGCGTTCTCGGGGAACGCGCTGCGCGGGACCTTCTGGTCGAGCGTCGGGTCGTAGTCGCCGTAGCCCTCGGCGGGCGTGACGGTGACGTCCGCCTTGTCACCCGCGGCCTTGCCCACGAGCTGCTTCTCCAGCCCGGGAACGATGTTTCCGTGACCGTGGAGGTAGACCAGCGGTTCGCCGCCGAAGGACTCGTCGGCGATCGAGCCGTCGTCGAGCGTCAGGCGGTAGTGAAGGGTCACGACGTGACCGTCGGCGATCGTTGCACTCATCGGGTGCGAGCGTAGGGTCCCGCGGCGGGCATGACAGCGCTAGCTGCGAGAACCGCGCTCGGGACGAAGCGATCGGGAACAGAGGGTCGGCGCTTCCCTGCGTGCCGTCCTTGCTTCATAACAGCACCGCCCTGACCACGCTTCCCGCCCGCCGTTGAGCTCCGACACCTTCCGGCGCCTCCTGATGGAGGCAAACGTCCTGGACGACGCGCGTCTGCAAAAGGCAGAGGCGGCGTCCGCGAGTCGCGGTACGTCGCTCGAGCGCACCATCGTCGCGCTCAACCTCGCCGACGAGGCGACGGTCTGGCGCGCGCTGGCCAAGGCGCACGGCATGAAGTTCGTCGACCCGGCCAAGGTCAACCCGTCGCCGCAGGCGCTGGAGAAGGTCGCGCCCGACCAGATCGAGCAGAACGAGGCGCTGCCGGTCCTGCTCAAGGACGGCGAGCTGTGGGTCGCGATCGACGACCCGTTCAAGACGTTCGTCGCGGACAACCTGTCCTTTTTGGCCGGCTGTCCGGTGCAGTGCGCGCTGATGCCGCCGCAGGCGCTCAAGGAGGCGCTGCGCAAGGCGACGGGCAAGTCGGGCGCCGCCACCGGGGGCGGCGGCGCCGCCGGGTCGGCGGCCGAGGACGAAGACGAGGACGCGCCGATCATCCGGCTGGTCTCCAAGACCATCAACGAGGCGCTGATCCAGCGGGCGTCGGACATCCACGTCGAGCCGTTCCAGCAGCGGGTGCGGATCCGCTACCGGGTCGACGGCGTGCTCAAGGAGGTCGCCTCGCTCGAGGAGGCGCTGCTGGCGCCGCTGACGTCGCGGCTGAAGATCATGGCCGGCCTCGACATCGCCGAGAAGCGCAAGCCGCAGGACGGCCGCATCAGCTTCCGCGCGAAGGACCAGGACGGCCAGGCGCGCGACATCGACATCCGGACCTCGGTGCTGCCGGCGAGCCACGGCGAGACCATCGTGATGCGCCTGCTCGACAAGGAGCGGGGGCTGATGAGCCTCGAGAAGCTGGGCTTCCAGGGGCAGGACCGGGAGCGCTTCAAGGGGGTGATCTCGCGGCCGAACGGCATCGTGCTGGTCACCGGGCCGACCGGTTCGGGCAAGACCACCACGCTCTACGCCGCCCTGCAGGAGCTCAACCGCAGCGACGTCAAGATCATCACGGCCGAAGACCCGGTGGAGTTCAACATCGCCGGGATCAACCAGTGCCAGGTCAAGTCGCGCATCGGGCTGTCGTTCGCCCGGATCCTGCGGGCCATGCTGCGTCAGGCGCCGAACGTCATCCTGGTCGGCGAGATCCGCGACCGCGAGACCGCCGAGATCGCGGTGCAGGCGGCGCTGACCGGCCACCTGGTTTTCTCGACGCTGCACACCAACGACGCGACCTCGGCGATCACGCGCCTCTGCGACATGGGCGTGAAGCCGTTCCTGGTCTCCGCCTCGGTGCAAGCGGTGATGGCCCAGCGGCTGATCCGGGTGCTCTGCGAAGAGTGCCGGCAGCCCTACGAGCCGACCGCGACCGAGTTGCGCAGCGTCGGGATCGACGCCGACAAGGTCCAGGACACGACGTTCTACCGCGCCGAAGGCTGCGATCGCTGCGGCAACAGCGGCTACCGCGGCCGCCGCGGCATCTACGAGCTGCTGCAGATGGACAACACGCTGCGGGAGATGACCTTCCGGGGCGAGCCGATGGTGCGGCTGCGCGAGTACGCGTGGCAGTCCGGCGGCATGTCTACGCTGCTGCAGGACGGCGTGCGCAAGGTGCTCGCGGGCCAGACGACCATCCCCGAGCTGCTCCGCGTCGTCGCCGCGGTCTGACCGCCCGAGCCGAACACCCCACCAGATCTCTACCATGGACATCCACGCGCTGATGGACGACGCCTACGAGAAGGGCGCGTCCGACCTGCACATCTCGGTCGGGCGCCCGCCCGTGCTCCGCGTCAGCGGCGGCCTCGTCGAGGTCGGCGACGCGCCGCTGACGGCGGAGGACACCGAGGCGATGGCGCGGGCGCTGGCGCCTGCCCGCAATTGGGAGGAGCTGCAGGAGTGCGGGTCCACCGACTTCGGCGTCGCGCACCAGGACAAGTGCCGCTACCGCGTCAGCGTGCTGACGCAGAAGGGCTCGCGCGGAATCGTGATGCGGCAGATCCCGCAGAAGCTGCTGACCTTCGACCAGATCGGCCTGCCCGAGTCGGTGCAGGACCTGCTCAACCTGCACCGCGGCCTGATCCTGGTGACCGGCCCGACCGGCTCGGGCAAGACGACGACCCTGTCGACGATGATCGACTGGATCAACAAGAACCGCGACGTGCACATCATCACGATCGAGGACCCGATCGAGTACTACCACTCGCACCAGAAGTCGCAGGTGACGCAGCGAGAGGTCGGCACCGACGTCAGCACCTTCGCCGAGGCGATGCGCCGCGCGCTGCGCCAGGACCCGGACGTGATCCTGCTCGGCGAGATGCGGGACCTCGAGACCACGTCGGCGGCCATCACCGCCGCCGAGACCGGTCACCTCGTGTTCGGCACGCTGCACACGACGGGCGCGGCCCGCACCGTCGACCGGATCATCGACCAGTACCCGCGCGAGCAGCAGGAGCAGATCCGCTCGCAGCTGGCGCAGTCCCTGGTCGCGGTCATCTCGCAGATCCTGATCCCGACCCCCGACGGCGGCCGCGTCGCGGGCTTCGAGGTGATGCTGACCACGCCGGCGATCGAGAACCACATCCGCAAGTGCGAGACCTTCAAGATCGGGTCGGTGATCCAGACCAGCCGGCGCCAGGGCATGATGCTGATGGACGACTGCCTGCTCGACCTCTACCGGGAGGGGCGGATCGACCAGGAGACCGCGCTCGAGCGCGCCTTCGACGGCAAGGGACTGCTCACCCGCATGGGTGGGGGAGCGGCGGAGTAGGCGATGGCGGGACCGCGTCGACTGATCGGCCAGATCCTCAAGGAGCAGGGCCTGATCCACGAGGGCATGGTGCAGGAGGCGCTGCAGCAGCAGCGTGACAAGGGCGGGCTGTTCGGAGAGCTCCTCGTCGGCATGGGCGCCGTCGAGAAGCTCGACGTCGCGCGCGCCCTGGCCGAGCAGGCCGGGCTGCCGTTCCACGACCTGGACGCCGCCCCGCCGCAGCCCGACGCGCTCGCCAAGATCGACCTCGCGACGGCGCGCGCCTTCGGCATCCTGCCGGTGCGGCTCGAGGGCGCGACGTTGACGGTGGCGATGGCCGACCCGGCCAACGCGCCGATGCTGCAGGACCTCGGCTTCACGACCGGGTGCGAGATCGTCGGCGCGGTCGCGGACCAGGCCAAGATCACCGAGGGGCTCGACAAGCACTACCAGGAAGACGCCGCCGAGAGCAAGGCGCGCATGTCCGAGCTGGTCAGCGAGCTCTCGCAGGAGGGCGGCAAGATCGACCTCGAGGACAAGGCGGCGATGGCCGCGGCGGCCCCGGTGGTCAAGCTGCTGAACTACATCCTCTACCAGGCGATCCGCGACCGGGCCTCGGACATCCACCTCGAGCCTTTCGAGCACGACTTCAAGATCCGCTACCGGGTCGACGGCTCGCTGTTCGAGCTGGAGGCGCCGCCGCCGCACCTCGCCGAGGCGCTGATCGCGCGCATCAAGGTCATGAGCGACCTCGACATCGCCGAGACCCGGCTGCCGCAGGACGGTCGCATCGAGCTGAGCGTCGGCGGCCGCTCGGTCGACCTGCGCGTCTCGACCCTGCCGACGATGTACGGCGAGTCGACGGTGATGCGGATCCTCGACCGCAGCAACGTCTCGCTGAGCCTCGACAACCTCGGCCTCGTCCCGGCCGTGCGGCAGCGTATGCGCGACTTCGCGGGCCTGCCGCACGGCATCGTGCTGGTCACCGGGCCGACCGGTTCGGGCAAGACGACGACGCTGTACGCCGTGCTCAACGAGGCCAACGAGGTCGACACCAAGGTCATCACCGTCGAGGATCCGGTCGAGTACGACCTCGAAGGCATCGTGCAGGTCCCGGTCAACGAGGACATCGGGGTGACCTACTCGGGCGTGCTGCGCACCATCCTGCGCCAGGACCCTGACGTCATCCTCGTCGGGGAGATCCGCGACCAGGAGACCGCCCAGACCGCCATCGAGGCCAGCTTGACGGGGCACCTGGTGTTCTCGACGCTGCACACCAACGACGCGCCGAGCGCCATCACCCGGCTGGTGGACATCGGCATCGAGCCGTTCCTGCTGACGGCGACGGTCCAGGGGATCCTCGCGCAGCGGCTGGTCCGCCGCGTCTGCGACGACTGCAAGACCTGCTACGAGCCGGGCGACGAGGTCCTCCGGCGCCTGAAGCTCGCCCCGGAGCAGGTCGTCGGCAGCAAGTTCGCCTACGGCAAGGGGTGCGAGGTCTGCAACTTCACGGGCTACCGGGGCCGCATGGCGATCACCGAGGTGCTGGAGGTCGACGACCGGATCCGCGAGCTGATCCTCGACGGCGCGAGCACGACGCAGGTCCAGGAAGCCGCGGTCGAGAACGGCATGTCGACGCTCCGTGAGAACGGCCTCAAGGCCGTCTTCGACGGCGCGACCACGGTCGAAGAGCTGCTGCGGGAGACGATCGAGTGAACCGACCCGAGGACTTCCAGGCGCAGATCGCGGAGATGCTGCGTCAGCTCGACCCCGAGCCGGAGCGTGAGGGGCTGCGCGACACCCCGCGGCGCGTGCAGAAGGCGTTCGAGGCCTACACGGCGGGCTACGCGCAGGACCCCAAGGAGGTCATCGGCACCGGCGTCTTCGAGGCCGAGACCGACGAGATGGTCCTGGTCAAGGACATCGAGCTCTACTCGCTCTGTGAGCACCACCTCGCGCCGTTCTTCGGCAAGGCGCACGTCGCCTACATCCCGTCCGACAAGATCATCGGGCTGTCGAAGATCGCGCGCGTCGTCGACATCTACGCGCGTCGGCTGCAGGTCCAAGAGCGCTTGACGATGCAGATCGCCGAAGCGCTGGAGGAGGTGATGCAGCCCAAGGGCGTCGCCGTCGTGATCGAGGCGTCGCACCTCTGCATGATGATGCGGGGCGTCCAGAAGCAGAATTCGCGCACCGTGACCTCGTGCCTGCGCGGCCTGTTCCGGCGGGACGAGCGCACGCGCGCAGAGTTCCTGAAGCTGGTCGGGGACCGCACGGCCTAGGCGCGGCGCGTGCCGCGGTCGCGGCGCCCTGACGTTACGTCCTGGCGTAGGCGCGCCGCCGCGATCGGGGCAAAGCCGAGACATCCGTCGGCGCGCGACTGCTGCATACTTCTCGGCCTCGGCGCGCGGCGACGCGCGCGATCCTGACGCAACCTCGACCCTGCCCATGCTCCGCATCACCACTGTCTCCTGCCTCGCCGCCGCTTCGGTGAGCGCGCAGGCCTTCAACTGGACCCTCGAAGCTCCGACCACGCCGCCGACCGCCCGCGAGCGGACGGCGACCGGCACCGACGGCGTGCACTACTTCATGTACGGCGGCCAGCTGGGCGCCAACGTCTTCGGCTACGACGAGCTGTGGTCGTACGACGGCGCGGGCTGGACGCTGCTGACCGGCTCCGGCCTCAGCGGTCCGGGCACGCGCCGCGGCGCCGTCGGCGGCTACGACGTCGCGCGCGGCAAGTTCGTCGTCTTCAGCGGCCAGGACACCAACAACGTGTCCGGGCAGCGCGCCAACGACACGTGGGAGTGGGACCCGGTCAACGGCTGGGTCAACGTGACCCCGGCCGGCGGCTCTCCGGACGGCCGCTGGCTGACGCACAACGGCGTATACGTGCCGGGGCTCGGCATCGTCTTCCACGGCGGCAACGCCCGGGACGCCGCCGGCAACAACTACCGCAGCAACGAGACCTGGGCCTGGGTCGGCGGCGCGTGGGTCCTGCTCGCGACGACCGGACCGACGGTGCAGAACGCGATGATGGAGTACCGCACCATCCAGGGCGACCTGATCCTGCACGGCGGCCAGAGCACCAACCCGACCACGGGGGCGACCGAGATCCTGGGCGAGACCTGGCGCTACGACTTCTCGACCGCGGTCTGGTCGCAGCTCCAGACGGGCGGCACGACCCCGTTCAACAGCGCGAACCCGTCGCAGGGCCTGTTCGCGGCGATGTCGTACTACAACCCCGACACCGGCATGATGATCGTGCACGGCGGCAACGGCGGCAGCAGCAGCAACAAGACCTGGCAGTTCGACGGCGTCGACTGGAAGGAGATCTCGACGAACGGCGTGGGCTGCCGCAACGGCGGCATGCACTGGATCGCCGCGCTCGGCGAGGCGGTCTACGGCCCGTGCAACGAGGCCAACGGCGGCCGCAACCGGACCCGCTCCCACGGGCCGACGTCGCTCGCCTCGACGGCGGCGTACGGCGCTGGCTGCGCCGGGCTCTCGGGCGCGCCGCTCGCGCTGGTCGCCGACAACGACCCGTGGGTCGGCGTGAGCTTCTCGGCGACTTGCACGAACATGAGCCCTGCGTCGCCGCTCAAGCTCGCGATCTGGGGCCTCGGCACGTCCGCGTCGCCGATCGGCGGCGTGCTCGGCGCGGGCGCCGGCTGCACGCTGCTCAACACGGCCGACTTCCTGCAGGTCGGCGTCGCGGCGACCAGCTACACGGCCAGCCTGCCGCTGCCGGCGACGCCGTCGCTGACCGGCACGACGCTGCACCTGCAGGCGGCCGAGTTCGACCCGGCCCCGTCGAACCTCGCGACGTCGAACGGGCTCACGCTGACCATCGGCGGCTAGCCGCGCCGGCCGCGGCGCTCAGAAGCCGAGCGTCGCGGTGCCCCGGGCCGACAGGCTGAGGTCGTCGGTGGCGGCGTCGAGCAGCGCCGCCTGGAAGTGCAGCTGCAGGCCCGCCAGCGCGGAGGTCGCGGGCACGGCCAGCTGGAAGCTCGCCGTGGCGCCCGCGGCTACGAGCGGCCCGACGACGAGGTCCAGCGAGACGGTCAGCAGGCAGCTGGGGTCGCTCGTCAGCCCCAGCGTGCTGATCGGCAGCGCCGGGATCGTCGCCGCGCCGGCGGCGAGGAACGGCGCCGTGCTCGCGGCGACGTTGTCGATCGAGACCTGGAGCGTCGCGCCGAGCACCGGCAGCTGCGGCGCCGACAGCGTAGGGACGCCTGCCGGGCCGGCGCAGCCTGCGCCCGAGACCGTGAACGACGCCGCCGGCGTCGCCACGCCCGCGCCGGTCGCGGGGTCGAAGACCAGCTCGTAGCCGCCGCTGGACAGCGCGCGGAGCCCGGCGGGGCCGGTGAGGCCCGTCGCCCGTCGCCAGACCCGGCCGCCGACGGAGGCTTCGGCCTGGTTCTGCCGGTAGACGTCCAGCAGCAGCTCGAAGGCGCCGGCGTCGTAGCGGAGCCCAGGGTCGAGCGCGACCTCGTAGAGCCCGCGGACCTGGGCGTCGTTCAACGCCTCGGACCAGACGACGACGTCGTCCACGTCGCCGGGGAAGAACTGGATGGTGTTGGGTGCGTTGGCCGAGCGCCCGACGATCAGCTCGCCGCTGCCGGTGTTGACCGCGCGGGTGCCGCTGTTGCTGTAGGCGAAGGCGCCGTCGACGAAGAGGCGGACCTGCCCGAGGTTGGTGGCGCCCGCGGGCAGGACCGCGGTCATCATGTGCCACTGGCCGTCGTTGAGCGCAGGCCCCTGGCCGGTGGTCCGGCCGGCGCCGACGCCGAGCTCGAACACGCCGCCGTTGCTGGCGTCGATGTCCATGTCCCACTTGGACCCGAAGCCGTTGGTGCCCAACGTCAGCGGCGTGACGATCCCTGACGCGGCGGAGGTCCGCGCCCAGACTGACACCGTGCGCTCCTGGCTGCCGTTGAGGGGCGACGCGCCGCACGTGACCTCGTCGCCCGACGCGCCGCCGAGCGTCACGGCCTGGCCGGTGACGCCCGGGGAGAGCGAGACGTTGCCGCTCGGCGCGCCGTTGTGGACCAGCCCGGTCGAGCCGGCGTTGGAGAACTGCCCTCCCGACAGCTGGTCGAAGTCGTGGTGGACGAGGAACTCGGTGAGGTTGGTGTTGCCGTTCTGGAAGGTCCCGTAGGGCGCGAGCGTGCCGGTGGCCTGCGTCACCACCGAGCCGCCGCCGGGCTGCCGCGTCAGCTCGGCGTAGCCGACCGTCTGGTAGCCCTGTGCGCGGGTCGCCGGCGGGATCACGAAGTTGGCGCGGGGCCGGTTGCTGCCGGTCTGCCAGAGGTTGCCGCTGCCGAGCTGGACGGCGATCTGCCTGCTGGTCAGCTCGAGGCGCGTGTCGTGCACGTCGACGCGCAGGTAGTTGATCGGGCTGTGGTTGCCGATCAGCGCGCCGTGCACCACCTGGGTGACGCCGCCGTAGCGCGACAGGGAGACGTCGTGCACCTCGCCGCAGAAGTAGAGGTCGACCTCGTGCTGCGAGAGGGTCTGCCAGAGGAGCGTGTTGAACTCCGTCGCGCCGCTCTGGTCCCGGACGCCGAGGTTGGACGAGTTGCGCACGCGCACGGGGCGCAGCACCGGCATGTGCCCCTGCACCACGATCCAGTCGACCGAAGGGTCGGCGCGGCCGGCCGCGAGCACGGCGTCGAGCCACGCCAGCTGGTCGTCGGCGGTCGTGCCGGCGAGGCCGTCGTCGACCGTCGGCAGCACGCTGCCGTTGGGGCCGAGGTTGGCGAAGGGGTTGTCCTGGCGGAACTCGTCGACCACCACCATCAGCAGGTTGTCCTGCTGGAACGCGTAGGCCGTGTCCTCGTAGACCGTGCCGACCGGACGGCTCACGTAGCGGGGCGCGCCGGTCGCCGCGCCGGCGGGGGTCTGGGTGAACCAGCGCCCGAACACCTCCTTGTAGGTGGGGACCATGCGCGACCGCGCGCCGCCGGCCCCCCAGTTGTTGTCGCCGAGCTCATGGTCGCCGACCACGGCGTGCACGGTCATCGGCACCAGCGGCTGGTTGAGCGACTGCAGGGCCGCGGCGAGGTGGGTGTTCCGCGCCGGGTCGAAGCGTCCGAGCCAGATGTCGTAGTAGTAGTCGGCGGCGCTCCGGACCGCGGCCTGGCGCTGGGTGTCGTTGCTCAGCGGCCCGAAGACGAACCTGCCGTCGGTGCTGCGCTCCCAGTGGCCCATCACCAGGTCCCCCGCGACGGTGACGAACGACGGCGACTCCAGCGCCAGCTGGGAGACAATCCAGTCGACCGCGTCGTCATAGTCCGCGGTGCAGCTGTCCCACGTCGGATCGAGGGCGACGAAGCCGGCCGGCAGCGCGGGGTTGTTCGGGAACAGCGAGCCTGGGTCGGCGAGCGACGCGATGTCGTTGTTCTGGAAGTCGGGGATCGACACGAACGACCAGGACTGGGCTGGCGCCTGGACGCAGGCGACGAGCAGCGCGGCGTGGGCGAAGGGACGGATCATCGAGCAGGTGCGTGCAGGGGAGCGGGGGGCGTGCAGGCGCGCCCCGGTCCCCCGGGGCGCGCGCCGTCCGGTCGCGGGGCGCGGGTTCGGCGGGACGTCCGCGGTCACCAGCCGATGACGGCGGTGCCCTGTTCCGAGGTGCTCACGTCGCCGGAGATCAGGTCGATGACGGCGCCCTGGACGAACAGCTGGGTGCTGGCCAGCGAGGGGGTCGCCGGGATCGGCAGGAGCAGCGTCGACGACGCGCCGTTGCTCGCCAGCGGGCCGAGCAGCAGGCTCGCGTCGACGGTGACCACGCACGTCGGGTCCGTGCTCAGGCCGAGCACGGCGAGCGGCACGGGCGCGACCGTCGTCAGGCTGGTGACCATGTAGGTCAGCGTCGTCGCAGGCGTATTGCTCACCTCGACTTCGAGCGTGCCGCCCAGGACCGGGAGCTGCGGCGCCGTGAGGGCCGGCACGCCCGCGGGGCCTGCGCAGCCCGCGCCCGTGGTCACGAACGCCGCCGCGGGGGCGACGAGTCCGGCGCCGGTGGCGGCGTCGAGGACGAGCTCGTAGCGGCCGTTGGCCTGCACCGTGAGCCCAGCGGAGCCAGCCAGGCCGGTCGCGCTGCGCCACGTGTTGAGGCCGATCGTGACCTCCGAGGCGTTGCCGCGGTAGACCTCCAGCAGGCGCTCGAACTCGCCGGGCGAGTAGACGAGGGTGCTCTCGGCGGCCACGTCGTAGAGCGCCTGGACCTCGTCGTCGCTCAGCGCGACCGACCAGACCACCGGATCGTCGACGTCACCGGGGAAGAACTGGATCGTGGTCGGGAAGTTGGCCGAGCGGCCGACGATGACGTCGCCGATGCCGGTGTTGATCACCCGGGTCCCCGAGTTGCTGTAGGCGAAGGCGCCGTCGACGTAGAGGCGGACCTGGCCCAGGTTGGTGGCGCCTGCGGGCAGCACGGCGGTCATCATGTGCCACTGGCCGTCGTTGAGCGCAGGCCCCTGACCGGTGGTGCGGCCGGCGCCGACGCCGAGCTCGAGCACGCCGCCGTTGCTGGCGTCGATGTCCATGTCCCACTTGGACCCGAAGCCGTTGGTGCCGAGCGTGAGCGGCGTCACGATGCCGGAGGCGGCCGACGTGCGGGCCCACACCGAGACGGTGCGCGCCTGGCTGCCGGTCACCGGCGACGGTCCGCAGAGGATCTCGTCGCCCGACGCGCCGCCGAGCGTGACGCCGACGCCCAGCGGGCTGACGGCCAGCGTGACGGCGCCCGACGGGGCGCCGTCATTGACGGCGCCGGTGGCGCCGCTGTTGGTGTAGACCGCGCCGGAAGGCGGCAGGAACTCGTGGTGAACGAGGTAGTCGGGGGAGGTCTGGGCGTGCAGCGCGCTGACGGCGCCGCAGACGACGAGGACGGGCAGGAGGGCGTTCATCTCGGAGCAGGGGTGTCGAAGCTAGGAGGACGAGGAGGCGGCGCGCGGCGGCGCCGCGCGACATTATGCTAGAAGGAGGCGCGGCAGGCTCCAGCCCGGTGCGCCGGCCGGCTGGGGCGCGGCTGTGCCGGCGGCGCGTCGCGACCCTGCCAGCGGACCGAGCGGTCTGCGCCTCGCTGCGCGCCCGCCGCGGCTAGGCGGAGACGGGCGACCGCAATCGCTCGCTCCGGGCCTTCGCGACGATCGGCGACCCGAGATGGGCTAGCATCAGGCGCCGCATGCGCAGCCTTCCGGTCGTCCGTTCGCTCGCAGCCGCGCTGTCGGCTGGGCTCGCGACGTGGCTCCCTGCGCAGTCCGGGCACTGGTCCTACCAGCGGCCCGAGCGACCGTCCGTGCCGCAGGGCGCGGCCGCGGAGCACCCGATCGACGCGTTCGTGCGTCGGCGCCTCGTGGAGGAGGGGGCGCGACCGTCGCCCCGCGAGGAGCCGGCGCGCGCCCTGCGCCGCCTCTACCTGGACCTGATCGGGCTCCCTCCCGCGGTGGAGGCCGTGGAGGCGTTCGAGCAGGACCCCTCGGACGAGGCGTGGTCGCGCGCCGTCGCGTCGCTGCTCGCGTCGCCGCGCTTCGGGGAGCACTGGGCGCGGCACTGGCTCGACCTCGCCCGCTACGCCGACTCGAACGGGTTCCAGGCCGATCAGCTGCGCGAGAGCTGGGCCTACCGCGACTGGGTCATCCAGGCGCTCAACGACGGCATGCCGTTCGACCAGTTCACCGTGGAGCAGCTCGCCGGCGACCTGTTGCCGTCGCCGACGCTCTCACAGCGGGTCGCGACCGGCTTCCACCGCACCGTGACGTGCAACGTCGAGGCGGGCGTCCACCCCGAGGCCAACCGGGTCAACCAGGTCGTCGACCGCGTCAACACGACGGCGACCGTGTGGCTGGGCACGACGATGGAGTGCGCCCAGTGCCACGCCCACAAGTACGACCCGTTCTCGCAGCGGGACTACTACGGCCTGTTCGCGTTCTTCAACAACACCCCGATCGAGGTCGAGAACCCGCGCGGCGACGTCGGCGTGCAGTACGACTTCTCCGGGCCCTGGATGGACCTGCCGCTGCGCCCGGAGCAGGTCCAGGCGCAGCGCGCCCTGGCGCAGGAGCGCGAGGCGCTGGTCGCCGCGCGCGACGCGGCGGTCGCGTCCGCGGTCGACCAGCAAGGCGCCTGGGAGCTTCAGCTGAAGGCGGCGCTCGACGAGCTGCCCTCGTGGCAGCGCCTGGAGGTCGCGTCGTTCACGTCGACCGGCGACGAAGACCACGAAGTGCTCGAGGACAGCTCGGTGCTGATCTCCGGGCGGGTGCCCGACACGACGACCTACCGCGTGAAGATCGCCTCGCCGCCGCGCGGCGTCCGCGCGCTGCGCGTCGAGACCTTGACGCACCCGGACCTGCCTGGGAGCGGGCCGGGGCGGGGCGACGTGAAGCGGCCGAACTTCATCCTGAGCGAGCTCGAGGTGCGGGCGGCGGCGTCCGCGGGCGCGGAGTTCTCTGCGGTCTCTCTGCGCGCGCTGACAGCCGACCACGAGCAGGGCGGCTGGCCGGTGAAGAACGCCGTCGACGGCGAGCTCAAGACCGGCTGGGCGATCGGCGGCGGGTTCGGCCAGGACCACTTCGCCGTGTTCGGCCTCGACGGAGGCGCAGCGCTGGCAGCGCCGGCTGCCTTGGAGGTCGTGCTCGAGCAGCGCTACGGCCGCGGCCGCACGATCGGCCGCGTGCGGCTGTCGGCGTTCTGCGGGGACCCTCTGCTGCTGCTGGTCCCCGACGAGATCCAGCGAGTCCTCCGCGCAGAATCGCGCACCACGGCCGACCAGGGGCTCCTGAGGGACTACTACCTCGCGGCGCGGCCGGAGGTCTCGGAGCTCGAGCAACAGCTGGCCGACATCGACGCGAAGCTCGCGGCGATCGTGGCGCCCAGGACGCTGGTGATGGTCGAGCTCGACCAGCCGCGGCAGACCTGCGTGCTCCGCCGCGGCGACTACCTGCAGCCCGGCGAAGAGGTGGCGCCCCGCACGCCGTCGGTGCTGCACCCGTTCGGCGACGCGCTGCCGAAGAACCGCCTGGGCCTGGCGCGCTGGCTGGTGTCCGAGGACAACCCGCTGGTCGCGCGCGTCACGGTCAACCGCTGGTGGTCGCAGATCTTCGGCCGCGGCCTGGTCGCGACCGAGGAGGACTTCGGCGCGCGCGGCGACCTGCCGAGCCACCCGGACCTGCTCGACTGGCTCGCGGTCGAGCTGATGGAGTCCGGGTGGTCGATGAAGCACGTCTTGGAGCGCATCGTCACGTCGGAGACCTACCGCCAGTCGGCGCGGCGCCGCGGCGACCGCGACCCCGAGAACGTGCTGCTGGCCCGCGGGCCGCGGTTCCGCATGCCGGCGGAGATGATCCGCGACAGCGCGCTGTCGGTCGCGGGGCTGCTTTCGCTCGAGGTGGGCGGGCCTGCCGTGTTCCCGCCGCAGCCCGACGGCCTGTGGCGTCAGACCGGCCGCAACGAGCCCAAGTACGTGGCGGCGACCGACGCCGACCGCTTCCGCCGCGGGGTCTACGTCGTCTGGCGGCGCGCGGCGCCGTATCCGAGCTTCGTGATGTTCGACGGCCCGGACCGGGCCGCCTGCCACCCGACGCGCTCGCGGACGAACACGCCGATGCAGGCGCTGACGCTGATGAACGACCAGGCCTACGTCGAGGCGGCGTTCGGGTTGGCGCGGCGCGCGCTGACGGAGCTCGACGAGAGCGCGTCGGACGAGGAGCGGCTGGTGCGCGTCTTCCGCGCCGCGCTGGCCCGACGCCCGCGCGCGCTCGAGCTCCGCCACCTGCGGGAGGTGCTGGCCGGCGAACGTCGTCGCCTCGCGGCCGACGCGGACGCGGCGGCCGCGCTCGCGGCGAACGCTGCCTCCATCGGCGCCGGTCGCGGGCTGGACGCGGTCGAGCTCGGCGCGTGGTTCTGCGTGTCCTCGGTGCTGCTCAACCTCGACGAGGGGATCACCAAGGGATGAGCCGCGACCTGCGAGACCTCGCGGCGATGAGCCGCCGCGCGATGCTGCTGCGCAGCGGCGCCGGCCTCGGCGCGGCGGCGCTGACCAGGCTGTTGGCAGACGGCGACCGCCAGCCGCACTTCGCGCCGCGCGCGCGCAGCGTCATCTACGTGCACCTGGTCGGCGCGCCCTCGCACCTCGACCTGTTCGCGCCCAAGCCCGAGCTGCAGCGCCGCGACGGCGAGCTGTGCCCGAAGGAGTTCATCGAGGGCAAGCAGCTGGCGTTCATCCGCAACCACCCGAAGCTGCTCGGCACGCCGAAGGACCAGCGGTTCGCGTTCCGCCGCTGCGGCCGCTCGGGCCTGCCGATCTCCAACCTGCTGCCACACCTGCAGGCCTGCGCCGACGACCTCGCGATGGTGCACACCGTGCACAACGAGGAGTTCAACCACGCGCCGGCGCAGATGTTCCTCGGCACCGGCTTCGGCCGCTTCGGTCGGCCGAGCCTCGGCGCGTGGGCGAGCTACGGGCTCGGCAGCGCCAACCGCGACCTGCCCGCCTACGTGTCGATGTTCACGGGCAACTACCCGGGTGCCGGCAACAGCATCTTCGGCAGCGGCTTCTTGCCGTCGGTGCACCAGGGCGTGGAGTTCCGCAGCAAGGGCGACCCGGTGCTGTTCCTGTCGGACCCCGCGGGGGTCGATCGTCCCGCGCGGCGACGCATGGTCGACAGCGTCAACCTGCTCAACGGCCTGCACCAGCAGGACGTCGGCGATCCGGAGATCGCGACGCGCATTGAGCAGTACGAGCTCGCCTACCGCATGCAGGCGTCAGTGCCCGAGCTGATGGACATCGCGTCCGAGCCTGCGCACGTGCACGAGCTGTACGGCACCGAGCCGGGGCGCAGCAGCTTCGCCAACAGCTGCCTGCTGGCGCGGCGGCTGGTGGAGCGGGGCGTTCGCTTCGTGCAGCTGTTCGAGGCCGACTGGGACCATCACGGCTCCGTGTTCCGCAGCCTGCCCCGCAAGTGCAAGCAGGTGGACCGGCCGATCGCGGCGCTCTTGACCGACCTGCGTCGACGCGGGCTGCTCGACGAGACGCTGGTGGTCTGGGCCTCGGAGTTCGGTCGCACGCCGATGGCGCAGACCGACAACGGCAACGGGCAGGCGACGCGGGCGGGGCGCGACCACCACAACGGCGCCTTCACCCTCTGGATGGCGGGCGGCGGCGTGAAGGGCGGCGTCAGCTACGGCGAGACCGACGAGCTGGGCTACGCCGCAGCGCGTGACCCGGTGCACGTGCACGACTTCAACGCGACCATCCTGCACCTGCTCGGCCTCGACCACGAGCGGCTCACGTATCGTTTCCAGGGTCGCGACTACCGCCTGACCGACGTCGCCGGCGAGGTGGTCGGCGGGCTGCTGGCCTGAGCCGGGGCGGCGTCGGCTGCTCGACGGGGTCCACAGCGCGCGCCGTCGGGCGTAGGCTCTGGGACCGGGCCCGCGCCCTCGTCGCGCGCTGCGCGCGGGAACCGGCGCCGCTGCTCGCAGGTGATCCGACCATGTCCGAGGACTTCGTTCCGTATCCGCTGCGCTCCACGCAGGTCGACGCGTTCCGCCGCGACGGCTGGGTCGTGCTCCCCGACTTCGTCGACGAACCGGCGCTGCAGGCGCTCGAGCGGGACTACATGCGGCTGCTCCGACGTGAGGTGCCGGTCCGCGGGCGGGACTACTGCGACATGACCGGCGACTACGACCGGCCGATCGAGGAGTTCGAGCTGCTCAACGTCATGCTGCCGGGGACCTACCTGCCGTCGCTGCGCGGCAACGCCTACGAGCGCCGCGCGGCCGCCGTGGTGGCGCAGCTGTTCGGCGCCGGCTTCGCGCTCGACTACGACCAGCTGGTCGCGAAGCCGCCCCGGCGGGAGGGGGCGGTGTTCCACTGGCACCAGGACCTCGGCTACTGGCCGGTCACCGAGGACACGCGCACGGCGACGTTCTGGCTGGCGCTCGACGACGTCGACGACGACAACGGCTGCGTGCGCTTCGTCGACGGCTCGCACCTGGAGGCCGAGCTCCGGCCGCACCGGCCGCTGCGTGGCGAGCGCGACAGCAACCACACGCTCGTCGCAGAGGTCGACCCGGCGCGAGACCGGATCCGCAGCGCGGTCATGAAGCGGGGTTCGGTCACGGTCCACCACGAGCGCGCCGTGCACGGCTCCCAGGGAAACCACAGCGATCGCTGGCGACGCGGCTACGTGCTCGCGTTCCGCTCGCAGGAGACGATCCGCGCCGAGCGGGCGCTCGGTTTCACGCACTCGCACAACGACGACGCGCAGGTGCTGACCGCGATCGGGGAGCAGACCCGTCGGCGAGAGTCCGGCGGCCGCTGAGCCGCGCGCCGCCGGTCAGGCCAGCAGGCGTGGCTCGACGCGGCCGGCGACGTCGGTCAGCCGGAAGTCCCTTCCCTGCGCGCGCACGGTCAGCTTCTCGTGGTTGACGCCGAGCTGATGGAGGATCGTCGCGTGCAGGTCGTGCACGTGCACGATGTCCTCGGCCGCGGACCAGCCCCAGTCGTCGGTCCGGCCGTGGGCGTAGCCGCCCTTGAAGCCGCCGCCGGCCACGATCGCCGAGCAGGCGAGGTTGTTGTGGTCCCGACCGTAGGTGTCGAAGGCCAGCGGCCCCTCGCAGTAGGGCGTGCGCCCGAATTCGCCCGCGAAGACCACGATGGTGTCGTCGAGCATGCCGCGCTGCTTGAGGTCGCGGATCAACGCGGCGGTCGGCTTGTCGACCTGCTCGCACTTCCGGGGGAGCACGCGCGGGATGTTGTAGTGGTGGTCCCAGCCCGCGTCGCACAGCTGCACGAACTTGACGCCGCGCTCGAGGAGCCGGCGCGCCAGCAGGCAGTTGTTGGCGAAGCTGCGCTCACCGGGCTCGGCGCCGTAGTCTTCGAGCAGGTCGTCGGGCTCGTCGGAGAGGTCGGCCAGCTCGGGGACGCTGGTCTGCATGCGGGCCGCGGTCTCGTAGGCCGCGAGGCGCGCGAGCGCGTCGGGGTCGCCGCTGCGCCCGGCCTCCAGCTGGTTGAGCTCGGCGAGCGCGTCGAGCTGGTAGCGCCGCACCTTGTCGTCGACGCCGGCGGGGTTCTTCACGAACAGCACCGGGTCCTTGCCGCTGCGGAACGGGACACCCTGGTGCCGACCTTCGAGGAAGCCGTTGTGCCACAGCCGCGGGTGCAGCGGGGTCGACGGGTTCGGGTTGGACAGCAGCACGACGAACTCGGGCAGGTTGCTCCGGCCGTCGCCGAGGGCGTAGGAGGTCCAAGCGCCCCAGGAGGGCCGGCCGAGCAGCTGGGTGCCGGTGAAGAAGATCGTGTTGGCGGCCTCGTGCAGCACGTGGTCGCTCTGGATCGAGCGGATCAGGCAGAGCTCGTCGGCGACCTCGCCGAGGTGGGGGACCAGCTCGGACATGCGCAGGCCGGACTCGCCGTAGTCCTCGAACTCGAACTTCGAGCCGACGACCGGCAGCTGGCCCTGGCGCTCGGTCAGGCCCGAGACGCGGCCGCCCTGACGGACCGAGGGCGGCAGCTGCTCGCCGCGTCGCTCCTTGAGCAGGGGCTTCTCGTCGAAGAGGTCCTGCTGGGACAGGCCGCCGGACAAGAAGATCACGACCACCCGCTTGGCCTTGCCCTCGCCGATCTTCCAGGCGGGGTCCTGCGCCGCGGTCGTCGCGCGGCCGCGCTGGGACAGCGCCGAGAAGGCGAGCGAGCCCAGGCCCGCCGCGCTGCCTCCGACGAACGAACGGCGCGTGAGGTGTTCGAACATGGTCATGATCAGCCCCTCCGGATCGCGGCCTCGAGGTTCAAGAGGGTGCAGCCGAGCGGGGCCCACGCGGGGGCCTCGGCCGGCGAGGTCGCCGCGTCCCCGCGGGCCCGCGCCTCGGTCGTAGCCGCGGGAGGGGCCTTCGCCGGCGACTTTG
>JBMHDP010000031.1:0-6357 GCA_049889335.1 Planctomycetota bacterium
CTCTCCCCTGCCACCCCACCCCACCCCACTCCACCCCCACCCACCCCCACCCCCAGCGACCGGCCTCCCCCCACGTGCCCCCCCCCCCCCCCCCCCCCCCCCCCCCCCCCCCCCCCGGGGCCCCCCCCCCGGGGGGCCCCCCCGCCGCCCCCCCGGCGGCCCGGTCGACCGGCCGCCGGCAAGAAGGCGGGAGACGCGGCGCACGGTAGCGCGGATACGAGCCCCCGAGGCGCTTGCAACGCGCTCGTCGGGCGTAGACGGTGCGGCCGCAGGCACCGCGGTCGGCGCGCGGTGCGCACCGCACCTCGGCCCCCCGGCGACCATGAAAGCTCTCCCACTGCTCTCCGCCGCGCTCCTGGCGCTGGCTCCGCTCGACGCGCAGACCCGCAGCCGCGCCCGGCCGGTCGTAGGGATCAACCTCGCAGGTCCCGCCGACTGGAACACGGAGATGCCCTTCGAGGACATGTTCCGCTTCTCGCGCCCGTGGGTCAGCCAGCGGCCGGGCGCTGCCTGGGGCAAGGGCCCCGCGCTCGAGCTCGACGAGCGGGGCTGGGTCCGACGCCTCGAGGAGGGCTGCTTCGCCGAGTCCCCGGTCTGCACCGTGCACGGCGGGCACTACCCGGTCGGCCGCTACACGCTGCGCTTCGACGGCAAGGGCCGCCTCGACCTCTCCAACGGCGGCGCCGTGCAGCGCAAGGGCCGCGGGCACCTGAGCGTCGAGGTCGGCTCCGCTGCCCGCAGCATGATGCTGCGGCTCCGCGAGACCGACCCCGAGGACCCGGTCCGCAACATCCGGCTGCTGATCCCGGGCGCCGACGGCCGCGCCAAGACCTCGCCGTTCCGGGCCGACTTCCTGGAGCGCTGGGCCGGCTTCGCCTCGATCCGCTTCATGGACTGGATGGAGACGAACAACTCCGAGATCCGCGCCTGGGCCGACCGACCGACGCTCGAGGACGCGACGTGGTCGAAGCAGGGCGTGCCCGTCGAGGTGATGGTCGACCTCGCCAACCGACTCCAGGCCGAGCCGTGGTTCTGCATGCCGCACCAGGCGGACGACGACTACGTGCGCCGGTTCGCGCAGGCGGTCAAGGCAGGTCTGGACCGCCGCCTGCGCGTGCACGTCGAGTACTCGAACGAGCTGTGGAACGGCCTGTTCGCGCAGGCCCGCTACGCCCAGGCTCAGGGCCTCGAGGCCGGCCTGGCGGACAAGGCCTGGGTGGCGGGCTGGCGCTACACGGCGCAGCGCTCGGTCGAGATCTTCGACATCTGGGAGGACGTGTTCGGCGGCACGAAGCGGCTCGTGCGCGTGCTCGCCACGCAGGCCGTCAACCCGTTCGTCAGCGAGCAGATCCTGACCCACGAGGACGCCTACCGGAGCGCCGACGTGCTCGCGGTCGCGCCGTACATCTCGCTCAACGCCGGACCGCGCAGCGACCCGTCGGCGGCAGACGTCGCCGGCTGGGACCTCGACCGCCTGTTCGCGCACGTCGACGCGCGCTCCCTGCCCAAGGCGACCACCGCGATGCGCAAGCAGAAGGAGGTCGCCGACCGCTACGGGCTGGGGCTCGTCGCCTACGAGGCGGGCCAGCACCTCGTCGGGATCGGCAGCGGCCAGAACAACGCGCAGGTCGAGGCGCTGTTCAAGGCCGCCAACGCCGACCCGCGCATGGAGCAGGTCTACGACCGCTACCACGCCGCGTGGAGCGAGGCCGGCGGCGGCCTGATGTGCCACTTCTCGTCCGTGACGGCGTGGTCGAAGTACGGCTCATGGGGCCTGCTCCAGTACGCCGACGACGACCCCGCGGCCTCGCCCAAGCTGCGCGCCGTCCGCAGCTGGGCGCGCGCGCAGGGCCAGAAGGTCGCGAAGCGCCGCAGGCGCTAGCGGGCCCGCTCAGCCGAGCTGCGCCAGCCGCGCAACCAGCCGGTCCACGTCTGCCTCGACGTGGTAGAGGCCGAAGCCGAAGCGCAGCCGGTCGACCCGCGCGTCGGTGACCACGCGCGCCGCGAGCAGCCGCTGCTGGAGCGCGCGCGCGTCGTCGCGACGGAACGTCAGGAAGTGGCCGCGCCGCGATCCCGCCACCTCGCCGCGCCCAGGCGTCAGCTCGGACGCGCGGAGCGTCCCTGCCGCTCCTGCTGCGACCCGGTCGAGGAACCGCTCCTGCAGAGCGCCGACGTGGGCGTGGATGTCGGCGACCGTGATGCCGCGCCGCTCCAGCAGCGAGAAGACGGCCTGCAGCCGGTAGAACGCCGTCGGCTCGAAGGTCGCGCCGAGCATGCGCGCGGCGCCGGGGTCGTATTCGACGCGGGCGCCCTGCGCCGCCTCGAGCGACCCGAACCCCGCGAACCAGCCGGTGAACTCCGGCCGCGGCTCCCGGCCGTGCGGCGCGACGACGAACGAGACCCCCTCGCCCGCCATCGCGTACTTGTAGCCGCCGCTGAGGTAGTAGAGCCGGTCCGAGAACGCGCCGAGGTCGGTCGGCACGGCGAAGAACCCGTGGTAGCCGTCGACGACGCACGCGGTCTCCTCGGGCAGCGCGGCGAGCAGCTCGAAGACCTCGTCGAAGACGTGCCCCGACGAGAAGAACACGTGGCTCGCAAACGCGAGGTCCCAGGGCCCGGCCGCGGACGCCTCCTCGAAGCGCGCGGGCAGCGACGCGAACGGCTCCGCGGGGACCTGCACCCACTCCACCCGCCCGCTCTCGACGAAGCGCCGCAGCTGCCGCGTGAAGCTGTGGAACTCCGCGTCGGTGGAGAGCATGCGCAGCGGCCGCGCCGCGTTCCAGCCCGGCAGCGCGCTCAGCAGGCGGAGCAGCAGGTCGTGCGTGTTGGCCGAGAACGCGACCTGCGACGGGTCGGCGACGCCGAGCGTGCGCGCCACCCCGGCCTGGGCGGCGGGGTAGACCTCCGCGAAGAACCTGCCCCACTTCTCGTCCGCGAGCGCGACGGCGTCGGTCCAGGCGCGCTCGTGCGCGGCGCGCGTCACGTCGGGCCACAGGTGATGGCTGTGCGCGGCGAAGTGCAGCCGCTCCGGCTCGGCGTCCAGCGCCGCGCGGAAGAGGTCGGTGACGTCCAGGGTGCTCACGCCAGCAGGGTAACCCGACGGCCCGCCGCCGCAGCGACGTCGTCCACCGGGATCTGGATCGCGCCGCCGGTCCTCAGCCGCGCTCGAGGTGCGCCAGCGCCGCTTCGGCCAGGATCTCCCCCAGCTCGGCGATCGTGCGCGCGCCCTCGGCGGCGGTCGCAGCGGCCGGCTCGCCGAAGTAGGCGCGGTCGCCGCCCGCCTCCTCGAAGCTCTGCTTGCCGTCGCGGATCGCGACCGAGAGCGACTGCGGGTTCGGCGGCAGCGCGGCGCGGATCTCCTCGCGCACGAGGTCCGGCCGCTCGGCGAGCACGATCGAGCCTTCGAACCGACCCGCGTGGCACGCGCCGCTCTTGAACTCGTCGGTCAGGCGCGCCGCCCACGGCCGGCGCGTCAAATCGGGGTAGATCAACTCGGCTGCGCCGTCGGCGCGGCACCGCTCGACCGCGGCGTAGATCGAGCGGATGTTGGCGGGGTCGAAGTGGGAGTTCGCGACGATCGTGCGCCGGATGCCGTGGGCCGCGAGGCCCGCCGCGACCTCGACCAACACCGCCGTCGCCGTGTCCTCGCCGAGCGAGATCGTGCCGGCGAAGCCGCTGGCGAACGCGGCCGGCGAGTAGGCCAGCGCCGGCAGGAGCAGCACCTCGAAGCCTGCCGCCGCGAGCCGCGCGCCGCCCGCGCGGGCCATCGCCTCGGAGATGACCACGTCGGTCGAGAGCGGCAGGTGGGGACCGTGCGCCTCGGTCGCGCCGACCGGCAGGATCGCCAGCGTCCGGTCGCCGTCGAGGCCCCGGACCTCCTCCCAGGTCATTTCGTCGATGCGCCGGACAGCCATGTATTCGTGTTCGCCTCCGTGGAGGCACTAACCTAGCGACGCATGAGCTTCTCCGCGCCGGCAGAGTTCCAGATCGCCGACTACTTCCTCGACGCGCGCGTCGCCGAGGGGCGCGGGGCGCGGGTCGCGCTGCGCACGGAGGCGGGCGACTTCACCTACGCGGAGGTGCAGCAGGAGGCGAACCGCTACGCGAACATGCTGGTCGAAGCGGGCGTGCAGCCCGAGCAGCGCGTGATCCTGTCCCTGCGCGACGGCCTGCCCTTCGTCGCCGCGCTCTTCGGCGTGCTCAAGATGGGCGGCGTCGTGGTCATGCTCAACCCCGAGCTCAACGCCGCGCAGGTCGACTACTTCCTCGGCTACACCCGCGCGCGCGCCGCGTTCGTCGAGCAGGACCACGCCGAGCGCTTCACCGCGAGCGAGGCGCCCGGCAAGCAGCTCGCGCGCGTGCTCGTCGTCGACGACGCCGACTTCCTGCGGCGCCGCGACGCCGCCGCGGCGAGCTTCGAGAACTTCCGCTCGCACCGGGACGACGCCGCGATCTGGCTGTTCTCGGGCGGCACCACCGGCAAGCCGAAGGCCGTGGTGCAGACGCACCGCTCGTTCGCCTACACGACCGAGTGCTACGGCAAGGGCACGCTCGCGATGACCGAGGACGACGTCACGTTGTCGGTGCCCAAGCTCTTCTTCGGCTACGCGACCGGCATCAACCTGCTGTTCCCCTTCTCGGTCGGCGCCTCCTGCGTGCTGTTCGCCGACCGCTGCACCGAGGGCCGCGTGTTCGAGCTGATCGAGCGGTTCCGGCCGACGGTGCTGGTCAACGTGCCGACGATGATCAAGAAGCTGCTCGACGGCCCGGACGCCGCCGCGCGCGACCTCTCCTGCCTGCGCCTCTCGACCTCGGCCGGCGAGGCGCTGCCGCCGCCGCTGCACGAGCGGTGGAACGCCGCCTACGGCGTCGACCTGCTCGACGGGCTGGGCACCGCCGAGATGTGGCACATCTTCATCTCGAACCGGCCCGGCGACGTGCGCGGCGGCACGATCGGGAAGGTCGTCGACGGCTTCGAGGTCAAGGGCTGTGACGAGCACGGCGCAGAGGTCCCCGACGGGGACGCCGGCTGGCTCTGGGTCCGCGGCGGCGCGCGCGCGCTCGGCTACTGGCAGCAGCTGGAGAAGACCGCGTGGGGCTTCCGCGGCGAGTGGTACGTGTCCGGCGACCTGGTGACGCGCGACGCGCAGGGGTGGTTCCACTACGGGGGTCGCGCCGACGACATGCTCAAGGTGTCCGGCAAGTGGCTCGCGACCCGGGAGGTCGAGGAGTGCCTGGAGGCGCACGACGCGGTCAAGGAGGCCGCGGTCGTCGGCGTCGTCGACGCCGACGGGCTGACCAAGCCGCACGCGTTCGTCGTGCCGCACGCGCCCGCGCCGAGGCTCGCGGAGACCCTCCAGGCGTGGGTCAAGGAGCGGCTCGAGCCCTACAAGTATCCGCGGCAGGTCGTGCTCATGGAGGACCTCCCCCGCACCCACCTCGGCAAGGTCGATCGCGGCAGGCTTAGGCAGCAGTAGGCCGCCGCCGCGTCGCCCGGCGCCGCGTCGCTTGACGCCGCGTCGCTCAGCGGGACGCGTCCGCGTCGGTCTCGAGGCCGACCGCGCGCCGCAGGCCGCGCGCGTTCTTGGACTGGTCGTGGCGCTGCTCCACGCGCGCCCGGCCCTCTGCGCCCATCGCGTCGAGGTGCGCGGCGTCCGCTTCGAGGCACGCCGCGATCGACGCGGTCAACGCGTCCACGTCGCCCGCGTCGACGATCCAGCCGCACGAGCTGTCGAGGAGCTCGGGGATGCCGGCGATGCGGGTCGAGATCACCGGCCGGCCCAGCGCCATCGCCTCCATGATCACCATCGGCAGCCCCTCCGCGAAGCTCGGCAGGATCAGGGCGCGCGCCGCGGCGATCGCCGCGCGGACCTCGTCGCCGCTGGCCCACCCGTGCAGGACGACGCGGTCCCGCAGCCCTTCGCGGTCGAGGATCGCCTCGATCTCCGGGCGCGTATCGCCGTCGCCGATCAGCAGGATCCGCAGCTGCGGGTGGCTGTCCTTGAGGCGCGCCGCGGCCTCCGCGAGCAGCGTCTGCGCCTTCTGCGGACAGAGCCGCCCGACGCACACCAGCGTCTGCGACGCCGCCGGCACCGGCGTCGGCTGGAAGCGATCGAGCTCCAGGCCGCAGCGCACGACGTGCACCTTGTCGGCGCCTTCGCCGTCCGTCGCCGCGAGGATCTCACCGCGGCAGTAGTCCGTGATCGCGGCGACGGCGCGCGCGTGACGCACCTTGTCCGCGATCCCGTTCGCGCGCATGCCGGGCAGCTCGTCGGGGCCGTGCACGGTGAAGCTGAACGCGGGCCCGCCCATGCGGCGCGCGAGCAGCGCGACGGCCGCGGTGTTGACCGAGAAGTG
>JBMHDP010000032.1:0-29261 GCA_049889335.1 Planctomycetota bacterium
GCCGCGGCGCCCGCGGGGGCAGCGCGCCCCCGCCGAGCCCGATGCCGAGCGCGTCGACCACCAACCGCGAGATCCTGCAGAAGCTGTGGGTCGACGACGGCGGCAACCCGCGCCGCTCCGCGGCCCTCTGGCCGAAGTTCAGCCACATCAAGCTGGTGCGCGTCGCCCCCGACGCGCAGTCCGCGTTCTTCGTCCGCGAGGCGCCGCCGCCAGCGGAAGGCCAGCCGGCGGCCGAGCCGACCGAGGAAGAGCTGCTCAAGACCACCGCCGAGATCCCGCAGGACGTGCTGATCGCGCTGCGCAAGCTCCAGGGTCGCGGAGGCAGCGGGGCCGCCGCGCGCCGGGAGCGACCCTCCGAGGCCGCCGGCGCCAACGCGTGGCGGGAGGTCGAGGAGACGACGCGCTTCGGCGACCAGTTCCACATCGGGCGCAGCGACGAGCGGCGGTTCCGCTCGTCGGGCGACATCTTCAACGACGTCTACGTCGACACCTACGTCAGCAAGACCAGCAAGCTCCGCGGGGTCTCGGTGCGCAGCGTCGAGCCGAAGCTGGCCGAGAGCTACGGCATCCAGACGGGCGACGTGCTGCTCAAGGTCAACAACCGCCCGATCACCTCCAAGGCCCAGGCCACCAACATGGTCAAGAAGGACTACCAGCGCGGCGTGCGCACCTTCGCCACCGAGTGGCTGTCGAACGGCCAGGTCGTCCAGCGCGTCTACCAGGCGCCGGATCGCTAGCTCCCCGCGCTGCCGTGGTCTCCGCGCTCGTGACGGTCGACTGCGGCAACAGCACGATCGCGTGCCGAGATGCCGCCGGCGCTCGCTGGTCGACGCAGAGCGCCGCGCCGGACTTCGCGTCGCTGTCCGGCTTCCTTCGAGGCGGCGCGACGCGCGTGCTGGCGGTCAGCGTGGTGTCCTCGGCGCTCACGGCGACCAAGCGCGCGTTCGCGGACCTCGGGTGCGCGGTAGAGGTCGCCGGGGTCGATCGCGCCTGCCCGCTGCGGCTCGCCTATGACACCCAGCAGACGCTCGGCGCGGACCGGTGGGGCGGCGCGCTCGCGGCCTACCGCCGCCACGGCGCGGCGGTGACCGTCGACTGCGGCACCGCCACGACCGTCAACCTCGTGACGGCTGCAGGCGTCTTCGAAGGGGGGGCGATCGCGCCTGGGCTGGGCGCGATCGTCGAGGGTATGCGCGCCACGGCGCCGGCGCGGCCGCCCGCCGACCTCGGCGCCGATCCGTCGCTGCCTGCGCGAACGACGCAGGGCAGCGTCGACGCGGGCGTGCTGCTGGGCTGGTGCGGCGCGGTCGAGCGGCTGGTCGCCGAGGCGCGCCGTCGGCTCCCCGCCGCGCCGCTGGTGGTGACCGGGGGCAACGCGCGGCGCCTGTTGGCGCACAGCTCGCTGGTCGGCGAGCACTGCCCGGACCTGCTCCACGAGGGCTTGCAGGCGCTCGCGGAGGCGGGGGAGTGAAGCTGCTCACCACGCCCGGCGTCGCGGGCGTCGCCGTCGTCGAGGCGGAGCCGGCCGAGCGCCCTGCGGTGCTCGCGTGCCTGCGATCGGTCGGCGGCGGTCCGTGCGCGCCGGCCCTTGGCGGGCCCGCTCGCCGCGCGACCCTCGTGATCGACGGCCGGGACGTCGACGACGTCCTCGTGGTGGCGCGGCCGAGCGGCGCCCGGGAGGTCCACGTGCACGGCGCGGCCGCCGTGCTGGACCAGCTCGACGCGGCGTTCGGCCTTCGGGTCGAGGGTCCCCGGTCACCGGCCGAGCGCCTGCTCCGGGACGCCCTGTCGCCGGAGCAGTTCGACCTGGCCGCGGAGCAGCTGAGCTACGACTTCGACGCCGAGCTCGCGTCGCTACGCCGGCTGTCCCCGGCGCGCCGCCGCGCTGCCCGCGACGAGGCGCTCCGCCGCAGCGCGGCCGCGCTGGCGCTGGCTGCGCCGCAGCGGGTCGCGCTGGTGGGGCAGCAGAACGCGGGCAAGTCGACGCTGTTCAACAGGCTGCTGTTCCGCGAGCGCTCGCTCACCGGGGCGACGCCGGGGCTCACGCGTGACCCGGTCTCCGAGCGCACGACGCTCGCCGGCTACCCCTATGAGCTGGTCGACACGGCGGGGGAGGGCGCTGCGTCGTCACCGCTCGACGCGGCGGCGATCACGCGAGGGCGCGCGGAGCGCGAGAAGGCGCTGGCGGTCGTGGTGGTGGACGGCGCGCGCGGTCCGATCACAGCCGACGTCGCGCTCGCGGCGGCGAGCGCCCTGGTGGTCCGGTCCAAGGCGGATCTGACGCCGGGACCCTGGCCGGCCACGCTGCGATGCGACGCGTCGTTCTCCAGCGAGCGCGAGCAGCCGCCGGCCTTGCGGGAACGGTTCGGAGCGCTGCTGGCGGCGGCGCGTGGGCTGCCCGATGCGGGCGCGGTGGGGGGCTTCGCGGCGCTCGACGCCCAGCAGCAGCGCGCGCTCGCGGCGCTCGATGTCGATGGACCCGCGGCAGCTCCGGGGGCATGATGGCGCGGCCGATGGCCGCACCCGTCAAGCGTGACCTCGTCTCCATCGAGGACCTCAGCACCAGCGAGATCCTCGAGCTGTTCCAGCACGCCGACGAGTTCCGCGCCAACCTGCACGCGTGGTCGGATCTCTGCCGCGGCACCATCATGGCGACGCTCTTCTTCGAGCCGTCGACCCGAACGCGGCTGAGCTTCGAGTCGGCCATGCTGCGCCTGGGCGGCGGCGTCATCACCGCGGCCGACGGCGAGAGCACGAGCCGAGCCAAGGGCGAGTCGCTCGCCGACACGGTCCGCGTCGTCGGCGGCAGCTACGCGGACATCCTGGTCGTGCGGCACCCCGAGGACGGCGCGGCGCGGGTCGCGGCCCGCTACGCGTCGGTCCCGGTGGTCAACGGGGGCGACGGGGCGCACGAGCACCCGACCCAGACGCTCTGCGACCTCTACACGCTGTGGAAGGAGAAGGGGCGGCTCGAGGGGCTCGAGGTGGTGCTGTGCGGCGACCTCCGCTACTCCCGCACGATCCACTCGTTCTGCTACGCGCTCGCGCGCTTCGGCGCGAACATCGTGACCATGCCCTACCCGGGCTTCGAGCTGCCCGACTACGTGCTCCAGCGCCTGCGGCGCGACTACGGCGTGCAGGCCGCGACGGCGTCGGTCGCCGACCTGCCCGGCCTCGCCGGGAGCAGCAACGCCGCCGCCTACCTCACGGCGAGCAAGCCCCACCAGCTGGCGCTGTTCACCAACCTGGGCAACGTCGAGGTCTCGCGCATCGACGCGATCTACATGACGCGGGCCCAGCGAGAGCGGCACGAGGGCGAGGACACCAAGGACTACCCGCGGGTGACGCGCTCGACGATGGGCGCGGCTGCCGCCAAGGACGCGCGCGTCATGCACCCGCTGCCGCGCGTCGACGAGATCAGCTACGAGCTCGACGACGACCCGCGCTCCGTCTACTTCCGACAGGCCGAGCTGGGCGTGCCCATGCGCATGGCGCTGATGGCCTACCAGCTGGGGAAGATCGAGCTGCAGGCAGCCCCGCCCCCGCGGTTCTCGGTCACGCCGGGGGACGCGAGCGGCAGCCTCGCGCCGCGCTGCCGCAACGAGCGCTGCATCACCAACAACGAAGGCGTTCGCTACCTGGAGCGGGACTTCCGCGTCCGAGCCGGCACCTCGCCCGTCGTGCTGGCGTGCGCCTACTGCGAGCGAGAGGTCGAGGCGCGCGTCGTCGGAGACACGGGGCGCCGCTGCTTCTATCGGCACGGTGCAGCCGAGGTCGCGGCCATCGAGGCCGCGCGTCGGGCCTACTTCGAGACGGCCGACCAGGCCCGCGCGGCGGGGTTCCGCGCGCCGGGCGAAGGCGACGAGCCCTAGCGGCGCAGGCTTCCGAGCGAAATCGCACCGGGCGGTGGGCCGCCCCGCTCAGTTCGTGCGCGCCAGCGATGCGCTGCTGGCGTCGTAAGAGATTCGGCAGAAGGCGTTTGGGCAGGCTTGCAGCTGGGTTGCCTGTCGGCATGATGTTTGATGTGCCCCTCTGAGACATCGGGGGATCCGCGACCTCTTCGACGGCCCGGATCGCCCGATATCCCAACCGGAGTCCGCTCTCTCGGCCGCGCGCTGCGGCCTACCCGAGAGCGTGCTCGAACCACCGTCCAGCTCTGGTCTTCCGCGCGACTCGGCGCGGGAGCCAACCTCCGAACGATGTCGCCTCATTCCCCGTCGTTGCATTCCATGATGGCAGACAACCTCCCGATGCCCGCGCGTGCGGGCCGCTCTCCTCGCCCGCGCGGCGCCCTCGGACTCGCCGGTGTGCTGGCGGTCGGCGCGCTGTCCCTCGCCAGCTGTGGCGGCGGCGGCGGCGGCGTCGCCAGCTCGGAGCCCGGCTCGACCGTGCAGCCTGAGCTGGTGGCCGTCGAGTACGGCAGGCTCGTCGACGTCTACGGTCTGCAGGTGACGGCCGAGGGGTCGTCGATCGCGCTGTTCCGCAAGGACGTGGTCATCGGCGGCGACATCCAGGATCAGCGCCCGACGAACTCGAGCCTGTCCGACACGGAGATCACCTACGACTTCATCGGCACGGACCCGGACACCCTGCAGGCGCGCCTGTTCATCCCGCGTGACGTGAACGGCGAAGAGTTCGCCGAGGCGTTCGATGCGCTGGACGACGAGCTGCGCGTGGTGGCGCCCATGCTCTTCGGTCAGAATGGCAACGGGGTGCCGTTCTCGGTCGTGCCGCGCAACGCCGGCGTCCGCCTGCGCTTCTCGGCGCCGCTCGGCATCGACGACGGCTTCTTCGTCGGCCGCGACGAGACCGGCCGGGTCACCGAGCTCCGCAACACCGAAGCGGTTCAGCTGCTGCAGATCGTCGACGACCCGACCGGGCCGAACGGCTTCGTGCCGATGCCGGTGCGCATCGTGGTCGGCGAGCGCGACCTGGTGCTCGACCCGGTCCTGCTCGGCTCGGAAGGGCTCCAGTACCAGACCTCGAACAACGCCGCCGGGCTGCCGGCGTCGCCGGACCAGTTCGGCGCCAACATGCGCGTCGCCATCGCGCTCGACGGCCCGCTCGCGATCCCCGGGCTGCGGGCTCGCGCGACCGGCGGGCTCACCGGCCTGAACAACAGCCAGCGCGAGTCGATCGCGCGGGACTTCCGCTCCGGCAACCAGAACGACGACTCGGCGGACATCGCGCGCGGCTTCGTCCGCGACCCGCTGCCGCTGCGCGTCATCGGCGAGATCCCGATGTATCTCGAGCGCGTGGACAGCATCAACCAGTTCACGCAGGAGGTCACCGTCTACAAGAACGGGCTGAGCCACGAGATCGACCGCGGCGACGTGATCCGCTTCATCAACGACTCCTCGGGCGTGCCGTTCGGCAGCGCGGAGGTGGTCGTCGACCCGGACGACGACCGGGACAACCCCACGGAGCAGCACGTGCGAGTGCGCATCCGCCGGATCGAGGGGCTCGAGTCGATCGACCCGCGCAACCTCCCGGGCTACCCGTCGTCGCTCGTCGAGCGTGAGCCCTGGCTGGTGCAGAACGCGCCGCGCTCGGTAGTGGTCGCCGAGTTCACCGCCGGGGACGAGGCCGGCCGCGACGACCCGCGGAACTTCCTGCAGTTCACGCCGGCGCCGCTGGCCCTCAACGGGGTCCAACCCCAGCAGAACGAGTTCGTGTCGCCGTTCGCGGGCGCGGTCGTGCGCTTCACCAAGCCGGTCGACCTCGAGACGGTGAAGTGGGCGGACACGTTCTTCTTCGCCATGCGCGACCTCACGACCGAGGACAGCATCGCGGACTTCATCGCGAACCGGCCGTTCGACAACGGCGGCGTGACGGGCACCGGGATGAACCCGGCGACTTTCGACATCGCGAAGTACCGCACGCCCTACCTGATCACGTCGCGCGTGTTCGACGAGGACGGCTCGCAGACGTCGCTGCGCCTGCAGCCGTCGACCGGGTTCTACCTCGACGACACGATGCGGAACGCGCCCTCGAGCGAGGACTTCCGCTACTTCCTGCACCTGATCTCGGACTCGGACGACGGCGGCATCAAGGACCTCGCCGGCAACCCGCTGGATCTTCAGGGCACGACCGCCGACCGCAGCAACAGCGTGGTCATCCCGTTCACCGTCGACACACGCGTCGAGGGCTCGGAGCCGGTCTTCGGCGACAACCTCTCGATCAACATCGTGCGCCGCTTCGCCGCGCGCGACGAGGACGCGCGCCCGAGCTACTTCCTCCCCGAGGAGGTCCAGGGCGAAGGCCAGCCGCAGATCGCAAAGGCCTACCCGCTCGAGGATATGTTCGGCGCGTTCCTCTACCTCGACAACAAGCTGCAGGCGCGCCCGACGACGCGCGTCCGCGTCGTCGCCGACAACCTGAACCAGTCGCCGATCCAGCAGCAGCAGGGCACGCCGCAGCCGCAGAACCCGCTGGGCTGGTGCCCGCAGTTCTTCGGCAGCGAGACCCAGGTCGGCTCGAACTCGGCCAACAACCTGGTGCCCGCCGGCATCCAGAACCCGCTCAACCCCTACGGCTGTCGCCTGCAGACGGTTTGGCGTGAGGTCGACCTGAGCCTGTCCCGGACCGATCCGTTCGACTTCAACCTCGACATCGAGCAGATGTACTGGGCGCCCTACACGGGCACGAACCTGACGTTCGACGAGTTCGACCGGGTGTCGATGTGGCTCGGTCACTCGGAGTACCGTCCGATCCCGTGCGTCGGCGACTTCAGCTCGCTGCCTTCGTTTACCCAGTCGGGTCTGCGTCGCACATTCGAGAAGAACTTCGCCTGGAACCCGCTGCCGTCGGGCAGCGGCTCGGTCATCGAGAGCCAGGCGCCGCGCGCGGCGGCCTACATCGACACCCCGATGCAGATCGACCCGTCCGAGGTCGTGCTCGAGGTCAACCAGGTCAACCGCTTCCTGCCGCTGCCCGAGTTCCAGGAGCCCTACTTCGTCTACCGCGACGAGACCGTGATCGAGCAGGGTGGGCGTTCGGCCGACTCGCTGAGCGACGGCTCGGACATCAGCGGCGTCGACTACGCGCCCTACATCCTGACGCCGTTCAGCATGGGACAGGGCAGCCGCTGGATCGACGACGACGGCGCGCCCGGCGCGGTCCGCTTCGTCAACAGCTACTGGAACGACGCCCGCAGCCACTCGCTCGCGAGTCCGGCCTCGGGGGACGACTACACCGGCGGCCTGACGGGCAACATCGCGCTGCCGCTGCTGGCCGACTTCTGGACCTACTGCGACTCCTCGGAGCTGCCGGCGAGCGGCGGCTACGTCGCGCTCGGCACCAACGGTTGGCAGACGGCCGTCACCGTGCAGTCCGACCCCAAGCCCAACTTCCGGGTCCTGAGCGCGGGGCGCGCGGGCCTGCCCAACGGCTCGCCGCCGATCTGCCGCTCGCCGGGCGACACGCAGTGGAACACGGCGTCCGGCGGCTACTCGCCGCAGGGGGGCGTGACGCCCGCGGGCGGTGGCGACAACACCTTCTACTGGATCATGATGGACTGCGCGAAGCGTCAGACCGTCATCACCAACGGCTTCATCGACCTCTTCAACCCGCACCGCGTGCCGGAGAACTTCGAGGACCCGCGCCTCGGACCGTTCTACCTGAGCAACGGCGTGCCGTCCGCGCCCGCGGGCGTGCTGCCGACGTTCGCCTACGAGTTCGACCCGCCGCTGTCGCTGCTTCCGCCCGGGACCTCGGTCGTGCCGCAGTTCCGCGGCGCCAGCGCGGTGGACGAAGAGCCGTTCTACTACAACGCCTGGATCGCCAACGCGTCGTCGCTGTTCAACTCCAACACGTACTCCGCGAACGACCGCGCGCAGCTGCGTCCGACCAACGACAACTTCCCGCTCGACCCGTTCAAGGCGGGGGACGCCCACATGCGCAAGTGGGACAACCGGGCGCCGTCCGGCTCGTCGCAGGCGCGCAACTGGTGGACGTACCTCTACAACCGCACGGTCACGAGCTACGTGGAGGACCCGAACGTGCTCATGGATCCGGCCTACACGATCGACTTCGCCGGCCCCAACGAGACGTTCAACCCCCGGGACATCCGCTTCGTCAACTGGCGCTTCATCGCGGCCAACAACGCCGAGGCGGACCCGCCGGTCTCCCCGACCATCGAGACGTTCGCGCTCTCGTATCGCTGGCAGCAGAACTGATGCCGGCGCGCTGACCCCCACGCGCTCCCCGTCGACCGGACCTCGGCCCCCTCAGGACCGGTCGGCGCTGCGCTCCCCGAAACCCCTCTGATTCCCCTCCGAACCGGCCCGGCCCCTCCCCCCGATCCTGCACGCTCGGTGTCCCGCCAGCGCGCAGCCGACCCCATGGATCCCCAGCGACGCAGAGAGCTTGTCTTCTCTCACACCTCGGTGTGCCGTCGCTGTGCTCCATACCGTAGGATCCGCCCGCAGCTCTCGACGGCCTCGCCCTCGGTCCCTCTCTCCCGCACTGAATCCCACGGCTGCGTCGTCTCCCCCTCGACGCGCCACGCACTAGCGCCATGACTCGAGTGTTCTCCACCCGACTGTTCTCCTTGGCCGCCCTGGTCACGCTCGCCGCATGCGGCGGCGGCAGCTCGTCCGGCAACGGCAGCGGGGGCGACTTCGTCGTCCTCAGCACCGAGCCGTCCGACAACGGGCAGCTGTTCCTGAACGACTCGATCCGGATCGACTTCAGCAACCCCGTCGACCTCAACTCGGTCGACCTGACGACCTTCACCTTCCAGGTCTTCGACCAGATCGGGCAGCCGGTCGCGGAGCCGGTCGCGGGGCAGTTCATGATCGGCACGAGCCCTGGCGACAGCGAGCCGGGCCGGCGCCTGATGTTCGTGCCGGTGCTGCCGACGAATGACCTGTACACCAACGGCGGCTTCCGCCCCGGTCGCACCTACCAGGTGCAGCTGGTGGGGGGCAACGTCAACAACGGCACCGTCCTGCGGGACACCAGCGGTCAGGGGCTGACGCTGCCGCGCACCTTCTCGTTCTCGACCGCGGACGGCACGACCCCGGCGGCGCTGTTCCGCAACACGGCGCAGGGGGGACCGCGCCGGGCGGCGTTCGAGGTCTCGCCGACGCCGGATACGAGCGGCGTGGTGCTCAACAAGCTGGGCGCAGCACCGGTGGAAGTGCGGCTCCGCTTCGACCAGCCGCTGAACCCGTCGAGCACGAACCTGCCGACGGCGATCGAGACCGACCCGCTGCTGCGCAACAGCAACAGCCGCGGCCGCGTCTTCCTCGAATACGACGACCCGGACTTCGGCGACAACTGGTGGGTCCCGGCCGACGTCGAGCTCGAAGAGAACTCGGGTGACGGCTCGACCCTGGTCCTGCGTCCGATCGGCGTGCTGCCGAACAACGCGACCATCCGGGTCATCGTCGAGCGCACCCTGGAGGACATCTCCGGGGAGTCCAACGTGGCCAACGTGGCCTACGAGCGCATCTTCGCCACGTTCCAGACCCGGCGGGCCTACGAGCAGCAGTTCGACGGCCTGATCGACGACTTCCTGGCCACCTCCAACGTCGACATGACGGCGGCGTTCCCGGAGCCGGTGGGCGAGGTGGGCCCCGGCTACCTGAAGGCGGGCTTCGACTTCGAAGGCACCGTCACGGGCGCCGAGTTCGAGCCCACGGCGCCGATGACCGTGCTCAACACGAACTTCACCACGGTCCAGCCGAAGAACGGCTCGGCCTACAACGTGTCCGGCGGCGTCTTCAACTTCCGCAGCGTCAACATCCCCGCGGGTCGCGTCGTGCAGGGCACGGGCACCAACCCGATGGTGTGGTTGGTCTCCGAGACCTTCGAGATCTCGGGCACGCTGTCGGTGCGCGGCGGCGACGGCCAGCGGGTCAACACGTCGGGCAACGCCAACATCGCCAAGGCCGGCGGCGCCGGCAACTGCGGCGGCGGCGACGGCGGCGCAGGTTCGCCGAGCGCGATCGAGCGCGACCTCGCCGGCGCCACGGGCAACGGCCCGCTCAACGCGCCCGGCCAGGGCGGCCGCGGCGGCAGCCTCTCCTGCACGGCCGGCTGCGGTCGGGGCTCGGGCGGCGGCGGCGGCTCGCTCTCGACCCAAGGGGACCCGGGCTTCAAGCAGCAGATCCGCCCCGCGGGCACCGTCCCGATCGGCACCGGCAACCCGCCGCCCCTCAACCCGTTCGCGATCTTCCAGCAGCAGACGGGCGCCGGCGGCCAGGGCTGCGGCGGCGACCCCGGCACGGTCACGCGGAGCCTGGAGGGCGCGGTCCCCGGTCCGACCGTCTTCGTCGACGCGCGCACCGACAACAACTTCTGGGGCGTCGGCGTGCGCTTCGACACGAACCTGCGCATCACCGGTGAGCTGAGCGTCCCGATCGGCGGCGGCGGCGGCGGCGGTGGCGGCGACCTCTCCTACAACGGCGACTGCGGCGTCGAGGACCCGAACTTCGAGAACGACAGCTCGGGCGGCGGCGGCGGCGGCGGCGGCGGCGTGCTGATCGTCAAGGCCCTCGAGGAGATCATCATCTACGAAGGCGGCGTCATCACGGCCGACGGCGGCAGCGGCGGCGGCGGTGAGCCCTCGTCGACGTCGACGCGCGGCGGCGGCGGCGGCGGCGGCGCGGGCGGCATGGTGATCCTGATGTCCGCCAAGGGCATCGAGATCAACGCCGACTCGGGCAACGGCCTCAGCTACACCTACGAGGACAACGACTACAACTTCGCTATCTCGGCGGACGGCGGCGTCTGCGTCACCGGCTCGGCGCCTCCGGTCGTGCCCGGGAAGTACCCGGCGAGCGGCTCGGCGATCACCGAGCAGTGGGCCGACACCTACGACTCGACGCCGCTCGGCGGCTTCGGCGGGATGGGCATCGTGCAGCTGATGGTGCCGCCCGGCGACGCCAACGCCGACAACACGAACACCGTCCTGGACGACAACATCCGGATGTTCACCGGTGGGCTCGAAGCGACCGGGCAGGCCAAGATCGACCTGCTCCGTTGGCGCGGCTTCCCGAACGCGTTCGGGATCGGCGTCGACGACCAGGGCCAGCCGGTCAACCCCAACGACCTCGACGAGGGCGAGATCCGGCCGGCTCCCTACCTGCTGCCCTCGCCGTTCTCGTCGAGCTCCCGGCTCCGCTCCAAGTGGATCGACACGGGCGCGACCGCGCGGCGCGCGCTGCTCGCGGACGACGACCTCCCGCGCGGCATCGTCGTGCAGGGCGGCGCCCAGGCCGGCCCGTCCTACGAGTGGGCGGGCGTGGAGTCCGATCCGGCGAGCATCGCGCTCGGCTACGCCAACTTCGAGATCGTGCAGGGGCGCGGCGTGGTCACCTACCCGGAGATCGTGCCGCCGGTCGGCATCCTCAACCGGAACGCGAACGCGACCTACCAGGGGCAACCGGCCTACCGGGTCACGCTGACCTCGGCGGCGCTCGGCGCGACGGCAGACCGCTACGTCCAGTACGAGGCCGAGCTGCTCGACGGCAGCACCGTCCTCGGCAGCTACCGGATCCTCTCGCACTCGGCGAACGAGCTGGTGCTGTCCCCGGAGTCCGGGGCGCTGCAGGTCGCCGCGACCGAGGTGCGGGTGATCGCCAAGTTCTTCGACGTGGTCACGGACGGCCTCCCCGGGCTCGGCGGCACCTACGCGGGCAGCCAGTCGAACCGGGTCCCGGTCGCGAACATCCGCTTCGGCTTCGCCTTCCACCAGAACCCGCAGGATCCCGCCGCGCAGCGGTTCCCCGCGCAGGAGGGCACGTTCGCCTACGACCTCGCCGACCCCGCCGTGCAGGAGCAGATCCGGCAGCTGGGCGCGAACTTCGTCCAGTGGGACCTGCTGTTCGACACGCGGTTCCGCAGCGCGGCTGCCGACTCGCCGCCGGACCTGACCCCGGAGACGCCGCGACCCGAGCTGCAGTTCCTGCGGCTGCCGTTCCGCTTCTGATCCGAGCCGGGCGCTGCCGGCGCGGCCCGCGCGGGCCGGGTCGGTCGCGCTCCCAACTGACACACAAACCACGCAACCTGACATCTGCTCGCGAGCCGCGACCCCGGCTCCCGCGCGACTGAGTCGGCGCTCGCCCGCCGACAACCCGAGAGGCACCTGAAATGATGCAAGCGAAGAACCGGTTCCGGGCATGGCCGCTGGCGCTCGTCCTCACCACCCTGTGGGCCTGTGACGGCCGCTCCAGCGCGGGAGAGGCCAGCCAGGGCGACAGCTCGACGCTCCGCTCGGTCGAGATCGGCCGCCTCGTCGACGTCTACTCCTACCGGCGCATCGACCCGATGGTCACCGACCGCCGCCTGCGCACGAACCGCGAGCTCGAGCTGATCGCGCGCGACGTGGTGGTGAACCCGGGCATCGAGACGCAGTCGATCTTCGACGCGGCGGGCAACGAGGTCATCACCGCGGACTACGAGTTCCTGCCGTTCGACAAGGAGGTCGGCCACGAGCAGCTGGTCGTGCTCTGGGACGACCGCGCCGGGCCGGAGCAAGCCAACTTCGAGGCCGCCTACGCGAGCGCGCAGACGGGCCTGATCTCGCTGCCCGACTCCTACCGCGGCCAGAACACGGCGACCCGGCCGATCCCGATCGTGCCGCGGAACGCGGCGATCAAGCTCAACTTCAACGGGCCGATCGGCGCCACGCGCGAGTTCTTCGAAGCGAACCCGTCGGCCGTGCAGCTGCTCGAGTTCCAGGGTGACCCGAACTTCGTGGCTCCCGTGGACGCCTTCCGCATCCTCCCCTACCGGATGGTGGTGAGCGGGGACGCCCTGGTCCTCGACACGACGATCCTCGGCGGGGAGGCCGCCGGCGGCATCACCTCGCCGGGTATGCCCACCTCCGCGGACAACGTCACCGCCAACATCCGCGTCGCGATCCCGAACCGCGGTCAGGTCATCTCCGACTTCTACGTCGACCAGGACGCGGTCTCCGAGCTCAACGGCGTCGACAGCGCCGGCCGCGACTCCGTCATCCGGGACTTCCGCTCGGGCAACCTCCAGGACGGCCCCGCCGGTCGCCTGACCGAGCCGGAGGCGCCGAAGCTGATCGGCTCGCTCGACATGGGCATCCTGAGCGTCGACCCCGTCAACAGCATCCTGACCGTCGACAAGCGACTGAACTTCGTGCCGATCCGGGCGCGCTACCCGTTCGTCGACGGCCCGGTCGACGCGACGGGGCTGCCGCTCGGCCCGCTCACGGTCCCGGTGCAGCGGCCCCTCGAGGCCGGCGACGTCATCTCCCAGGAGGTGATCGTGCAGCTGTCGACCGGGCTGTTCGAGACGGTCTCGGTGCGCGCCGAGGTGCTCGAGAACCTCTCGATCGAGAGCCTCGCGGGCTCGCCGGGCGTCGGCAAGGCGCCGAACGCGCCGCAGGGGGACTCGGGTCAGGGCGAGACCATCCCGGTCGTGAACCTGCGCGTCGCGACGGTGTCGCCGGGCCGCGACTCGGAGGGCAACCGCGTCTCCTTCCGCTCGAACACCTCGCCCAACGGCGAGGACTGCACGCTGCGCGCGGTCTACGTCGAGGAGGTCCCGTTCGCCGTCGGCGGCGGCGCGCTGACTGACGTCCCGTGGCGCAACCTGTTCGTCCGCATCGAGCCGGCGCCGGGCCAGCCCGGCATCGACATCGACCCGGACGCCTCGGTCGCGTTCGAGTTCAACAAGCCGATGGACCTCGACCAGGTCGACGTCACCGCGAACCTGCTGCTGACCAAGCCGGACGGCCCGGCGCAGTCGTTCGCCGACCAGATGACCGACCCCAAGCAGGCGACCCTGCACGTCGTGCCGACGCGCCTGACGGACCTCGCCGGCGACGGCACGGTCCTGCGGCTGCAGCCCCAGCTCGGCTTCGCGCACCAGGCCGGCGACGCGGAGATCTACAGCGCGCACATCCTCCTTCAGGGTGGCGGAATCACCGACCTCGCGGGCAACACCCTCGAGATCTTCGACGACATCTCCAACCCGCAGCTGGCCTGGTCGGTCGACTTCCAGCTCAACCCGGGCGCAGACTCCAACCTGATCGGCTGGCACAGCTACATGTTCAGCGCGGAGGACGAGGACGGCTCGCTGCCCGGCTCGGTCGACATCTTCGGACAGTACCGCCTGGAGAACGGCCGCCTGACCGGCGCGTCCGGCGTGCGCTTCGCGCGCTCGGCCAACAACAACAACCTCGCGTCGATCAGCCGGATCAACCGCGGCGAGTGCTGGGACTCCGGGGAGCCTGACGGGGGCAACAACCCGTCGGGCATCTGGACCAACAGCTCGATCCCGGGCCTCGAGAACCTCGCCTATCCGGGCACGGAGGCGAGCGAGAACACCCTGGTCCTGCCCGCGCCGGGGTTCGGCTGTGTGCCGCTGGACACCCAGATGGCGCCGCACCCGGGCCTGCTGTACTGGGAGCCGCGCATGAGCGACGAGGTGCCCGCGCAGCTCGTCCCGCAGGTCTACGAGTTCGCCGGCATCCTGCCGCAGCCGTCGGGCAAGGTGATCGAGCCGATGAAGCCCCAGGGCTCGCGGATGCAGATGCGCTACATCGAGGACGACTTCTCGCTGAGCTACACGCAGCCGTCGGACTTCGGCCTCGACATCGAGCAGCTCTACTGGAGCCCCTTCAACGACCAGACGGTCCTCTACGACGAGTTCGACCGCTTCACGATGTCGCTGGGCCACGCCCGCAAGCGCGCCGACGAGAACTGGTTCGGCGTCCTCGACGACGGGGACCCGCCGGCCTTCGTCTGCATCCTCGACGGCCGCTCGATGAACTCGGGTCTGTCGAACGTCTTCGCGGACAACGTGCTCGAAGGCACCGAGATGGTCCCCGTCTTCGAGGACCGGATCTACACGATCAACCCGAACGAGGTCCGTCGGGACGAGTTCGGCGTCGCCTACGTGCCGTTCCCGCGCTTCGACCGGAGCTACACGTGGCGCGACTCGCGCCTCGTCACGGTCGACGGCAGCGGCAACGTGATCGGCCTCGGCGGCGCGCAGAACCCCAACGGGCAGGCGCCGAGCGACGACGTCACCGCGAACATCGACTCGCCCTGGATCACCAGCGTGCCGGACGCCGAGTTCGCGCAGTTCGGCTCGGGCACGTGGGTCATGGACCCTGAGGACTTCGACGGGCTGAACCAGCGCGACCACGACCCGATCGCGCTGCCGCTGCTGGTCGACATGAAGATGTTCCCGGAGGACCCGGCCAACGGCCTGGCCTCGGCGATCAACGGCTTCCAGGTCGCGATGCTCGGCCCGCCGAGCGTCGGGAACTCGATCGGTGGTTACTACGACACCTTCCCGAGCGGCTGCCCTGGCGGCTACCCGCCGTGGCCGCGCGTGCGGGTGCACGCCTCGGGCGGCTTCGACCTGATCACCGGCAACGAGATCCTCGTCGACCCGGCCAACGCGCTGCAGGCCAACGCGGTCAACATCGTCAAGGACCCCGCGCTCGGCGACGCGACCACCGGGCTGTTCCAGGCGCCTCCGGGCGACGGCATGCTCTACTGGGCGCGCGCCGACTTCGTCCGGCGCGTCTCGACGGTGACGTTCGGCTTCTTCGACACGCTGCAGCCGCAGCGCGCCGAGCTGGTCGACCCCAACCAGCAGCCGGTCCCGGTCGCGGGCTACCCGGACTGGGCCTCGGTCAACCCCAACCTGCGCATGTCCGACGTGCTGGTCCAGGTCGACCCGCCGCAGACGCGGCAGCCGGCCGGCACGGGCGTCGTCGTCGAGCTGCGCGGCTGCGAGACCTTCGAGAACAGCGAGACGCTCTACAACCCGACCTTCGGTCCGGACGCGGACGACTCGCTGTCGCGCGGCAACCTCCTCAACGTGAACTACGCGTGTGAGGCCTACCGCTACTCGACGCCGAACTACCGCTTCACCGGCCAGACGCCGCGGATCGCGACGGACAGCCTGACTCCCTACGTCACGGAGGACCAGGTCAGCCAGATCCGCGATCCGGCGAGCGGGCTGTTCCCGCGCTTCCTCAACCTGCGCCTGGTGATGACCAACAACGTCGACGTGACGCCGGCGCTGTCGCCGTCGCTGCGTAGCCTGAGCGTCGTCTACCGCCTGACGCCCGGCCAGTAGGCGCGGCGCGTCAGCTCGCCGGACGGCGACCTGAGCAGGGGGCCTTCGCGGGCGGCCGGCGCGGGCGGATTCCCGGAGGATTCGCCGCGGCCGGGCGTTCCGTGCGCCCCTCTGGTCCGCGGCCTCTGGTGTGCGATGATGGGGGCTGCGACCATGCGATCCCCTCCGACGAAAGCGACCGCGCCGCTGCTCGCCGCCTGGTGCGCGGCGCTGAGCGGCTGCTGGCAGCGCGCGGAGGCGCCGGCGCCGCTCGTCGTGGAGCGCACGTCGCCGGCGCTCGGGGATCCGGCGCGCCCGCTGCTGCTCAACGATGCGCTCACCGTCTACTTCTCCGCGGCGCTGCGCCCGCTCTCGATCACGCCGGACTCGGTGACGCTGCTGGACGAACAGGGCCACCAGGTCCCGGGGCGCCTCGAGTCCGGTGAGAACTGGGTCACGTTCCTCCCTGCGCCGCCGCTCTCGCCGGAGCTGGACGACGGCTCGCTGCGACCCGGCGGGCGCTACCGGCTGCAGCTCGCCGGTCACCCTCGCCCCGACTCGATCCGGGCCGCAGACGGCCGCTGGCTCGACGCGGCGGTCACCTTCGACGTCTTCGTCGCGGACCGTGACCACGTCGTCGAGGGCCTGCCGTCGATCCTCCGGCCGACCACGAGCGAGGTCCCGTTCCTGATGCGTCGTCCGGAGGCGCCGCTGCCGGTCGCGGCGGACGAGCCGCGCCTGCTGGTCCACTTCACCCAGCCGCTCCTGCCAGGGTCGGTGCGCGCCGAGGCGTTCTCGGTTCAGGTGCTCGGCAGCAAGGTGGAGCTGCGCCCGCAGCGCGTCGAGGTGTTCACCTCGCCTCTGGACGAGCACCCGGGGTCGAGCGTCGAGGTCTACCTCGGCGGTCTGCCTCGCTTCGCCGACGGCACGCAGCGCGCGCTGGAGGCAGGAGACTGGATCAGCGTCGCGGTGCGGCCGGGCGGCGGCCTCACCGACTACGGCGGCCGCGCGCCGCTGCCCGCCACGCCGGTCATCTGGAGCGTGATCGCCGGCAGCAGCGTGCCGATCTGTGACTGGCTGTCTGCCGGGCAGGCCGAGTCTGCGCCGTTCCAGCTGGCTCCGGGGTTCGAGGCTCGCGAGGCGCGCCTGCGCCCGCGTCTGCGCGTCGAAGCCGGCAGCGGCGCGCTCGGGCGCTTCGCGCCGACGCGGGACGTGACGCTGCGCGCGGGCGCCCCCTTCGACCGGGGCGACGGTGAGCGGGTCGTCTCCGAAGGTCCGGTGTTCGCGTTCACGTCCGTCGAGATCCCCGACGGCGTGACCGTCACGGTCGACGCGCGCGCCGCGCCGGTCCGGCTCTGCGCGACCGGCGGCGTGCGGATCGCAGGGCAGCTCCGGCTGCGCGCGCCGACCGTCGAGGTGCCGCGGGAGCGCTTCGGCGCGCAGCCGGTCGCAGGCCTCGCCGAGGTCGCGCCGGTCAGCGTGCTCGCCGGAGGCGCGGTTCGCGTCGACGGCGCGGTCACGCACGAGGAGAGCGCGCAGTCGGACCGCTCCGCGCTGCTGCTCGCGGGGGCGGGGGGACTGCAGCTGTACGGGCCGATCCCGTACCGGACCATGCTCGGCGTCGACGCGCAGGCGGGACCGACGCGCGGCGCCCTCGACGGCGCCAAGGGGCAGGGCCTGGTGGTGCCGGTGACGTTCACGCGCGGGCTGCCCGCGGACAGCGCGGTCGACGTGACGCACGTCCTGCCCTGGCGCCAGGTCCCGCTGCACTGCGACGGGGGCAGGCTCCAGGTCGAGGGGGCGCTCGAAGGCCTCCGGCTCGAGTGGCAGTCGACCGCCGCCGACCCGATCCTCGGCTCCGTGCCGGACGTCGCGGTCGGCCGGGTCGGACGCTGGCAGCCTGCGCGTGCGGGGGACGCCCTCTTCGCCGCGCCCGGTTCGTTCCTCCGGCTGCGGCTCCGAGCGACCGCCCGCGCCGACGCAGCGTCGCCCGAAGTCACGCGGCTGCGGCTCGTCGAGGCCCGCTGAGGGGCGGGGATCGCGCGCTTCCGCCCTGGACTCACATTCGGCAGGACCGTATGGTGACGCCGCCAGCGGGCGGTCAGACAGGGCGCGGGTCCGCGCGCCCTGGCGGTCGTAGGGGCCGCAACCCGCAACGGCGAACGGTGAATCGAGGGGTCGCGCGTGCGCGGCATTGCCAAGACTGTCGATGGAAGCGACGGCGTTTGCAGCTGCAGCGGCCGTGTTCGGGGCGTGCATCGGCTCGTTCCTCAACGTCGTCGTCTATCGACTGCAGCAGGAGGACCCGGCCAAGCGCTCGGTCCTCGGCCGCTCCTACTGTCCGAGCTGCGGCGCGCAGATCCGCTGGTCCCACAACGTCCCGGTGCTCGGTTGGCTGCTGCTCGGCGGCCGCGCGAAGTGCTGCGGCGCGCGGATCTCGTTCCGCTACCCGTTCGTCGAACTGCTGACCGCTGCGTTCTTCTTCGCGCTGGCGTGGTGGCAGCCGTACGGGCCGGTGTTCCCGACGGCGCAGGCCGTGGATCCGGCCGCGGCGACGGCGCTGGTGCTGCACGCGACCTTCGTGTCGATGCTGATCGCGCTGACCTTCATCGACTTCGACACGCAGCTCCTCCCCGACGCGCTGACGAAGCCCGGCATGGTCCTGGGCGCGCTGGCCGGGTTCTGGCCGGGTCTCGCGGGCGTGATCTCGGCGGACGACGCGGTCTCGCCGCAGCTGCGATCGCTGCTCGCGAGCCTGCTGGGGCTGGCGGTCGGCGGCGGCGTGACCTGGGGCGTGCGCGCGCTGGGCTCCGCGGTCTTCCGCAAGGAGGCGATGGGCTTCGGCGACGTCAAGCTGATGGGGATGATCGGCGCGTTCCTGGGGTGGCAGAGCGCGCTGTTGAGCCTGTTCCTCGGCTGCGTCTTCGGCGCGATCGTCGGCGTCGGCGTCACGCTCGGCGGCAGCATGCAGGCGCGGATCCCGTTCGGCCCCTACCTCGCGATGGGCGCGGCTGCGTCGCTCTTCGGCGGCGACGCGCTCTTGGAGCTGCTGTTCGTCGAGTGGCCCGAGTGGCAGCGCCGCAACCCGTCCTCCGTCTACCTCGTGCTGGCCATCGGGGTCGGCGCGCTCCTCGCTCTCTTGTGGCTGCTCCGGCGCGCGCGGCGATGACGCCGGCCGCCGCGAGCGCTCACGAACTCCTCACCAACTGACTCCGCATCGTTGTCACGGCATCCCTGTCCTCGAAAGGCATCCTCCATGAACTTCCGTAAGGTCACCCTCCTCCTCCTCTCGCTCGTGATCGCCTCGACGGCCTCGAGCTGCACCGCCCGCTACCAGGAGCTGCTCCGCGACCGCGACGACCGGATCCAGGCGCTCAACGGGGACGTCAGCCGGCTGCGCGGCGAGAACGAAGAGCTCCAGAACCGCCTTGCCGCGCGCCCCGCGCCGGTGGAGGCGACCGTCGACACCGGCGCCGACGACATGATCGACGAGATCCAGAACGACCTGGGCAGCGACGCGGACGTCCGCTACAGCCGCGGTCGCCTGAGCATCGGCGTGAACAACAGCGTGACCTTCTCCTCGGGCAGCACGGCCCTGAAGAGCACTTCGCACCGCGTCCTCCGCAGCGTCGCGGAGGTGCTGCGCTCGAAGTTCTCCGGGCGGCGCTTCTTCGTCGAGGGGCACACCGACACCGACCCGATCCGCAAGACCAAGAACCGCTTCTCGAGCAACCGGGACCTCGCCGCCGAGCGCGCGGAGTCGGTCGCCAGCTACCTGATCCAGCAGGGGGTGCCCGAAGCCTCGATCGTGATCGTGGGCTGGGGACCCTTCGACCCGGTCCGACGCGGGGACAAGGCCGCGAACCGCCGCGTCGAGATCGTCGTCGGCGACAGCCTCTAACGAGGCGGGACGCGCGCTCTGGGTGCCGCGCTGCGCGGCGCCCCTCCGCGGCCGCGCGCGCCCCGTCCGCGCGCGCCGATCCTCCGGTGGCGTCGGCGTTTGCGCGCCACGCGCGCCGCGCGCCGCGGCCCTGCTCCCGGACCCGTCGAGGGTTTTCGCCCGGGGGCCACGCCGGCCTCAATCCCGGACCCTCCGCGCGCCGATAGACCCACCGGACCGGCCGGAGCGGCGGGTCGAGCAAGGAGCGCGTCAGCATGGTCTCGATGGAAGAGCTGCTGAACCTGATGGTTCAGCGCGGTGGATCCGACCTCCACATCTCGGTGGGGTCTCCGCCTCGGATCCGCGTCGACGGCAAGCTCGTCGACACGGAGTACGAGCCGCTGATGCCCGAGGCGACGAAGAAGCTCGTCTACTCGGTGCTCGGCGCCGACCAGGTCGCGAAGTTCGAGAAGAACCTCGAGCTCGACTTCTCGTTCGGCGTCGCGAAGCTCGGGCGGTTCCGGACCAACGCCTTCGTCCAGCGCGGCACCGTCGCCGCCGTGCTCCGGGTGATCCCGTTCGAGGTCTACGACTTCGAGACCATCGGGATGCCGACCCAGGTCGGCGAGTGGATCTGCAACCTCTCGCGCGGCCTCGTGCTGTGCACCGGCGCGACCGGCTCGGGCAAGTCCACGACGTTGGCCTCGATGGTCAACTACATCAACGAGCACAAGCAGGGCCACATCGTCACGATCGAGGACCCGATCGAGTTCCTGCACCGGAACAAGGGCTGCCTGATCAACCAGCGTGAGGTGGGCGGCGACACCCACGCCTTCGGCAAGGCGCTCAAGTCGGTGCTCCGCCAGGACCCCGACGTCGTGCTGGTCGGCGAGATGCGGGACCTGGAGACCATCGAGGCGGCGCTGACGCTCGCCGAGACCGGCCACCTCACCTTCGCGACGCTGCACACCTCGGACGTGGCGCAGACCGTCAACCGCATCGTGGACGTGTTCCCGGCCCACCAGCAGCAGCAGATCCGCACGATGCTGTCGTTCACCCTGCAGGCGATCGTCTGCCAGCAGCTCGTCCCGCGTCAGCACGGCAAGGGCCGCGCGCTCGCCGCCGAGGTGATGATCGCCAACCCGGCGATCCGGGCGCTCATCCGGGACAACAAGTCCCACCAGATCATGTCGATCCTGCAGACCGGCGCCCAGGTCGGCATGCGGACGATGAACCAGTCGCTGTTCGAGCTCTACAAGCAGGGCGCGATCAGCTACGAGGACGCGCTCGCGCACACCTCCGACGAGGGCGACTTCCAGCGGCTGATGGAGCGCAACGCCGCCGGCGCCGCGAGGCGGTCGCGCTGACCGATGACGCAGTTCGCCAAGAAACTCCGCGCCATCCTGGAGAAGGCCGGCAAGCTCGAACCCGGGGTCGGGGAGACGCTCCTCGCCGAGGCGCAGTCGTCGAAGCGTCCGTTCACCGAGGTCCTGGTCAAGAAGGGCGTCGCGACCGAGCTGGAGCTCGTCGAGCTGATCGCCAAAGCCGCCAACATCCCGCCGATCGACCTGTCGAAGCTCAGCCTCAACAAGGAGGTCCTGGAGTCGGTGCCCGAGGACGTCGCGCGTGACTACGGCGTCTTCCCGGTCGACAAGATCGGCTCGCTGCTGACGATCGCCGTCGCCAACCCGTTCGACGTCCTGAAGCTCGACGACATCCGGATCGTCACCGGCTGCCAGCTCCGCCTGGTCGTCTCCACCGAGGAGGAGATCGAGCGGATCCGCGCGCGCAGCTACCAGCAGGAGACCGAGTCGGTCGACGGGATCCTGGACTCGTTCGACGAGGGCGACGTCTCGTTGAAGGAGGACGACCTGGAGGACGAGTCGACCGACCTCAGCGCGATCAGCGACGAGGACTCGCCGGTCGTCAAGCTGGTCAACAAGATGATCCTCGACGCCTGCAACCAGGGCGCCTCGGACATCCACATCGAGCCGTTCGAGAAGAAGGTCATCGTCCGCTACCGCAAGGACGGGACGATGGTCGAGGCGATGGTGCTCCCGAAGCGGATGCAGAACAACATCACCTCGCGCATCAAGATCATGTCCAAGCTGGACATCGCCGAGAAGCGCAAGCCGCAGGACGGCAAGTTCCAGATGAAGATCGGCCGCAAGGCGGTCGACTTCCGCGTCTCGATCCTGCCGGTCGTCTGGGGCGAGAAGACGGTGTTCCGGATCCTCGACTCGACCAACCTCGCGCTCGACATCCAGGCGCTCGGCTTCGAGCAGCGCTGCATGGAGGACTACCTCTGGGCGTGCTCGCAGCCCTACGGGATGATCCTGGTGACCGGGCCGACTGGCTCCGGCAAGTCGACCACGCTCTACTCCGCGGTCCGCCACATCGCCTCGCCGGACATCAATCTCGTCACCGTCGAGGACCCGGTCGAGTACCAGCTGGAGGGCATCAACCAGGTGCCGGTCAACCCCAAGGCCGGCCTGACGTTCAGCGGCGCCCTGCGCTCGATCTTGCGGCAGGACCCCGACGTGGTCCTGCTGGGCGAGATCCGCGACCAGGAGACCCTGGAGATCGCGATCAAGGCGGCGCTCACGGGCCACCTCGTGCTCAGCACGCTGCACACCAACGACGCGCCCTCGACCATCACCCGGATGATCGACATGGGCGTCGACCCGTTCATGGTGTCGAGCGCCGGGCTCCTGATCTGCGCCCAGCGCCTCGGCAAGAAGCTCTGCCCCAACTGCAAGAAGCGCGTCGACGTCCCGGCGAAGGCCTTGCTCGAGCTGGGCTTCACCGAGGCGGACCTCGAGGACCCGCAACTGCACATGGAGTTTTTCGAGCCGGTCGGCTGTCCGCGCTGCAGCGGCGGCTACAAGGGCCGGTTCGCGCTGCTCGAGACGATGCGCATGTCGGACGAGGTCAAGCGCATGGTCGTCGACCGCGCGAACATCGCCGACGTCAAGAAGCGCGCGCTCGACGAGGGCATGTTGACGCTGCGACGGTGCGCGCTGCTCAACGCCGCCCGCGGCAAGACCAGCCTGCAGGAAGTCGAGGCGAGGACGATGGCCGACTGATCGGCGCGCGCGCGAAGGGAACAGCGAACGGGAGAGGGAGACCGCAGACCATGGCAACCAAGTTCAACTACGAGGCGAAGGACCCCGCCGGCAAGGTGGTGCGCGGCAGCGTGTCCGCCGGCACCCAGTCCGAGGCGGTCGCCGAGCTCCGGCGCCGCAAGCTGACGCCGCTGGACGTCGCGAAGTCGAAGGGGCTCGCGGCGATGTTCTCGAAGCCCGCGGGGCGCAAGCGCCAGATGGCCAAGAAGGCCTCCTGCAAGAAGGGCGAGCTCGAGGTCTTCACCCGGCAGCTGTCGACCATGCTGAGCGCGGGGATCCCGATGCTGGAGGCGCTGGAGATCCTCGCCGACCAGGCCGAGAGCCCCGGCTTCGCCTTCTGCCTGGACAAGGTCGTCGAGGACATCCGCAACGGCTCCGACCTCTCGCAGGCCCTGGAGCCGCACAAGAAGGTCTTCAGCCACATCTACGTCAGCATGATCCGCGCCGGCGAGGTCTCCGGGCAGCTCGACATCATCCTGACGAGGCTCGCCGAGTACTTGGAGGCGTCGGCGCACCTCCGCAGCGAGATCAAGTCCGCGATGACCTACCCGGTCATCTCCCTGGTGCTGGTCATCGGCATCGCCTCGTTCCTCATGATCGGGATCGTCCCGTCGTTCGAGCCGGTGTTCGAGTCGCTCGACGTCGAGCTGCCGCCGATCACCGTCCTGACGATGGACGCGGCGCGGTTCATGAAGAACTACTGGTACCTCGTGTTCGGCGGGGCCGCGGCCCTGCTGTTCGCGATCACCGCCGCCTGCCGCACGGAGCGCGGCGCCTACGTCCGCGACATGGTGCTGCTGCGGATCCCGGTGTTCGGCGTGCTGTTCAAGAAGGTCGCGCTGTCGCGCTTCGCGCGCACGTTCTCGACGCTCGTCAAGTCGGGCGTGCCGATCCTCGGCGCGATGGAGATCGTCTCGGACACCGCTGGCAACAAGGTGATCTCGGGCATCGTCGACGCGGCCAAGGAGAGCGTAAAGAACGGCGACAGCCTGTCCGAGCCGTTCATGGAGTCGACGGTCTTCCCGCCGATGGTCGTCAAGATGATGGCGATCGGCGAGCGCTCGGGTGCGCTCGACGCGCTGCTCGAGAAGATCGCTGAGTTCTACGACCAGCAGGTCGAGGCTGAGGTGAAGGGGCTCACCTCGATGATCGAGCCGATCATGATCGCGGTCATGGGCGTGATCGTCGGCGGCATCGTGCTCGCGGTGTTCCTGCCGATCTTCAAGCTCCAGGAGAACCTGTCGGCCGGCTAGGCCCGATCCAGGGAACGCATCGATGAACGACACCACCAGCCGCGCGCTGCTGTACGGCGGCGCGCTCTCCCTGCTCGGCGTCTGCGGCGCCCTGTGGGCCGCCGCGGACACCGAGGCCGACGTGACGGTGCTGCTGGGCAGCGCCAAGGTGCAGTTGCAGGCGGCGTGCCTGACGCCCGCGCGAGACCTCGACGGCGAGGCGCTGTCGTCGCGCGTCGTGCTGATCGAGACCGTGGTCGGCCACCTCGAGAGCGTCGAGCGACGGAAGCCGGGGATGACCGAGACGTCGTACTACCGCGGCTTCGCGCACATGCTGCAGGGCGAGTTCCTGGCGGCTGCGTCGTGCTACGAGCGCGCGCGCGCCTGCGCGGACTGCAACGAGGAGCAGCGCGACGAGCTGGCGTTCGAGGAGGCGCGCATGCGCGCCGCGGCCGGGGACCCCGACGCTGCGCTGCGTGTCCTTCGCAGCCACCGGGCGCGGCTCGACGCACGCTACGGCCACCGCCGACGCCTCGAGGAGGCACGGCTGCTGACCTCGCTCGATCGCGCGGAGGAGGCCCTCGCCAGCCTGTCGATCGTGGCCGCGGACAGCGCTGCGCCGCCCATGGCACGGCTCGAAGCGGGGCAGCTCTACCTGGAGCTGGGCCGGGACGTCGAGGCCGCGGCCCTGCTGGAGCGAGCGCGCGAAGGCGCGCCGATCTCGGACTACTTCTTGGCTCGCCTCAAGCTCCGACAGGGGGACGTCGATAGCTGCTTCGAACGACTGGCGCGCGCCTATGAAGCGCGGCCGGCCGAGGTGAGGCGGCTGCTTCGTGAAGAAGCGGGCGCCTGGTCGGCCGTCACCGAGGAGGAGCGCTTCCAGGAGTTCGGAGTCTCGACGGCCGCCCCTGGGCGCTGAGCGAGGCGAAGCAGAACGAGAGACAGGGGAAACACACCGCGGCCCGGGATGGTCGCGTCACCAAACGGTTGTCATGGAGAACCAAATGTCGAAGCGGGAACAAGGCTTTACTCTGATCGAACTGATGATCGTCGTCGCGATCATCGCCATCATCGCGTCCATCGCGATTCCGAACCTTCTTAGCGCGCGCCTGAACGCCAACGAGTCGGCGGCCGTCGCGACGCTGAAGAACATCTCGTCGGCCCAGTCGCAGTGTCAGGCGTCGGGCGTCATCGACACCAACGCGAACGGCCAGGGCGAGTACGGCTACTTCGGCGAGCTGTCGGGCCGGGTCGGCATCCGCGACAACGCGGGCACCGCCTCGCCGACGCTGATCAGCCCGCCGGTGCTGTCCGCCGCGTTCGGCAACATCGCCAACGACAACACGACCACGACGGTCAGCCGCTCGGGCTACAACTTCCAGATGTTCCTCCCCGACGCCGCGGCTGCCGGCCTCGCCGAGGGCACCGGCGGCGGCGTCACGGGCATCGTGGCGGCCCCCGACGCGTCGCAGTCCGAGGTCCTGTGGTGCTGCTACGCGTGGCCGAACGTCCGCGGCAACAGCGGCAACCGCACCTTCTTCGTCAACCAGTCGGGTGACGTGCTGGCCAGCAACGCCAACCTGGCGGGCTTCCAGTACTCCGGCAGCACGGCGACCGGCACGTTCCCGCTGTGGAATGCCGCCTACTTCGACTCGGACGGTGACGGCACCGTCGAGATGAGCGACTCGACCGCGCCGGCGAACACCACGACTCCGGGCCTCGGCACGGACGGCAACACCTGGGTCGTCGTCCAGTAAGGACACGTCCAGCGCGCGGCGACGCTGCCGCGCGACCTCGGGACGCCCGGGCGCAGCGCTGCTGCGCCCGGGCGTTTCGCGTATCCGCGGCGCGGGGCGATCAGCCGAACAGCCGCGTCGCGTTGTCGTAGGTCAGCGCAGCGGCCTCGGCGACGGCGACGCCGCGCACCTCGGCCAACTTCGAGAGGGTCTCGACGATCAGCGCGGGCTCGTTGCGTTTGCCGCGCCGCGACTGCGGCGGCAGAAACGGCGCGTCGGTCTCGACCAGCACCCGGTCCGCGGGCGCGTACGCGCAGGCTTCCCGGAGCGCCTCGTTCTTCTTGTAGGTCAGCGGCCCCGCGAAGGACAGGTAGAGGCCGAGGTCCAGCGCGCGCCGTGCCTCCGCGACGCCGCCCGAGAAGCAGTGCATCACCCCGCGCACGGGCGGCTCGGCGTCGAGCACCTCGAAGAGCGGCGCGAAGGCGTCGCGGCAGTGGTGGATGACCGGCAGGTCGACGTCGCGCGCGAGCGCGAGGTGCGCGCGCAGCGATCGGACCTGCTGCTCGAGGGGCGTGCGGTCCCGGAAGCAGTCCAGGCCGGTCTCGCCGACGGCGGCGCAGCCGGCCTCGCGGGCGAGCGCCTCGACCGCGGGCCACTGCTGCTCGAACGCCGCGGCGTCGTTGGGGTGCAGGCCCGCGCTCCAGCGCACGCCGGGGAGCCGCGCGAGGTCGCGGGCCGCGGCGCTCGACGGGGCGTCGACGCCGACCACCAGCAGCGCGGTCACGTCTGCGGCGAGCGCGCGCGCGTGGTCCTCTTCCGGCGCCACCTGGCCGTCGAGGCCGATGTGACAGTGGGTGTCGAAGATCTTCATGCCGGGCCCGAGGTCGCGCGGCTCAGCGCGCGCGGCCGTGTTCGTCGGCGAAGGCGCGGACCGCCGCCTCGTCGTGGGGGGCCGCGGCCGCCAGGACCTCGTCGATCGCGCGCTGCAGCGCCTCGTCCTCGACCTGCGTCAGCGGCCCGGCGAACTTCGCGAACCGCTCGAACAACCCGCTCGCGCTCCCGCAGGCGGCGCCGGCCGCGCGCACGGCGGCGCGCTGCAGCGCGACGGACTTGCTCTTCGCGAACCGCTGCAGGTCCTTCCACAGGCGCTTGCTCCGGGTGACCATCGCCCCGAGCACGTCGGCCGCCAGGCGGGCCTGCATGTCGTCGTCGTGCCCGTCCTTGAGCAGCCCTTCGACGAACGCGAGGTCGTGCGGCTCCAGCAGCTCGGCGCGCGCGATCAGGATCGCCGCGCCGACGCCGCGCAGCTCGTGGGTCTTGCTGCTCCACAGGGTCCGGACGAACGCGGTCATCTGCGCGCGCCCCATCGTCGGGAACTGCTCGACGATGCCCGCCGCCGCGGCCTGGACGTCCTCGGCCGCCGCGCCGAGGCACTTGACGCCGTCGCCGTAGGCGGCCTGCTGCGCGGCGGCGCGCTCGGCGGTCCCCTGCTCGGTGAGCTGCTGGCGGAGCACCGCCTGCTCGCGGCCGAAGTTCATGCTCATACCGCGGGCTTCCTCGTCAGGTGTTCGATCAGGTCGAGCTTGGTGATGATGCCCTGCACGGTGCGGTCGTCGTCGACCACCAGCGCGACCTCGCCGCGCTCGAAGATGTGCGGCAGCTGGCTGGCCTCGGCGTGCGGGGCGATGGTGGAGACCTTGCGCTCCATGATCTCGACGATCGAGGTGTCGGGCGAGGCGCCTTCGACGAGCACGCGCAGCGTGTCGGCTTCGGTGAGGATGCCGGCGAGCTTGCCGCCGTCGGTCACCGGCACCTGGGAGAACCCGTGGCCCTTGAACATGGTCACGGCGTGCTCGAGCGTGTTGCCGACGTCGACGGTCACGACCTCACGCTGCGGCATGGCGCGCAGCAGCTCCGCGACGGTGCCGATCGCCCAGTCCTCCTCGAGGAAGCCGTTCTCGCGCATCCAGCGGTCGTCGACATACTTGGTCAGGTAGTTGCGGATGCTGTCGGAGAAGATGCAGCAGATCTTCGCGCCGGCGGGGAAGTCCTTGGCGACCTCCATGGCCGCCCAGGCCGCGGCCCCGCAGGAGCCGCCGACGAGCAGGCCTTCCTGGCGGATCAGCTGCCTAGCTACGCGGAAGCTGTCTTCGTCGTTGGAGCGGATCCACTGGTCGACCAGCGAGCGGTCGAGCACGTCGGGGATGAAGTCGTAGCCGATGCCCTCGACCTTGTAGCTCTTGATCGGGCCGGGGCCGGCGAGGATCGAGCCTTCGGGGTCGACGCCGACGATCTTGCAGTTGGGCATGCGCTCCTTCACGACGCGCGCGACGCCGGTCAGCGTGCCGCCGGTGCCGGCGGTCATCACGATGGCGTCGAGGTTGTCCTCGAACGCGTCGCAGATCTCGACGCCGGTGCCCTCCTCGTGGGCGAGCGGGTTCGACGGGTTGCCGTACTGGTCGAGGATGTGCGCGTTCGGGATCACCTCACGCAGGCGGTTGGCGACGCCGATGTGCGACTCCGGCGCGTCCCACGCGGCCTCGGTGGGGGTGCGGATGATCTCGGCGCCCAGGGCCTCGAGCACCACCTGCTTCTCGCGCGACATCTTCTCCGGCATGGTGATGATCACCCGGTAGCCGCGCACGGCGGCGGCGAGCGCGAGGCCGATGCCGGTGTTGCCCGAGGTCGGCTCGATCAGCGTGTCGCCCGGCTTGATGCGGCCCTGGGCCTCGGCGTCGAGCAGCATGCGCACCCCGATGCGGTCCTTGACCGAGCCGCCCGGGTTGAAGAACTCGCACTTGCCGTAGAGCTCTTGGTCGAGGTGGCGGCCGATGCGGGCGAGGCGGACGATCGGCGTGCTGCCGACCGTCGAGAGGATGGAGTCGTGGATGCGGGCCATGGAGAGCGGGGTGACGGCTCTAGCTAAGCAGGCGGAGCGCAGGAAGGGAATGCCAGGGCGCCCGCGGCGGCCGCGCGCGGGTTTCTTTCACAAGGCGTCTTGTCCGACGCCGTAGTTGTGCCCATCGTGTTTCCCCCCGTGAACGACTCCGAGCCGCAGAACGCCCCGTCGCCCGAGCCCGCGCCGCCGTCGCCGCCGGCCGCCGGGGCGCCGTCGTCGCCGCCTCCCGAGGCCCAGGCCGCGCCGCAGCAAGACGCCGTGGCGCCGGGCCGTCCGCCCGCAGAGGTGGCTGTCGAGGCGCCCGCAGAGGCGCCTGCAGGGGCGTCCGCA
>JBMHDP010000033.1:0-4966 GCA_049889335.1 Planctomycetota bacterium
TGGACCACCGCATCGGCGCGCTGCTCCGCGCGCTCGAACGGACGGGCAAGGCCGACGACACGATCGTGGTGTTCACGTCGGACAACGGCCGGCAGCGGGGCCAGCAGGGCGCGCGACCGGACCCGCTCTACCGCGGGCAGAAGTGGCAGTCGCTCGAAGGCGGCACCCGGGTGCCCTGCCTCGTGCGCTGCCCGGGCGCGATCGCGCCTGGCGTCAGCGACCAGCTGGTCTCCGCGATGGACCTGTTCCCGACGCTCGCCGCGGCGTGCGGCGTGGAGATCGCGCCGGGCCCGAGCGCGCAGCGGCTCGACGGGATGGACCTCTGGAGGTGCCTGACCGACCGCACCACGGCGGCAGCGCGCGGAGGCCGCAGCGAGCTGCTCTACTGGCACGGCCAAGGGGCGGCGACCGCGCTCCGCCAGGGACGCTGGAAGCTGCGCTTCCACGCCGACGAGCAGCAGCCGGCCGACCCGCCGCTCGCGAGCGGCCCGGAGCTGTTCGACCTCGCGGACGACCCGCGGGAGCAGCGCGACCTCGCAGCCGTTCACCGAGAGCAGGTCGCGGCGATGCTCCGCCGCGCGCGCGCGCTGCTCGAGGACGTCTACGCCGAACAGGTGCCGCTGGGCACGCTGCCCGACGCAGCGCCGCTGCCCGCCCGCCGCTCCGCGCGCGAGGTCTGGGGCCCGTCGCTCTCGGCCGACGGACGCTGAGGGCTGCTGGGCGCGCGCCCACCTCGACAACCGCGGCGAGGTGTGCGAACGTCCGGGTGTGACCCCTCGCCCATCGCTGCTCTGGCTCGCTGCGCTGCTCGCCTGCGCCGGCGCGAGCTCGCTCGCCGCACAGAAGAAGCCCGACAAGAAGAAGGGCTACACCTACGCGGTGCCGTTCGAGGCCATCCCGCCCGCGCCCCCGCTCAGCGCAGACGACGCGCTGGCGACCTTCTCGCTGCACGAGGACTTCGCGATCTCGGTCGCCGCGAGCGATCCGCAGCTCCAGAGCCCGGTCGCGCTGCGCTTCGACGGCGACGGGCGCATGTGGGTCGTCGAGATGCGCGCCTACATGCTCGACGCCGACGCCACCGACGAGCTGCAGCCGATCGGCCGCATCTCGATCCTGACCGACGCGGACGGCGACGGCGTCTACGAGGGCTACAAGGTGTTCCTCGACGACCTGGTGCTGCCGCGGTCCCTCGCCTTCTACAAGCAGGGCATCCTCTACGGCGGCCACGACAAGCTCTACTACGTCGAGAACGTCGACGACGTCGCGGGCGAGATGGTCGTCGTCGACGAGCACTACGCCAAGAAGGAGAACGTCGAGCACCGCAGCAACGGCCTGCTGCGCGGGCTCGACAACTGGATCTACAACGTCAAGTCCGACGCGCGCTACCGCGAGGTCGACGGCGAGTGGGTCAAGGAGAAGACCTCCTTCCGCGGCCAGTGGGGCCTCTCCCAGGACGACTACGGCCGGCTGTACTACAACCAGAACTGGTTCGGCCTCAAAGCCGACCAGCTGCAGCCGAACACCCTGATGCGGAACCCCAACTCGCTGTTGAAGATGGGCGACACCGCGATGCTGTCGTACCGGGACAAGGTGTTCCCGGCGCGCGTCACGCCCGGCGTCAACCGCGGCGGCGAGGGCGCGATCGACGAGCGGGGCTACCTGACGGCGGTCACCGCCGCGTGCGGGCCGGTCGTCTACCGCGGCCACCAGTTCTCCGAGGAGTACCGCGACACCGCGTTCTTCTGCGAGCCGTCCGCGCACTTCGTCCGGATGATCGCGCTGACGCGCGAGGACGGCCTGACGTCGGGCGCGCACCCGCTGCAGGAGCGTGAGTTCCTCGCGTCGACCGACGAGCGGTTCCGGCCGGTCAACCTGTTCAACGGCCCCGACGGCTGCCTCTACCTGGTCGACCTCTACCACGGGATCGTGCAGCACCGCACGTACCTGACGAAGTACCTGCGGCAGCACATCGCGCACCGCGACCTCGAGGCAGCGCCGCGGCTTGGCCGCGTCTACCGCATCGCGCAGAAGGGCCGCACGGCCGAGGGCGCGCCGCGGCTGCGGCAGAAGTCGTCCCGCGCCCTGGTCGCAGACCTCTGTCACCCCAACGGCTGGTGGCGCGACACCGCCCAGCAGCTCCTGGTCGACCGCAGCGACCGGTCCGCGGTGCCGGCGCTAGTCCATCTCGCCGGCGACCGCAGCCGCCCGCTTGGCCAGCTCCACGCGCTGTGGACGCTCGAGGGCCTCGCTGCGCTCGACGCCCGCGCCGTCGAGGCCGCGCTGCGCTCGGAGCACAGCCACGTGCTCGAGGCCGCGATCCGGCTCGCAGAGCAGCTCGACGACGCCGACCGCGCGCGCCTGCTGCCGCGGCTCGCTGCGCTCGCGGCCGGCGACGACGAGGTCGTGCTGCGCCAGCTCGCCGCCAGCCTCGGCCGCTTCCCCGGCGACGAAGCGCTGACGCTGCTGGCGCGCCTCCTGCAGCAGCACGGCGGCCGCAAGTTCTTCCGCGAGTGCGCGGTCCACGGCCTCCACGGCCGCGAAGCGCGCTTCGTCGAGCTGCTCGACGAGGACTTCGAGGACGACAAGCTGCTCGACTACCTCGACCACTGCACCGCGGTCAAGACGACCGCGGCAGCGCACCCGATGCCGCGCAACAAGGAGCACCTCGCGTCGTTCCGCCGCGGCGAGCAGCTCTACCTGACCACCTGCATGGCGTGCCACGGCACCGACGGCCAGGGGCTGCCGATGCTCGGCCCGCCGCTGGTCGGCTCCGAGTGGACCACCGGCTCCGAGCAGCGGCTCGCCGCGATCCTGCTGCAGGGCATGACCGGGCCGATCCAGGTCAACGGCACCGAGTATGTGCCCGCCGCCGCCATGCCGGGCCTCAAGACCAACGCGGTGTTCGGCGACGCGCAGCTCGCCGACGTCGCGACGTTCGTGCGGTTCGCCTGGGGCAACAAGAAGGGCGCGGTGAAGCCCGGGACCGTGCAAGGCGTGCGGAAGCAGCTCGAGGGCCGGGACGCGGCCTTCTCCGGCACGGAGCTGCGCGCGCGCTTCCCGAAGTGAGCGTTGCGTCGGACGCTGCCTACTTCTTCTTGCGCAGCTCGTCGATCATCTCGCGGCCGTAGCTGTTGACCCAGCTCTCGCGCGTGCGGAAGGCAGCGTGGCCGTAGTAGCTGTCGCCGTGCTTCTTGTGGATCTTCTCGAGCTTGGACGCGATCGACTTCAGGCCCTTCTGGTAGTTGGCCTTGGCCTTCTTCTCGGCCTTCTCGCGCTTGTTGCGGCCGGTGATCTTCTTGTTCTTGGCCTGGTCGTCCTGGAAGCGCTTGTCGACCTTGTCGAGGTCTTTCATGACCTTCGCGTAGTCGGCGCCGGCTGAGATCTGCTGGCGCACCTCGGGCGTCTTGGCCTCCGCGGCCCACGCCTCGTCGGCGACGTCGAACTCGAGGATCTTGGCGAAGTCCGCGCGCGACGCCTTGATCCGCTCGAACTTGGAGTAGACGTCGCCGCGCTGCTCGAACGCCTTCACTTCGTCGAACAGCTTCTTCAGCGCCGCCTTGGTCGGCGCCAGCTCCTGGTCGGCCTGCTGGGCGTAGTAAGAGCCGGGGTACTTCTCCTGGAAGGCCGTGACCGCCGCGTAGTAGGCGCCGGGCTTCATGCGCTCCTTCTTGGCGAGCACCTTCTGCAGCGCGTCGCCCGCGGCCATGGCCGTGGACGCCGCTTCAGTGGCGAGCGCCTCCTGCCAGTCCACCGACAGGTCGTCATAGGACGCGATGCCGACGCAGCCCTTGCCGGTCGACGCCAGTCCGTCGCGCAGACGGCAGAAGTCGCCGGCCTGCAGGCACGACTCCATCTCGTCGAGGAACCCGTCGAGCTGACCCGAGAGGTGCTCGGTCAGCTTGACCGCGTGCATCAGCTGGTCGGGGTCCGACGCGCCCGGCCCGTCGATGAACGCGCGCAGCGCGGCGTCCGCGCTCGCCCACTTGCCGCCGAGGATGTTCTTGTAGGCGCCCTTGAGCGCCCCTGCGACCTCGTCGATGTCGACGCCCGGGATGGTCTCCGGGCTGTTCATGATCAGGCGCGCCATCGCCTGGCCCATAGCCTGGCCGACGTTCATGTAGGTCTCGGCGTTGCCGCCGTAGTGGCCGCTGCTGCTGCCGCCCTTGCTCAACGGGTGCGAGTAGACCGACGCGACCATGCCGCGGTGCTTCTTGTACTTGCCCTTCTTGCCGTCGATGTTGAGCTGCGCCTCGAGGATCTGCCCCTGCGTGCCGCCCGCACCCTTGCGGGTCTGGCCGAGCGTCGCGCACACGAACTTGGCCTTGGGCGCCTTGAAGTCCATCCGCAGCGACTCGATCAGGCACAGCAGGTTCTTCTCGTAGGCGGCGGCGTGCTCTGCGTTGCGGAAGTCCTTGTCGCCCTGCCAGAAGAAGAAGCCCTTGACCTCGTAGCGGGTCGCGCCGGGGTAGTACTTGCCGATCTGCTTGAGCACCTCGTGCGCGGCGCGCACGTCGCCGTCGTACTGCATGCCCGCGTACCAGTCGCCCTGGATGGGCTTGCGCGGCCCCTTCTTGTTGCCGGCGTAGCCCTCGGCGGTCGGCGGCAGCAGGTCCCAGCCGAGGCTGCGGTTGCCGATGCACGACTTGAGGATCAGCACCGGCGCCTTGGTGACGTGGCCGACGTAGTGGCCGATGCCCATCTCGGGGCCGATGTTGGCCTGCTTGATGGTCATCCAGTCGTTGTTGTGGACCTTGCGCGGGCCGGGGCCCGAGCACATGACGCGGGTGAAGCGCACGTCCTTGCGCACGGTCCAGCTGCCGTCGTCGTTGATCAGGTACGGGTAGAGGCCCTTGTTGACGCAGGCGTCCTTGAGTCCTGAGACCTTGCCGAAGCCGAGCATGTTCGACTGGCCCATCAGGATGTAGACGTGGACCGGCTTGCTCATGTCCGCCTTCTTGCCGTCGGG
>JBMHDP010000034.1:0-4297 GCA_049889335.1 Planctomycetota bacterium
TCCGACGTCTGCCGCGGCGTCGATCGCCTCCGCGCGTCGCGGCGGCGCCGCCGCGCGGGCGATCGCGGGCGGCGGCCCCGCGTCGGACCACCAGACAACGGCGACGGCGGTCGCTGCCGCCGCCGCTGTGATTCCCAGCGAGCGGGTTCGCATCGCGCCGCGGGCCTCAGTTGACGTGCTCGGCGACGCCCCAGCCCCAGCCGTTGTCGCGGCCGGTCGGGCCGGCGTCGTCGGCGTAGCTGACCAGCGTGCTCAAGACGCTCGCCGGGCTGCCGTTCCAGAGCACGGCGGCGCACCCGGCGACGTGCGGGCAGGCCATCGACGTGCCCGAGATCGTCTGGTAGCCGCCGCCCTTCCAGCAGGACTCGACGTCATGGCCCGGCGCCGAGAGCTCGACGTCCGAGTTGCTCGACGAGAAGCACATCAGCGCGTCCAGGGACGCCGGGTCCGTCGTCGTCGCGCCGACGCTCACGACGCTGCCGTAGTAGGCCGGGTAGTTGATCTCGTCCGTGGTGAGGTCGCAGTCGCCGTCGTTCCCGGCCGCCGCGACCAGCAGGCTCGCGCCCGCAGCGCTGTTGCAGGCCGCTTGCATCGCCGAGGACGAGAAGGCGCCGCCGAGGCTCATGCTGAGGATGTCGGCGCCGTTGCTCGCCGACCAGTTGATGCCGCTGACGATGTCGGAGTAGGAGCCGCTGCCGCGGCGGTCGAGCACCTTGACGGCGAACAGCGAGGCGTTGTGGGCGACGCCGACGACGCCGGTGGTGTTGTCGGAAGCCGCGACCGTGCCGGCGCAGTGGGAGCCGTGGCCGTTGTCGTCGTTGGCGGGCTTGTTGTTCACGTAGTTCACGCTGCCGGTGATGTTGGCGACGAGGTCGGGGTGGTCGAGGTCGATGCCCGAGTCGAGGATCGCGACCGTGACGCTGCCCACGGGGGCGGCGCCGCCGACGCGCGTGATGCCAGGCGGCGTCGTCTGCCCGCCGCCGCCGCCGCCGTTCCCGTTGCCGCCGCCGCCACCGTTGCCCGGGCCGTAGGCGGACGCGACGTGGTCGAGCTCGACGAAGGCGATCTCCGCGCGGCGCCGCAGCTGCGCGACGAGTCGCGCCGGCACCCTCGCCGTGACCGCCTCGGCGCCGAAGAGCGTCTTCTGGACCTTGACGCCGTGCTCCGCGAGCAACGGCGCCGAGACCGTATCCTTGAACGAGATGATGACCGGGACGCCGAAGGCGTCCTGGGCGACGAGCGCGCCGCCGAGGCAAGAAGTCAGGAGAGCGAGAGAGGAGAGCCGCATGTGTCTTCCGAGGTAGGGAGAACGAAATGGGGGGGCGGTCCGCGCGCGGTGCGCGGACCACCGGGAGGCTAGGCGGACGCGCTCTTCGAGCTTGCGGGCCGTCGTGCGTAGACGGCAGGATCGGAGCGCGCGCAGGCTCTGCTGGCTCCGGTGTTTGCGAACCGTCGCTGGGCAAGCGTAGACCTTCGCCCTGCGGGGCGTCTTACTTCCCGTGATCGATGTTCTTTGCGCATCGGGAAGACCGCCTCGGGAAAAACCGCAGGGGGTCCACGCCGCCGCGCGTCACATCCGCATGACCCGCTGCACCAACCTCGCGATCGAGCTGGGTTTCATCAAACCTGGGATCGCGCACCATCTTCCCTTGGGCTCGCTGCCGTAGACGAGCACGCCGGCGTGCTGGGTCCGGTCGGCGTCGACGACCGGGTCGGGGTCGAACGCGCCGAGCCGGTGGCGGATGCGCGTCACCTCGTCGAGCCGTCCGGTCAAGAACGTCCAGCCTGCGTCGTTCTGCTCCCGGTACTCCTGCAGGCGCGCGACCGTGTCGTAGTCCGGGTCGACAGTGATCGAGTAGAGGAAGATGTCGCGTCCGACGGCGTCTCCGAGCTCGCGGGCGACCTGCACGAGGTTGCCGGTCGTCTGCGGTCAGGTGCCGTCACAGCGCGTATACATGAACTGAAACAGCACGGTCTTGTCGCGCACCAGGTCTTCGTAGAACCGGACGCGGCGGCCGTCGTGCGTGGTCAGCTCGGAGTTCGGAAAGTAGCCCTCCATGCGAGCGACGCGTCTGCGCGTCTCCGCGTCCTGCTCTGCGTAGGGGACGCTCGGCCGGAACAGGCCGGCGTCGTCGGCCTCGCGGTCCGCCTCGCGGCAAGCGGCCAGGGCGAGCGTCGCGCCGAGCGCGGCCGCCGTGCGAGAGAGCGTCGCGCGCATCGGCGTCAGCTCGGGTGGATGTCGAAGCGCGCCATCATGAAGTGGTCCTCGTGCTCCAGGTTGTGACAGTGGAACACGGCGGGACCCGTGAAGTCGCGGAACCGCATGAAGAGCTCGACCTCGTCGCCGCCCGAGAGCGCGATGCAGTTCTTCTTGGCGATCCCGTCGCGCTCGATCTTGCGCGGTCGGCGCCCGTTGCGACGCAGCACGCGGGCGTTCTCGATGTGCACGTGCGCCGGGTGCCACCAGCCGCCGCTCTTGTTGTTCATCCTCCAGATGACCGGCTTGTTGCGGGTCACGTTCACCATCGGGTGATGGAGGTCGACGTACTCGTCGTTGATCGCCCACGCGCCGCCCTTTCGCTCGAACTCGGTCTCGACGACGTCGGCCGCGTCGATCTCGGCTTGCGAGATCGGCGTGAACGGGCGGAGCGTGTTCGGGACCTGGCTCGGGTCGGCGACGGCGCCGCCCTGGACGATGAACTTCATGATCTGGTCCTCTTCGCCGCGGTCGAGCTCGTCCGGCTCGTCGTAGTCGCCGTGAGGCCCGCGCCCGCTGGTCTGCTTGAGGAAGTTGCTCAGGTAGAGCTCGGTGCCCGGCGCGTAGTTCGAGAAGTCGATGACGAACTCGATGTGCTCGGCGCAGGCGAGCAGGAATTTCTTCTTGTTGCGCAGCGGATGGGCCAGCAGCCCGCCCTCGGTCGCGATGATGTCGAACGGCTTGCGGCGGCCCTCGTCGTCGGTGACCGACAGCAGGTAGTGGCGCGCGTTGGAGCCGTTGAGCACGCGGAAGCGATACTTCCGGCGGCGCACCTCGAAGTAGGGGTTGATGGCGCCGTTGACCATGAACTTGTCCCCGAGGAACCCGTCGTAGTCCTCGGGCAGATAGACCATGGAGCCGTCCGCGGCGACGCGCCGGTCCTGCAGCGCCAGCGGGATGTCGTGGACGCCGAGCGGGCCGGGCAGCCGCAGGCCGGTGTGCTCCGAGCCGGTGTCGAGGTCGTCGTAGACGATCGTGACGCCGGCGAGACCGCGATAGACGTTGGGTCCGGTGAAGTCGAGCAGGTGGTCGTGGTACCACTGCATCGCGTTCCTCTCGGACGGGTCGGGGCAGCCGTCCAGGAAGCCCGGGTCCTGCATCGGGTAAACGTAGTCGAAGTCCTGGCCGGGTTGGCTGACGACGCGCGGCAGGCCGGGGATGTCCTCGGGGAAGCCGTCGAAGAACGGGTCGACGTGACCGCCGTGGAAGTGCACGGTCGTGTGCGGGACGCCGAAGCCGGTGTGATTCGAGGGCAGGCGGTTCATGTGCCGCACGATCTGCGGCGTGCCCTGACGCATGACGAAGGTCGGCCCCGCCATGTAGGGGCTGTTGGCCGGCGCGTTCACGTCGCGGTAGCGCCACACCGGCGTCAGCGGCAGCTCTGGGTGGAGGCTGACCAGCGCCTCCTCCTGGATGATGTTGTAGAAACAGGCGTTGGACGAGTTGGCGCCGATCAGGCCCAGATGCGCGACGGCCTCCGGGCTCGGCAGGAACGGAGAGGTCGCGTGCGGCGCAGGTGGCAGCGGCAGCGGCGCCAAGAAGGGCGTCGTCGGCGGGCTGCAAATGGCGGCCTGCATGGCCGCGTGGGAGAGGAGCGTGTCGCTGCTGCTCTTGGCGGCGAGCGCGCTCAAGCCAGCCGCGGCTGCGCTACCGCGGAGCAATTGACGTCGGTTGAGCATGGTGGGGTGTGCGTGCCTGGAGCAGCGACAGCGCCAGCAAGTCGTCCTGAATTCACCCCAGGATGCACGTTGCGCGGGGTCGAAACCCGGTCGTAACGGTCTTTGTCTGCGTCGGATCGCGCATCTACTTTGCTGCGTTCCATTTGCTGCAGAGCCAAGGGTGGCTGGAGAAGTGCGAAAAACTATCCGACCGTATTGTCTTTCTATGCGGCGTCGGCCGAGCGCGGGACGTTGCGGTGTGGGCGAATCTGCTCGGATCGCCAAGTTTCGAGTCGAGCGGTCGCTGCCCTAGCCCGCGCGTTGCTCGGCGGAGCGCACCTGCGCGGAAGGACGGCTGGCTCCCGCATCCCACAACCTCCTC
>JBMHDP010000035.1:0-2646 GCA_049889335.1 Planctomycetota bacterium
CGGGTCCGACGGCGAGACCATGGCCGACCCCGACCGAGTCCTGACGCGGCACCCCGACGGCAAGCAGGGGGTGCGCATCGAGCGTGTGAAGTACGACGCGATGCGGGCGTCGCTGCTCGCGGTCGTGCCAACAGAGGAGCCGGGTGTTCCCTTCCAAGGGCTCGGGGACCGCGTGCGGCGGCGCCTGCCTGCCAACGTCTACACCGCCGAGGTGTCCGTCTCGTGGTATCTGACCACGGTCAAGCTCGACCTCGAGGCGCGCGGCGTGTTGCGGCGCCTGAAGGGCTCGCCGCAGCGGCTCGTGCGCGCGCGCTGACGCGCGCCGCGTCCGGGCAGGCCGCCGCTGGTAGGGCCGGGCGCGCCGCCGCTAGTAGGGGCTGTCGAGCATGTCCCAGATGATCTGCTCGACGTCGGGCTCGGCCTTGCCGGTGAGGTGGTCCGGGGACTCGCCGTCGCCCTTGATGTGCGCGGCGATCGCCGGCAGGTCCGCCTCGGTGACCGTGCTGTAGAAGACCTTGTCGGGGTAGAGCGTCACGTTGACGCCGTGCTCGCACGCGCCGAAGCAGGGGTAGCGCCGGATCTTGATGCGCTCCTCGTCCGGGTCGAACGCCTTGACGAGGTCGCGCAGCTTGTCGAACAGGTCGCCGCTGCCCATCTCGGTGCAGTCGCCGCCTTCACAGACGTAACAGAGTCGGTTGCTCATGGTCGGAGGGGCGCGCCGCCAGGGGTCGACGGCGCGCTCGGCGGGCTAGTGGAACTTGACGTACTCGAAGTCGATCGGCTGGTTGTTCGGGCCCTTGTTCGGCGGCGCGATGTAGTTCGCGAACTTGCCGGGCTCGGTGACCTTGACCATGCACGAGTCGACGTACTCGCGGTCCGCCTTGGTCGGCAGCCAGCTGGTGTGCTGGTTGGTCCAGGTCGCCTCGTCGATCAGCTCGCCCTCGGGGTTGAACCGGTAGCCGGCGTAGACGCCCTGGCCGCGGTTGAACTTGCGGTTCGGCAGCTTGATCTCCTCCTGGACGCCGAGCTTCTTGAGCTCGCGGTTCCAGCGCTGGCAGATCCGCGTGCAGTCGGCGATGTAGGCGTCGAGCAGCACCGCGTTCATCGCGCGGCGCAGCGGGATGTCCTTCTCCTCGAGCTTGCCGTCGTCCGTCGGCACCTCGAGGCGGTAGTCCGCGTTGAGCGCCTTGGGGTCCTTGTAGATGCCGTCGCTCTCGCGGTAGCGGCCCTTCAGGCCCATCGCGAACGCCTCGGCCGCGTTGGTCGAGTCCTCGCCGCCGAACAGGTCCATCGAGCCCGTGAACCAGAAGTTGCAGTAGCGCTGGATCATGTCGAGCGGGATCGCGCCTTCCTGACGCGGGTCCTTGCCCTCGGCCATCAGCTCCCCGGTCCGCTTGATGATGCGGCCGACGCCGTTCTCGCCGGTCTGGAGGTGGTAGGCCTCCTCCGCCAGCATGAACTGGGTCGTGCGGGCGAGCGGGTCGAAGCTCGACTCGGCGAGCGACGACAGCTGGTACTTGCCGTCACGGTCCATGAAGGTCGTGAAGCAGAAGAAGTCCAGCCAGTTGGTCACCGGGTAGTTGAACGCCTCGAGGATGCGCGGGTTGTCCACGTCGCCCGAGTTCCGCTCCAGCAGCGCCTCGGCTTCGTCGCGGCCGTCCGCGCCGAAGTAGGTCTGCAGCAGGTAGACCATCGCCCAGAGGTGGCGGCCTTCTTCGACGTTGACCTGGAACAGCGAGCGCAGGTCGTAGAGCGACGGGCACGTGTGGCCCAGCATGCGCTGCTGCTCGACCGACGCCGGCTCCGTGTCACCCTGGGTGACGATCAGGCGGCGCAGGCGGTTGCGGAACTCGCCCGGCACGGTCTGCCAGGCGTCGTTGCCCATGTTGTCGCCGAAGTGGATCTTGCGGTCGTCCGGGCCGTCGGCGAGGAAGATGCCCCAGCGGTAGTCCGGCATCTTGACGTAGTCGAAGTGCGCCCAGCCGCCCTGGCCGACGCCGACCGCCGTGCGCAGGTAGATCTGGTCCTCGTTGAAGTCCGTCGGGCCGACGGTCTTCCACCAGTCGAGGAACTTCGGCTGCCACTTCTCGAGCGCCATGGTCAGGCGCTTGTTCTCGCGAAGCCCGACGTTGTTCGGGATCTTTGCTTCCAGGTCGACGCTGCTCATCAGTTTCGTGGGTTGTCCGGGAGGGAAGGATGCCCCTCAGGGACGGAGTGTCGTGGGTCGTTCTTCGGCTGCGCCTAGGTGCGGCGCCAGTCGAACTGCGCGCCCTCGGGCGCGCCGTAGCGGGTCAGCGCGCCCTCGTCGCCGGTGGCGTTGGGGCGCGTGAAGATCCAGTTCTGCCACGCGCTCAGGCGGCCGAAGATCTTGCTGTCGCAGTTCTCGGCGCCGCCGAAGCGCAGGGAGGCCTCCATGCCGGTCAGGGCGTCGGGCGACAGCGAGACGCGCTCCTCGAGCGCGATCCGCACGTCGTCCTCCCAGTCGACGGGGTCGAGCAGGTAGGTCACCAGCCCCTCCTCGTCGGCCTCGGGCGCGATCATGGTCGGTTGCTCCTTGGCGAGTTTGTCGCCCTGCTCGGGCGTCGCCAGGAAGCGGTTGTGCAGGCGGCTCAGGCCGTGGCTCATCGGCAGGTCGCCGTCGCTGAG
>JBMHDP010000036.1:0-3405 GCA_049889335.1 Planctomycetota bacterium
CCAGGACATGTCGTTCTCGCCGAGGTGGTAGACGACCGCGCGCAGACGGACCCGGTGGCCGCGCCGCTCCAGGTCCTGCATCGCGTCCTGCACGAACGAGAGGAAGCGCGGATACAGGTTGCGCGACTTCGCGACGCTGCCTGCGGGCGTCCAGTCGACGATCTGCGAGCCGCTGTGGGTGAACTTGGCGACGGCGAACGGCGGCGCCTTGGCCGCGCGGAGCGCGTGCGAGAACGACAGCTCGGGCCCGAACGTATCGAACAGCCCCGCGGGCCCCATCGGCTCCCAGCCGTCCGAGACCTTCGCGCCGCCGCCGACGTCGTAGCGGTAGGCGACCCGGTAGTCGTCGCGCAGGAGCCGCACGCCGAGCTTCGCGTCGACGCCCCGCAGCTCCTGCACGAAGGCGCGCTCCCCCTCCATGTTGCGGTGGCCGGCGAGCACGTAGAGGTCGACGGGCGCGCCCCGCTCGTAGGGCCACTGGCTCAGGGGCCGCGCAGCGGCAGGCAGCGCGTCGACGCTGCGTAAGTATGCGTCGGCGTAGCACTCGCCGTGCTCTAGCTGGCCCAGGGTGCCGTAATGGTAGTGCAGGCCGACGCCGCCGCCGATCTCGACGCCGACGTGCGCGTTCGGCACGTACTGCGCCAGCGGGTCCGCGTCGGTCGCCGCGCGCTGGCCGACGCTGATCTCGTGCATGCGCGGACGCAGGTCCATCCCCCAGATCGTCTTGGTGCACAGCTCGCCGACGTAGAACCGCAGCTTCGGCGCGCCGAGGTCCTTCCGCCAACGGGCCATGTAAGCCAGCAGGTTGTCGCCGTAGGCCGCGCGGTAGGCGTCGTGGAACATGTCGTTCTCGCCCTGGTGCCACATGAAGCCCTCCAGCCGCCAGCGCACGCGCTGCGCGTCGAGCGCCTGCAGCGCGCGCTGCACGTGGTCGAGCGCCAGCGGGTAGAGCTCGAAGCCCTGCGGCTCGACCGGGTTCCAGTCACCGCCGAGCGTCGTGCCGCCCGCCGCGACCTTGATGATCGCGACCGGCGCCGAGGTGTTCTCGGTGACCTTGCGCGCGAAGCTCAGCTCGGGGCCGACCATGCCGCGCACCGGCTGCAGCGCGGTCCAGCCGTCCGAGGTCGTCTTGTTCTCGCGGCCGATGCAGTGCCAGAAGCGGACCTGCTCCTGCGGCGCGCCCAGGCCGGCGAACGGCGGGAAGCGCTCGATGTCGGCGACCTTCGAGTCCGCGCCGACCATGTTGGACTGGCCCGCGAAGATGAAGACGCGCACCGCCCCATCGTCTCTGGCCTGGGCGAGAGCGCTCGCGCACAAGCCGAGCGCAGCGAGCAGCAGCGGGGTCGCGCGCGTCATCGCTGGGCCTCGGGCATCCGGTGGATCGTGCCGTGGATCACCGCGCGCAGCGGCGCGCCTGCCTGGGTGTCGACGTCGACGTTGACCTCCATGCCCATCGTCGGCTGCAGGCCTTCGACGACGAGGCGTACCGTCCTGCCGTCCGGCTGCAGCGTCGCCGACGTGATGTCCAGCGCCTGCTCGTCAAAGTGGCGGCTGCCGTAGTTCTTGCTGCGGCGCAGCGACCAGGTCTCGACTCCGTAGCTCTCCGGATCATTGGCCGTCTCGGGATCGACCGGCGCGCCGAACGTGAGCTCCAGGCCGTCGGGCTGCGCGCGCATCCCGACCGGCATGTCCACGGGCCCGCCGCGGTAGCGGACGCGATAGAAGCCGCCGGGACGCGTGCGCGCGCCGGACCAGCCGTAGAGGCCGCAGCAGTAGAGCTGGCCGTCGCCCGGGTGGAAGCGGCCGCGCATCACGCCCGTCGCGAACGGCCCGATCGGCAGCGCGACCATCCCGCCCTGGTGCGCGCCTGAGACCTCGTCCTCGAACACGAGGTAGGCCCTGCCCATGCCGTAGCTGAGCTCGAGCAGGGCTCCTTCGGGCAGGCCCCAGCGGTCGCCCTGCACGCGCACGAGCTCGGCGGGCGAGCGGTCGAAGGCGTTGGTGATCCAGCACAGCGGCTGCTCCATGTCCTCGTTCGCGGACGACTCGCGGTCGTGGTAGCCCATCATGTTGCCGTAGAAGCCGCCGGGCACGACCCGGTTGATGCGGTTCTTCGGGGTCCAGTGGCCCTCCTGGTCGGTGACGTAGAACGAGCCGTCGCCGTTGACGCAGACGCCGTTCGCGGCGCGGAAGCCGTTGGCGACGATGGTCGTCTCGCTGCCGTCCTTGCTGACCTTGAGCAGCGTGCCGTGGTGCGGCACCAGCGCCGTCTTGGCGTGGCGCGCCGACTTGGCGTAGTAGAAGTTGCCGTCCGCGTCGGTCTGCAGGCCCATCGCGAACTCGTGGAAGTGTTCGGTGACCTGGTGGTCGTTGTTGAGGCAGCGGTAGTGGTCCGCCTCGCCGTCGCCGTTGGTGTCTTCGAGCACGCAGATCTGGTCGCGGCAGCCGACGTAGACCGTATCGTCAATGACGCGCACGCCGAGCGGCTGGTAGAGCCCCGCGGCGAACCGTCGCCAGGTCAGCTCGCCCTCCTGCTGGTCGACGCCGGACACGATCCAGACGTCACCGTTCCACGTCGACACCGCGGCGCGCTCGCCGTCGGCGAAGAAGTCGAACGCGCCGAGGCGCATCCAGCTGCGGTAGGGGTTGCGGTCGGTGTCCGGCAGCGTGAACTCGTCGACCGTCCAGACGCCCTCGTCTGCGCCGCGGCGGACCTCCGAGCGCGCGGTCCCTCGCCAGTGCGTCGCGGGCGCGGCGTCCATCGCCGCGAGTTCGTCCGACAGCGGGAGCCGGCGCTGCTGGATCGCGGCGTCGAGCGCGGCCTGCTCGGCCCCGAACAGCACCTGCATCCGCAGCGACTGGTCACCGGGCGCGATCACCAAGACTCTGCGCCCGTTGTCCACGTCGTGCGCGACGATCTGCCGGCCGCCTCCTTCGTGTCGGACGGAGTAGCCGCGCCCTGCCTCCATCGGCCCCACGCTCACCCGGAGCTCGACCGCGCTCGCTCCGATCTCCAGCGTGCGTGAGAACACGAACTGGCCATCGACCTCTACCGCGCCCGGCAGCTCCCGGACGGCAGCCGATCCGACGGTGTACTCCAAGAGGGTGCGGCCGCCGACGTCGCGCCGACCACGGAACTGCGCCCAGTCGCGCGCGAGCGGCCCGAAGCGACGGCCGTCGCGACCGACGAAGCGCTGGTCGGTGAAGTCGTCGGTGCCGGGCTTCGCCCAGCCGGGGCCGACCGGATTGGTGACCGCGACGTCCCCGACGATGCTCGCGTGCGAGTTGTGCGAGCCGTCGAAGGCCACCCCCTTCCAGTCGAGGAAGCCCTGGCCGCTCCACGCCGCCGCCATCGACATCGTGTCCAGGTCGTAGACCATGAACGCGTGGCCGCGCGAGAGGCCG
>JBMHDP010000037.1:0-3277 GCA_049889335.1 Planctomycetota bacterium
GGTCAGCGGCTCGCCCTCGGGGATCTTGTCGATCGTGAGCAGCTTGTAGTCCTCCCCGTGCCGCTCCATGAGCGCCCGCGCCTCGGCGCGCGGCAGCTCCTGCAGCTCGAACGGCACGTCCGCCTTGACGATCTCGTGCATCAGCTTCTCGAGCTCGGGGAGGTCGTCGACCGTGATCGGCTCGTCGCCGAAGTCGATGTCGTAGTAGAAGCCGTAGCGCGGGTCGTCGACCGGCGGCCCCTTCCAGAGCTTGGCCTGGGGCCGCATGCGCTTGACGGCGTCGGCGAGCACGTGCGCCGCCGAGTGCCGCAGAACCTCGAGCCCCTCCTTGCTGTCGCGGGTGTGGATCTTGATGTCGGCCGACCCCTCGATCGGCAGCTGCAGGCTCTGGACCTCGCCGTCCAGCTCGATGCCTGCCGCGGCCTTGGCCAGGCCCTTGCCGATCGACGCCGCGACCTGTAGCCCCGTCGTGCCCGCCGCGTATTCGCGCACGGAGCCATCGGGGAGGGTGAGTTGGATCTGGCGTTCGGATGACATGGCGTTCGGCGCAGCATTCTTGCGAGCCGAGCCAGAGCGCGCAAGGCAGCGCCGACGTTGGCGCCCCGGACGCGAGGCGCTACAACGCCCGGATGCGCACCCGCACGCCGTCGCTCCCCTGCCTCGCCACGCTCGCGATCGCCGCCGGCTGCAGCACGCTCAACAGCGAACAGGATGCCTGGGAGATGGCCCCGGACACGCACAGCTACGCCCGCCCCCACGAGGTCCGCTCCACCCACCTGGACCTCCGCCTGACCCTCGACTTCGACGCACACGTCGCCCGAGGCTCGGTCGAACACACCCTCGCGCGCCGCGCGCCCGCCGCGCCGTTCGTCGTCGACACCGACGGCCTCGTCATCGAGTCGGTCTGCGACCAGGACGGGCGCGAGCTCGCCTACCGCCTCGGGCCGCAGGACGACCGCTGGCTGGGCCGCGCGCTGACCGTCGACCTCACGGCCGACACGACGCGGGTGCGCATCGACTACGCGACCTCACCCGACGCGGAGGCCATGCAGTGGCTCGACCCCGCGCAGACCGACGGCGGCGAGCACCCGTTCCTCTTCACGCAGGGCCAGGCCATCTTGACGCGCTCGTGGATCCCGCTGCAGGACACGCCCGGGGTCCGGGTCACGTGGCGCGCCCAGGTGCGCGCGCCGCAGCCGCTGCGCGCCGTGATGAGCGCGGACTTCCGGGAGGTGCGCGGCGAGGTGACCCGGTTCGCGATGACGCGCCCGGTGCCGAGCTACCTGATCGCGCTGGCCTGCGGCGACCTGCGCGCCCGACCGGTGAGCGGACGCTGCGCGGTCTGGGCCGAGCCCGGCGTGGTCGATGCGGCGACCGCCGAACTCGACGACCTTGAGCGCATGGTGCTGGCCTGCGAACAGCTGTTCGGACCCTACCGCTGGGGCCGCTACGACGTGCTCTTCCTGCCGCCGAGCTTCCCGTTCGGCGGCATGGAGAACCCGTGCATGACCTTCACGACGCCGACGATCCTCGCCGGCGACAAGTCGCTGGTGGCGCTGATCGCCCACGAGCTCGCGCACAGTTGGTCGGGCAACCTCGTCACCAACGCGACGTGGCGGGACTTCTGGCTCAACGAGGGCTTCACGGTCTACCTCGAGCAGCGGATCATGGAGCACGTCTACGGCCGCGACCGCGCCGCGATGGAGATCGCGCTCGGGATGCAGGGGCTCCGGCAGGAGCTGAAACAGCTCCCGGAGCCCGATCAGGTGCTGCACATCGACCTGACCGGCCGCAACCCGGACGACGGCATGACCGCGGTCGCCTACGACAAGGGCGCCGCGTTCCTCCGGCGCCTGGAGGAGGCGTTCGGGCGCGAACGCATGGACGAGTTCCTGCGCGCGTGGTTCGACGAGCACAGCTTCCGCAGCGTGACGACGGCGACCTTCCTCGCGTTCCTGCAGCAGCGACTGCTCGACGACGCGCCAGCGCAGGCCGCCCAGGTGGACGTCGCCGCGTGGATCCGTGCTGCCGGTCTCCCCGAGGACGCCTCGACGCCCGAGAGCGCGCGCTTCGCCGCCGTCGACGCTGCTGTCGCCGCCCTGCAGGCGGGAGCGACCCCAGCTTCGCTGGATACCGCTGGCTGGGTGACGCAGCAGTGGCTCCGGCTGCTGTCACGCCTCGAGTCGCCCGACGCAGGACAGCTCGCGGCGCTCGACGAGGCCTTCGGGCTGACGCGGAGCGGCAACAGCGAGATCCTCTGCGCGTGGCTGGTCCTGGCGACGCGCAACGGCTACCGCGCCGTGGACGCGCGCGCGGAGCTGTTCCTGCTGACCGTGGGGCGCCGGAAGTTCCTGGTCCCGCTCTACGAGGCGATCCTGGCGAGTGACGGCGGCGAGGAGCGCGCCGCTGCGATCTACCGCCGCGCGCGGCCGCGCTACCACGCGGTCAGCCGCAGAACCCTCGACGCGCTGCTCTCCGCCGACGCCTGAAGCGCGCCGCGCGGACCGACCCGCGGCGCAGGGCGGTCCCGGCGCGGTCCGGCGCTCGCCGGCGGACGCCTCCGGCCTCGGCGTGAAAAAAGCCCCCGCGAGGCCGCGATTCCGATCCCGGACGCGCTACTCTGCTTGCCGACATGTCCGACTCCAAGCCTCAGCTCCCGATCGACCCCAAGGATCTCGTGCCCGCCGGTGTGGGCGTGGCGCTCGGCGTCGCCTTGATCCTCGGCTTCGTCCTGCTCGCGACGAGCATCGGCTTGACGCTGTTCGTCGACTTCAGCGACATGCCCCGGCAGTAGCGCCCCACGCGGGCGCTCTGCTCGCTGTCGCATCTGGCTGGGTCACATCTGGCTGGGTCGCATGTGGCTGGCGCATTCCGCTGGCGCATCCCGGCTAGCGGTCCCGTTCCCCCACAGCGCTGCGGCGAACAGGCGTGAGCGAGGTGCCTGTTGTCGTGGAGAGCGCGCGCCTCGAGCGGGATCGTCGGGCAGCAAGGACCGACGAAGCGGGCGTCCGCGAGACCCGCCCGCAGGGCCGAGTCGCGGACGAGGAAGCGCAGCAGCGGGACGCCGCGGGCGCGTCCCGAGGTCGGCTCCCGAGGCGTGCGCCGTTCGGACGTGCACCTCTCCTACGTGCGCCGAAGCCCGCGCGCTAGGTGTGGCGCGGGCCGGCGGACGGAGACTACCACTCGTCGCCGCCGCCGTCGTCGTAGCCGCCGCCACCGCGCCGGCCGCCGCGGTCGCCGCCGTAACCGCCGCGGCCGCCGCCGCCGCCGCCACGAC
>JBMHDP010000038.1:0-3082 GCA_049889335.1 Planctomycetota bacterium
GCGCTCGAGACGCTGCTCGAGAAGATCGCGGACTTCTACGACAGCCAGGTGAAGGCCATGGTCAAGAGCCTGACCAGCCTCATCGAGCCCCTGCTCATCTCCTTCATGGGCGTGATCGTGGGAGGCGTCGTCCTCTCGATCTTCGCACCCATCATGAGCCTGATCGAGAAGCTGAGCACGGGGGGCTGAGTCTCAGGGGCAGGGTCTCAGGGGCAGGGTCCCGCGGCCTTGGGCTCGAGCGGGGGCACTGGGCCTGGACGGAGAGAGCCCAGCCCTTACGGGCCAGCCCTCGGAGTGACGCCTACGCATCCCCGAGTCCGCTCCCACCCCGGTCCTGGGCAGGGCCCCCGTTCGAAGGCGCGGCCGGTCCTCCTCATGGGGGCTGGCCGCGTTCGCTTTGGGGGGGCGGAAAAGGTTTCCACCCCCACAAGCGAGACAGGGGGGCGTTGACCTCAAGCGCCCCTCTCAGCGCGTCGATATCGACTGCGCAGGCGGACCAGGGGCCCGACGGATCGAGCCCATCCCCTGTCCCCGGGGCCCTCCCGGGAGTCCCAACCAAAAGGAAAGCCCCGCGGGGGAGTGGCAGTGATTCGGCATGCCGCTCGACCGTGTCTGCAACCGACTCCATGAAGACCTTCAACAAGCGCCAGGGTGGCTTCACCCTCATCGAGCTGATGATCGTGGTCGCGATCATCGCCATCATCGCCGCGATCGCTCTGCCCAAGCTCATGAGCGCCCGCATCTCCGCCAACGAGAACGCCGCCGTGGCGACCCTGCGCAGCATCGCCGCTGCCCAGCAGCAGCTGCAGGCCTCTTGCGCCATCGACACCGACGCTGACGGCGGCGGTGAGTACGGCTACTTCGGCGAGCTCTCGGGCGCCGTCCCGATGCGCGTCTACGACAGCGCTACCGGCGGCGCCATCGCGGGCACCGCGGGCACCGACGAGCTGACCCCGGCCTACCTCGCCACCCCGTTCGGCAGCGTTGATGCCAACGGCTTCGTGGAGCGCCAGGGCTACCTCTTCCGCATCTTCCTGCCCGACGCCGCCGCCGCGGGTGTCCCCGAGGCCGCGAACGGCGGCTCCGGTGCCGCCTTCCCCGACTCCGCCAACGCGGAGGTCATGTGGTGCGCCTACGCCTGGCCCGTCGACTGCGACAAGACCGGCGTCCGCTCCTTCTTCATCAGCCAGGAGGGCGACGTGGTGGCCTACGACAACCGTGACCGCGCCTACACCGGCACCGCCGCGACGGACACTCCGGCCTGGAACGCCGCGCTCAGCAACGCCGGCACCCCCGACATGGGCTCGCAGATCGGTCTGGCCGTCATGGGCCTGACCTCGGGCGACGCCAACACCTGGACCCAGGTCGGCAACTGATCCCACGGGGCTCCCAGGAGCCTCGAGGATCAAGCGGGCCCCGGCCCGCAGCGCGCGGCGCTCTCGGCTCGGCCGGGGGCGCCGCGTGGCGTTCGGTCAGGCCTCGGGCAGCCCGAAGAGCCGAGCGGCGTTGGCGCTGGTGACCTCGGCCAGCTCGCTCGGCGTCATGCCGCGCAGCTCCGCGACCCGTTCCAGGATCGGGACCACGAGCGCCGGCTCGTTGCGCTTCCCGCGGTGCCCCTGGGGCGCGAGGAAGGGACTGTCCGTCTCGACCAGGATTCGGTCGAGCGGGACCTGCCGCGCCGCCTCCCGGTTGGCCTCGTTGCGGGGGTAGGTGACCACGCCGGAGAACGAGACGTGGTAGCCGGCCTCGAGGTAGGGGGCGAGCTCGTCCGGGCCGTAGGCGTAGCAGTGCATGACGCCGCGCCGGAGGCGATGCGAGCTCACAAGCTCGGCGGTCGCCTCGTGGGCGTCGCGGCAGTGGACGATGACCGGCTTGTCGAGTTCGGCGGCGAGGTCGAGGTGCCAGGCGAACGAGTCGAGCTGGGCCTCGCGCGGGCTGAACTCCTTGAACCAGTCCAGCCCCGTCTCACCAACGGCGACGCAGCGCTCGCGGGCCGCGAGCTCGCGGATCCGCTCCCGCGCGCCAGGGTCGGAGCCTTCGGCGTCGTGGGGGTGGATGCCTGCGGAGCACCAGATCTCCGGGTCGCTCTCCGCCAGCTCCGCGGCGGAGCGCGAGGTCTCGACCTCGGTTCCGACCACCACCATGCGCTGCACGCCGGCCGCGCGCGCTCGCGCAAGGACCTCGCTGCGATCCTCGTCGAACGATTTCCAGTAGAGGTGGCAATGCGTGTCCGTGACGATCATCGGTCGCTGCCTCCGGCGGCGCCCAGATCCTCCGGCGGGAGCAGGTCCTCGGGGCGAAGCGTCTCGAGGCCGTCGGGATTCGGCTCTCCGAACTCGCGCAGGAGTCCTTCCTCGTCCAGCAGCAGACCCTTGCAGTTGCGCCGCACCAGGTCGACGAGGAAGCGTCGGAAGTTGAGGTCCGACTCGCTGCGGATGACCTCTTCGAACAGGCGACAGGCCGTCTCACGAGGGAGCAGCTCGCGCAGGGACTGGGCCGCCATGCGGCGCAGGTAGCCATCGCCCGAGGACTCGATCAGGCACGACTCCAGGGCTCGCTGGCCGATCGGCTCGTTGGCGAATTCGCGCAGGCGCTTGGCGGCGCGCCACCGGGCGGTGGGCTCGATGAGCAGGTTCGTCGCCACCTGGGCGAGCATCGGGACCGGCGACTCGTTGGTGGCCTCGCAGGCCGCGATCCAACCGTCCACGAGGAACTCGTCGTCGGGGAGCGTCTGGCGCTTGACGCGCGTGCGCTCGAGGATGGGCCGCGCGTCGCTGAAGAACAGGCGCGGCGAGGTCCGGGCCAGGACCAGCGCGGCCTCGGTCCGATCCTCGATGGGGTGGCCGTAGGTGATGAAGAGGTTGTGCAGCAGCTCGCGTGCGCTCTCGGGTGCCGCCATGCCGCCGGTCCAGATGAGGGCGCGGCGCACGAGGTAGGGCTCCTCGGCAGCGTCGGTGTAGGCGTGCAGCGCGGCGTTGCCCATGTCCTCGCCCATCGCGACGACGCGGTCGATGCGCTCCCGCTGGTCGGCGAGCCAGCGGTCGTGGTGGTCGCTGGTGAGCGTGGGGTCGAGGGGGCGGAA
>JBMHDP010000039.1:0-2849 GCA_049889335.1 Planctomycetota bacterium
GCGCGCGCTTCGAGGAGCTGCCCGAGGCGCTGCGCCGGGCGCGCGTCGGCTGCGCGGTCGAGGCGTGGCTCGAGCAGCGCGAGCCGCCCTGGCAGCTGCCGGCGGCCGATCCCGCTCGCGCACCAGATCATGCGATGCTCACGGCGCTGGTCCGTCGAGCCGTCGGAGGGGGCGCGGCTGCGTTGCTGCAGGAACTGCGCGAGTGCGCAGGTCCATCCGAGCGGCCGCCGCGTCATGTCTTCCTCGAGTCGGTCCTCTTGATGGACGGCGGGCGCTACGAGCAGGCCGAAGGGCTGCTGCGGGGCCTCGCGGCGCAGGACGTGCTGCCGGCCGTCTGGCGCTGGCTCGCCTACGCGCAGCTGCAGCTGGGCCGAATCGAGGCGGCAGCGCGCTCGCTCGAGCGCGCCGTCGGCGACCGGTCTCGCCTGCGGGGCTTCCTCTCCCTTCAGGTCGCGGCGCTGCAGGCAGGCATCTGGAGCGTGTCGGCCGCCGACACCGCCGGCAGCGAGCTGATGCAGGCGCTCGCCGCGAGCGCCGACCGCACGCCCGCCGAAGAGCAGTTCTTGGCAGAGGTGCTCGGCATGACCGACCCCGGACAGGTCGACGCGTCGCTGGCGCGCTTCGAAGCGCTCGCAGCGGCAGCCACGAGCCCGATCGAGGCCGAGCGCCTGCTGGCGATGCAGGTCAAGATCTCCGGCTGGCACCTTTCGTCATCGTTCGCAGGCGACGGCGTCGAGGACCACCGCGCGTTCGTCGAACGCTGGGCTTCGCGCGTCGACGGGATGCGGCACCGTCTCAGCCGCTCGATCGCGTCCATGTGGTTGGCGCGCTCGCTGGTCCGGACCGGGCGCGCCGCCGACCTGTCGCGCGGCCTCCTGCTGTTCCGCGAGACAGTGCGCGACTGGCCGGAGAGCGCGCGCCTCGTGGTCGAGTACTGCGACGCGGTCAACCGCTTGCTCCCGGTGCAGGCAGAGCACCCGGCGGTCATGCGCAGCCACGCGCTCGCCGCGCGCCGCGCGGCGCTCGACTTCCTGCAGCGGACGCAGCGCAGCGGCATGCTGGCTCCGGCCGAGCTGCTCGACGCGGTGCGCTATTACGCGCTCGTGCTGACGCTCAGCGTCGAAGACTGCTTGGAGCTCGCCGGGCTCTTCCAGCAGGTGAAGCTGCTGTTGCCGCCTCGCCTGCGGGGGCAGGTGGAGCGAGACGTCCGCCGGGCGGCGGAGCTGCTCGACGGCTTCCGCGGGCGCTGACTCCGGCCTTTTCTCTCCGATCGTCGCCTACTAGCGTGCCGCCATGGTGACCCGACTCCTCGTGATCCCAGGATCTACGCGCACCGGCGCCTACTCCAAGCAGCTCGCGCAGGCGGCTGCGCTGTCGACGCCGGCAGGCGTGTCGGCGTCGGTCGTCGACCTCCGCGACTTCGCCATCCCGCTCTATGACGGCGACCTGGAAGAGGCGCACGGTCTGCCAGAAGGCGTCGTCGCGCTGCGCAAGGAGGTGCTCGCGCACGACGCCGTGCTGTTCGCGTCGCCGGAGTACAACGCCTCGATCCCGGCCGTGCTCAAGAACGCCGTCGACTGGGTCTCGCGGCCACACGCCGACGAGCCGGGCGTCAGCGCCTGGGCCGGCAAGGTCGCCGGGTTGATGTCGAGCTCGCCCGGCGGGCTGGGCGGCCTGCGCGGCCTCGCGCACCTGCGTCAGGTCCTGATGAACGTCGGCATGCAGGTCGTGACCGAGCAGTTCGCGCTCGGCGCGGCGCACGAGGCCTTCGGCCCGGACGGGAGGCTGAAGGCGGAGCGGAGCCAGGCGGGCGTCGACGCTGTCCTCGCCAGCGTCGTGCGGATGACGCGCGCCCTGGCTTGACCGGCGGCCCGGCGGCCCTAGCGTGGGGGCTATGACGGCGTCGAACACGGTCGAAGGCCTGCAGCGGCGGCTGTCCGCGTGCGGCATCCGTCCGTCCCCGCAGCGGGTCGCCATCGCCGAGTTCGTGCTGCACACGACCGAGCACCCGACGGCGGACGACGTGTTTCGGCGGGTGACCCGCCGCCACCCGGCGGTCTCGCGCGCCACCGTCTACAACACCCTGCAGACGTTCGTTTCCAAGGGGCTCCTGCGCCCGCTGGTCGTCAGCGAAGGCAGCATCGCCTACGACCCCAACATGGCGCCGCACCATCACTTCGTGGACGACCGCACCGGCGCGATCGAGGACGTCCCGTGGGACGCCATCCGGGTCGAGCAAGTCGATCGGCTGGACGGGGTCGAGGTGCGTGAGCTCTCGGTCGTCGTGCGCGGCACCCGCGGCGACGAGCCCGCCTGACGCCCGCAGCGAGTCGCCGTCGACGGCGCGCGAGGTCGTAGCCTGGTCCGCCGCCGCGCCGGTCCACGCCCTGACGTCGAGCGTCACGCCGTCTTGGACGCGCCGGTGGTCCCTGCACGCGTCGCGGAACGAGCCGACCCGCAGCGACGGACTCTCCGAACGAGCTTTCGTTCGGGCCGCGGGGCGGCAGCATGGCGTCATGAACGCTCTCGTCGGTGTCTCTGCGCTCGCGCTCTTCGCCGCCGCTGCCGTCGCGCAGGGCACCGCCGCCGACTACCGCCGCGCCGCGGAGCTGCTGCCCAAGTGGTCGCGCGCGGCGAAGCGCTTCGACCCGCAGGTCCGCTGGCTCGACGAAGGCGGCGTGCTGTGGTTCGAACAGGGGCGCGGCGCCGCCCGCCGCTGCGTGCTGGTGGCGGCCGACGGCTCGGTGCGGCGCGCGGCGACGCCCGCCGAGCTCGGACTCCGCGACGAGCCGCAGCAGCTGGAGCCGCTGGCCAGGTGGGGCCGCAGCAGGCGCGGCGGCCCCCCCGCC
>JBMHDP010000040.1:0-6051 GCA_049889335.1 Planctomycetota bacterium
GCTCTGCTGCGCGCTGCGGCTTCGCGAAGCCGGCAGGGAGGTCCTGGTCGTCGACCGCGCCGACCGCGTCGGCGGACGCGTCGTCACCGACGAGGTCGACGGGTTCCGCATCGACCGCGGCTTCCAGGTGCTGCTGACGTCCTATCCTGAGGTGAAAGCGCGCCTCGACCTCGACGCGCTCGAGCTGCAGGCGTTCCGCTCCGGCAGCGCCGTCCGGCTGCGCGACCGGACCTGCGTGGTCGCCGACCCGTTTCGGGAGCCCTTCACCGCGCTGCGAGCGCTGTTCTCGCCCCTGCTCTCGCTGCGCGACGCCGCGCGCTCCTTCTGGCTGCGCAGGAGGTTGCTGGGATCCGGCCCGCACCGCGGTCGCGCGCGGGACGTCCTGCGTGACGCCGGCCTCCGCGGCCCGGTCCTCGACGCGTTCTTCCGGCCGTTCTTTCAGGGCGTCACGCTGGACCCCGACCTCGGCGTCCCGGCCGACTACTTCGCGTTCCTGTTCCGCATGTTCGCCGCCGGCGAGGCGACCCTCCCCCGCGAGGGAATGGGCGCGATCGGGCGCCAGCTCGCCGGTCGGCTCCCGGCCGCGAGCCTGCGCCTCGGCGTGGCCGTGTCGGCCGTCGGACGCGACCACGTGACGCTCGCCGACGGCGCCCGCCTCGACGCCGCGGCGGTGGTCGTCGCGACCGACGGCGCGGCGGCCGCCGGGCTCGTCGCCGTCCCGGCGCCGGCCGGACACCGCGCCACCCCCTGCGTCTCGTTCGCGGTCTCGGGCGCGCCGCCGATCGCTGCGCGCATGCTCCTCCTCAACGGCACGGGCCGCGGCGCGACCCTGCACGTGTGCGTGCCGAGCGTGGTCCAGCCCAGCTACGCTCCGGCGGGCGCCCACCTCGTCTCGGCCACCGCGCTCGGCGCGCATGGCCCGCAGGTCGCAGACGATGTCCGAGCGGACCTGCGCAGCTGGTTCGGCCCGCAGGTGGACGCCTGGGACCACCTGCAGACGACCGTCGTCGCGCGCGCGCTGCCCGCGCTCGACACCGAAGAGGCCGTCATGCATCGCTCCGGCGCGGCGCGGCTCGCGTCGGGCGTCGTCGTCTGCGGGGACCACCTCGCGACGCCGTCCATCCAGGGCGCGATGGCCGCCGGCCGGAGCGCCGCCGAGCTCGCGCTCGCGGAGCCGCTATCGGGCTGAACCAGGCGCGTCGTCGCGGCTCCCCTGATGTTCGTCGGGCGCCTCGTCGGGTGCACCTACGCAGCCAGCCCGGGCCGCGACGCAGGCTCAGCCGCCGTGCTGCGTTTGCAGGTGTCGTCGCAGCACGTCGCCGCCCATGTCGCGGTCGAAGTCCCGCCAGACGACGTGGACGTGGTTGGCGCCGTTCTGGGTGCAGTCGTACTCGACCGCGAAGCGTGCCCCGTGCACGCGGTAGTAGTGGGCCTCGCCCGGCTCGATCGAGCCCGCCCACGCGAACGACAGCTCCCCCAGGTCCCGGGCGCGAATCCGCGCGAGCTCCTGAGCGGCGACCGGACCGCGCAGCACGCCGGCGTGCAGCTCGAGCAGCGCCCAGAGCTTGGCGCGCTGGTCGCCTCGGAGCTCGCCCCAGGAGATGCCGCGGCACGCGCCCAGCGCCGCCGGCGCCTTGCCCGGCCCGAGCAGGACGTCCGCGGGCGCGACGTCGGAGAACACGGCGACGGCGCGCTGCTCTGGCGTGAGCAGCGCCAGCAGCTCGCGCGCGAGGTCCTCTTCGCGCCCGAGCGGGGCGATCCGCGCCCACTTCTCCGGCACGCGGTGCGGGTTGGTGCCCAAGAAGTGCGGGGTGTGCGCCACCAGCACGCCGTCGAGCACCATCATCCGGAGCGACAGGTGGTGCCCCTGGAAGCGGACCGAGAAGTCCCCCTCCGCGGGCGCGCCGCAGACCAACAGCGCGTACCGGCCCGGGTCGCGATGCGCTGCCGGGCGGTCCGGCTTGGACTCCATCTCGAACAACACGTTCTCCAGATCGACGATCGCCATCGACTTGGCGAAGCCGGACGCGCTCAGCATCGTGCGCAGCACGTCGTGCGCGGCTTCTCGCTGGCGCTCGTCGAGCGCGCCCATCTCCACGCCTGCGTAGCGACCCGGGACGAAGTGCCACGACGCCGCCTCGCGGTCGGCGAGCGGCCGCTGCGCCGCGCGACGCTGCTCGGCGTCGAGCCCGTCGAGGAAGCGCGTCGTCGCGGCCGTGAGCTCCGCGGTGACGTCACCGACCGACGGAGCCGCCGCGCATCCGGCGAGCAGCGCGCACGCGGCGAGGGAGAGGGTCGAGGAGAAGGGGCGCATCAGGAGAGGTTGAGGGCGTCTGCGACGAGCGCTGCCTGCTCGGCCTTGTGGCGCTGCAGCGAGCCGGTCGCCGGGCTCGCGGCGGCCTTGCGGCAGGCCTTCGACGACCACGTGAACCGGTCGCGCACGAACTGCCACGCGCCCATGTTCTCCGGCTCTTCCTGACACCACACGAAGTCTGCCTCCGGGTAGCGCTCTCGCAGCGTCGCGAGCGCGGCGCCAGGCCAGGGGTAGAGCAGCTCGGCGCGCACGATCGCGACGGTGCGATCGTCGCCGCGCGCCGCCACGAGGTCGTAGTAGACCTTGCCCGAGCAGACCACGACGCGCGTGACGGCCGCCGGAGCCGCGACGGCCTCGTCGTCGAGCACCGCGCGGAAGCCGTGGTCGCTGAGCTCTGCCAGGCTGGAGCCCGCGTCCTTCTGACGGAGCAGGCTCTTGGTCGTCATGACCACCAGCGGCTTCTTGTCGGAGTCGAGCGCCTGGGCGCGCAGCAGGTGGTAGTAGCTGGCGGCGCACGACGGCATCGCGACGCGCATGTTGTCCTCGGCGCACAGCTGCAGGAAGCGCTCGAGGCGGGCGGAGCTGTGCTCCGGCCCCTGCCCGTCGTAGCCGTGCGGCAACAGCAACCCGACCGAGGACTGCTGGCGCCACTTCGCCTCGCCGGCCGCGAGGAACTGGTCGATCTGGATCTGCGCGCCGTTGACGAAGTCGCCGAACTGCGCCTCCCAGAGCGTCAGGCCGCGGTCGGTGACGACGCTGTAGCCGTACTCGAAGCCGAGCGCCGCCTCCTCGCTGAGCAGCGAGTCGACCACGACGAACGTGGCCTGACCGTCGGCGACGTGGTTGAGGGGCACGTAGCGCGCCGCCGTCGCCGCGTCGTAGAGCGCGGCGTGGCGCTGGCTGAACGTCCCCCGCCCGGAGTCCTGACCTGCCAGGCGCACCGGCACCCCCGCGGTGACCAGGCTGGCGAACGCGAGCGCCTCGGCGGTCGCGAAGTCGATCGGCTGGCGGCCCGCGAGCATGTCCGCGCGCCGTCCGAGCACGCCCTTGACCTTGGGGTGCGGCGTGAAGGTCTCGGGCCAGTTCAGCAGGCGGTCGTTCCAGGCGGTGAGCTGTGCGCCGTCCGCCGGCGCGACCTCGGGGCACCACTCACGCTCGGCGACGGGCTCGCCGAGCGTCACCGGCGGCGGCTCCGACGCCCGCACCGAGTCGAGCGACTCCTTGAGGCGGGCCTGGACCTTCTCGTCGTACGACGCGACGTCCTGCGGCGTCAGCACCTTCTTGCGGACCAGGTAGTCCTGGTAGATCGTGCGCACCGTCGGGTGCGCCTCGATCGCGGCGTAGAGCAGCGGCTGCGTATAGCTCGGCTCGTCGCCCTCGTTGTGGCCGTGCCGGCGGTAGCAGACGATGTCGAGCACCACGTCGGTGTGGAACTCCGCGCGGAACTCCATCGCCAGCCGGATCATGCGCGCCGCGGCGAGCGGGTCGTCCCCGTTGACGTGGAACACCGGCACCTGGATCGCCTTGGCGACGTCGGTGCAGAACGGCGTGCTGCGCGAGTCCTCGGGCGAGGTGGTGTAGCCGATCTGGTTGTTGACGACGATGTGCACGGTGCCGCCCGTTCGGTAGCCGTGCAGCTGCGACATCTGCAGGGTCTCGAAGACCACGCCCTGCCCCGCGAACGCGGCGTCCCCGTGGACCAGGACGGGGAGCACGTCGTCCCAGACCTCGTGCGCGGGCTTGTCGCCCAGCTGGTCCTGGCGCGCGCGCGTCATCCCCTCGACCACCGGGTCGACGGCCTCGAGGTGGCTCGGGTTGCACGCCAGCTCGAGCGCGACCGTCTTGCCCGACCGCGTCGTGTAGTCGCCGGCCTCGCCGAGGTGGTACTTCACGTCGCCGGAGCCTTGCGTCATCGACGGGTCGAGCCACCCCTCGAACTCGCCGAAGATCTTGGTGAGCGGCTTCTTCATGACGTGCGCGAGCACGTTCAGCCGGCCGCGGTGCGCCATGCCGATCACGGCGCGCGACACGCCGAGGTCCGCCGCCTTCTCGAGCAGCGCGTCGATGGTCGGCACCAGCGTCTCCCCGCCCTCCAGCGAGAACCGCTTGTGGCCGACGAAGCGCGTGTGCAGGAACTGCTCGAACGCCTCGGCCTCGACCAGCTTGTCCAGGATCCGGAGCTGCGTGTCCTGGTCGAGCTCCTCCTCGTTGCGGTTCGACTCCATCCGCTCGCGCAGCCACTGACGCTGGTCGTGGTCGGCGATGTGCATGAACTCGACGCCGACGTTGCGGCAGTAGGTGAGGTGCAGCGTCTCCTGGATCTCTCGCAGGGTCGCGAACGGCTTGGGCGTCACGCCGTCGCTGTAGAAGGTGCGCTCCTTGTCCCAGATCGATAGGCCGTAGGTGGCCATGTCGAGCTCGGGGAGGATCTTCGGCTCGAAGGTCAGCGGGTCGAGCTTGGCCAACACGTGGCCGCGCACGCGGTAGCTGCGGATGTAGGTCATCACGCCCGCGGCGCGCTCCAGGTTCTCCGCTTCGCGCAGGCTGGAGCCGAGCGGCGGGCGGCGGTCGACGCTGTTGCGGACCGGCTGGTAGGGCACCCGCATCGAGCGGAAGATGTCGTCGTAGAAGCCCTCCTCGCCGAGCAGCAGCTTGTGCATCCAGTCGAGGAACTGCCCAGACTCCGCGCCCTGGATGACGCGGTGGTCGTAGGTGCTCGTCAGCGTCATCACGCGCGACACGCCGAGCTCGGTGAGCGTCTCGGCCGCCGCGCCCTGGAACGCGCCGGGCACCGTGATGGCGCCGGTCGCCATGATGAAGCTCTGCCCGGTCATCAGCCGCGGCAGCGAGCTGACCGTGCCGATCGTGCCCGGGTTGGTCAGCGTGCACGTCGTGTCCGCGAAGTCGTCGGGCGTCAGCTTGCCGGCGCGGGACTTGGCGATCTGGGCGTTGAACGCCGCGAAGAAGCCGGCGAAGTCGAGGTTCGCGCAGTCCTTGATGTTGGGGACCACGAGGCTCCGGCGACCGTCCTTGCCGGGCAGGTCGACGGCGATGCCGACGTTGAGCGACCTGCCGACCCGACGGAAGGGCTTGCCGTCCTGGTCTACGTACTGGGCGGCCATCGACGGCACGCGCAGCACGGACTGCACCATCGCCCAGCCGATGAGGTGCGTGAAGCTCACTTTCGGCATGTATTGGCCGAGCTGGTGGCGGTTGATCGAGTGCCGGTTCTCTTCCAGCACCTTCACCCCGACCTCGCGCGTCGAGGTGGCGGTCGGGACCGAGAGGCTCTCGGCCATGTTGCGCACGATCTTGCCGGCGACGCCGGTCAGCGCCTTCAGCTCGTCGCCGTCGTCGAGCGGCGCCGCCGGCGCCGGCGCCGGCACCGGCTTGGGGCGCGCGACCGCGCGCTGCTCGGGCGGCAGCTCCGTCTCGAACCAGCTCCGCCACTCGGCAGGGACCGACTCGGGGGCGTCGAGGTAGTCCCCGTAGACCTTCTCCGCGTAGGCGGCGTTCAGGCCGAACACTTCTTCGAAATCAGGAGCTTGCATGGGCCAACGTATGAGATTCTCAGGCTAACGCCGCCTGCATGGCGGCAGGAGGGCCGTACGGCGGATTCCCGGCCGCGCGCCGGCGGCGCGGTGGCGGCGGCGCCAGCCGACGGTCGCGGCGACCGCGCTCGGCGCTACTTCTTGGCGAGCATCAGCACCATGCGTCGGCCTTCCTGACGCACCGGC
>JBMHDP010000041.1:0-5202 GCA_049889335.1 Planctomycetota bacterium
TCGAACCCCAGCTCCTGGAAGGTGGGCAGCGCACGGCTGCTCCGACCGCCCGAGCCTCAATGCATGACGTAGGTCTTGCTGCGGTCCAGGGTCTTCAGCTTGTCGGCGAAGTCGGGCGCTTTGCAGTCCATCAAGACCGCGCCCGGCAGGTGGCCCGCGGCGTATTCGTCCGGCGTGCGGATGTCGAGCACGACGACATCGCCGCCGCTGTCCTTGCCGACGAGGTCGGCGGCGTCGGCGACGGAGATGTCCGGGAAGGCAGGGGCGTCGGTCACGGCTTCGGCGGTGCAAGCGGCCAGCGCGAGCAGCGCGGCCGTCGTGGGGATGGTTCGCATGGAGTGCGAAGCCTACCCGCCGCCCTGCTCGGCCGCGACCTCGCGGGAGACCGCGCGCGACGCCGACACCACCAACCACAGCGACTGCGCGATCAGCAGGCCCACCACCCCGAACAGACCGGTCGGCGGCAGCACCTCCCAGCGGCCGTGCGCGACCTCACGGGTGCCGTAGAGGATCCAGCCGAACAGCCCGACGACCAGCAGCGCGACCCGCTGCAGGCCCTGAGCCGTGCTGGACACCGCGCGCACGCGCGCCGCTTCGGGCAGGGCCTGGAAGCGCGCCTTCTGCGGCATATTCAGCAGCGAAGAGTTGCGCCGCGCCATGCCCACGACCCAGCGCGGCAACCCCACCCCCATCAGCAAGACCATGCCCGTCGCGAGCGTCGGCAGCAGGAACCACGACCAGAACCCCGGCGCGGACCACGCGTCGGGCCGACCGCCGACGTCGAAGTGGGTCGGGACCTGCGCGGGCAGGTCCGGCCAGGCGGTCACGGCGAGCGTCCACAGCGCCGCGACCGAGAGGACCAGCAGCGCCGTCACGATCAGAAGGAGGCCTGACCCGGCACGCGCGGGTACGGGATCGCGTCGCGGATGTTCTGCAGGCCCATCATGTAGACGATCAACCGCTCGAACCCGAGGCCGAAGCCGGCGTGCGGCACGGTGCCGTAGCGGCGCAGGTCGCGGTACCACCCGTAGTGGTCCCGGTCGAGGTCCATCGCGGCCATGCGCTGGTCGAGCACGTCGAGTCGCTCTTCGCGTTGGCTGCCGCCGATGATCTCGCCGATGCCAGGCGCCAGCACGTCCATCGCAGCGACCGTCTTCTGGTCGTCGTTGAGCCGCATGTAGAACGCCTTGATCTCCTTGGGGTAGTTCATCACCACCACGGGACGACCGACGTGCTCTTCGCAGAGGAAGCGCTCGTGCTCAGTCTGCAGGTCGATGCCCCACTCCGGCGCGTAGTCGAACTTCTTGCCGCTCTTCTGCAGCACGTCGATCGCCTCGGCGTAGTCCATGCGCTCGAACGACGCCTCCTCGAACTTCTGCAGGCGCTCGATGACGCCCGCCTGAACGCGCTGCTCGCAGAACTCCAGGTCGTCGCTCCGGACCTCGAGCACGTGGCGGAAGACGTGCTTCAAGAAGGCCTCGGCGAGGTCGGCGTCGTCGTTCAGGTCCGCGAACGCGATCTCCGGCTCCACCATCCAGAACTCCGCGAGGTGTCGGGTGGTGTTGCTGTTCTCGGCCCGGAACGTCGGGCCGAACGTGTAGACCTTGGAGAGCGCGAGGCAGAAGGCCTCGACGTTCAGCTGACCCGAGACGGTCAGGAACGACTCGCAGCCGAAGAAATCCTGGCTGAAGTCGACGCCGCCCTGCTCGTCTTTGGGCAGGTTCTGGATGTCCAGCGTGCTGACGCGGAACATGTCGCCGGCCCCCTCGGCGTCGCTCGCCGTGACGATCGGCGTGTTGACCCAGAAGAATCCCTGCTGCGTGAAGAAGTCGTGGATGGCGAACGCCGCGGCGTGGCGGATCCGGGCCACCGCGCCGAAGGTGTTGGTGCGCGGTCGCAGGTGCGCCTGCTCGCGCAGGAACTCGAGGCTATGCTGCTTGGGCTGGATCGGATAGGTCTCCGGGTCGTCGACGAGGCCGACGACCTCGACGGACGAGGCCTGGATCTCGACCGACTGCCCCTTGCCGCGAGACTCCACCAGCGCGCCGCGGACGACCAGCGAGCAGCCCGCGCTCAACTTCTGGACGCCGTCCGCGTAGTTCGGCAGGTCGCGCTTGGCGACGACCTGGATCGTCGCCTGGCAGCTGCCGTCGCTGACCTGCAGGAACGAGAGCCCGGCCTTCGAGTCGCGGCGGGTGCGCACCCAGCCGCGGACCTCGACCTCGGCGCCGACCGCGACCTGCCCTCCGAGCAGCTGGGTGATGCTGGCTGTCTGCATGGGAGACGAAGCAGACAGCCACGCTTGCGGCGGTCAAGCCAAGACCCGCGCGAGCCCGGCTCAGACCCCGACGTCGAGCGGCTCGACGGACGGGCCGCCCGCGTGCACGAGGCGCTGGAGGCGGAGTCGGTCGCCGACGCGCGAACCCGCGCAGAACCCGCGCCGCTCGAAGAACCGCCGCGCGCCGTCGTTGTGCAGCTCGACGAAGGCCACCAGTCCGCGCAGGCCCAGGGCCCGGATCCTGGGCAGCGCGAGCGCGAAGAGCTGACGGCCGCGCCCCTGGGCGCGCTTCGCCGGGCAGACCACCATCGTCAGCTCGGCGAGCCCGTCGGGCCCGCAGTCGAGGCGGAGAAAGCCCACGGGTCGCCCCGCCTCCTCCGCCACGAAGACCACGATCCGCGGATCCTCGACCAGCCGCGCGGCCCACGCCGAGCCGGGAGGCGGGAGGGTCAGACCGGCGTCTGCGAACCAGGACGCCACCGCCGGCGCGTCGGCCGCGCAGAACGCGCGGAGTTGCAACGGGTGACGAGTCGCGGTCATGGCAGGGCGGCAGGTGCTAGCGCCTGCGGGCGCCGAGGTTACCGGCGGAGGCGCTGCAGGTCTGCCCTCCGCTCGGCGCGACCGAGGCTGCGCTTGACCCAACACGGCCCGCGCCGCTAGCATTTTGCGCCGACGTCGGGGGTCTACGGCCCCCGGCGACGAACTGACGACAGCAACCGGCACGCCCGGACAGTCGACAGGATCCGCTTCCTTTTTGGCGCCTTGCCACTCGGGAACCCCCGGCCAGAAGGTCGGGGAGCGGGGATCCTCTCGACTGCCCGGGCTTGGCGTTTCTCCGAACCGTTTTCGAGTCCACCTCCAGCCCACGCCCCGAAGGGCATCCGGAATGGCCAACCACGCAGAAATCCTCCGCTACATCGACTCCATCGCCCGCGACAAGGAGATCGACAAGGAAGGGCTGATCACCGGCATCGAGCAGGCGATGTCCTTGGCGCTCGCGAAGAAGTACGGCGTGGACGACGTGGAGATCATGCTGGACCGCGAGTCCGGCGAGTTCGTCTGCAACTACGAGGTCTCGATGGAGGAGCAGGGCCGCATCTTCGCGATGTCGGTCAAGCAGGCCATCATCTCCCGCGTCCGCGAAGCCGAGCGCGACGTGATCTACACGGAGTATGAAGCCAAGCTCGGCGAGATCGTCAACGGCAACATCCAGCGCTTCGAGGGAGACACGGTGATCGTCAACCTCGGCCGGAACCTCGAGGGGATCCTCCCCCGCTCCGAGAAGGTCCGCAGCGAGAACTACAACGTCGGCGAACGCATCCGCGCGCTCGTCTACGAGGTGAAGAAGGTCGGGCCGCGGGTCAAGGTCATCCTCAGCCGCACGCACCGCGACCTCGTCCGCGCGCTGTTCGAGCTCGAGGTCCCCGAGATCGCCGACGGCACGATCATGATCCGTCGGATCGAGCGGGAGCCGGGCTACCGCACCAAGCTCGCGGTCGACTCGGGCGATGACAAGGTCGACTGCGTCGGCGCCTGCGTCGGCGTGCGCGGCAACCGGATCAAGTCGATCATCGACGAGCTCAACGGCGAGCGCATCGACATCATCCGCTGGAACAACGAGCCGATGACGCTGATCGCCAACGCGCTGAAGCCGGCGGAGGTCGGCGACATCACCCTCGACCCGGACGTCAAGAAGGCGTTGGTGATCGTCGGCGAGGACCAACAGTCCCTCGCGATCGGCCGAAAGGGGCAGAACGTCCGGCTCGCGAGCAAGCTGACCGGCTGGGACATCGACATCATGACGCGCGCCGAGCTCGAGCAGTCGGTCGCCGAAGAGGACGCCGTCGGCGAGGAGACCGAAGACAGCGCGTCGGACGGCGCAGCGCCGACGGACGGCGCTCCGGCTGCCGCCGAAGGGGCCGCCGCCGCGGTCGAAGCCGCGACCGCGCAGGAGCCGGTCGACGTCGACGTTCCCGCGGAGGCCGAAGCCTCCGACGCGACCCCGGATTCGAGCGACGATTCGCCGGCGGGCACGTCGAGCGCAGACCCCGCCTGATCGCTCGCGAACGACACACCCACGCAAGAGCACAAAAGAAACCACACAGGCATGGCCGGCGCGCGCGGCGGCCCTGACCTAGGAGCAGACGTTTGAAAAAAGTACGAGTCTTCGAACTGGCCAGAGAATTCGGGATGAAGGGTCCCGAGCTGGCGAAGCTCTTGCGTGAGATCGGCTTCGAGAAGGTCAAGACGCACATGACCTCGCTCGACGACGCCGACCTGATGATGGTCGAGGCGCGCCTCTCCGCGCAGGGGCTGCGGCGAAAAGCGGCCGGCGAGGGAGACGACGCCGCGCTGCCCAAGAAGCGCTCGCTGAGCGCAGTCGCCGAAGAGGTCGACGAGCTGCCCGCCAAGCGCGCGCTCCCCGCGAAGAAGTCGCTCCCCGGCCGCGCGCCTGCGCTGAAGAAGAAGGAGCTGCCGGCCGAGGCCGCCGTTGAGGCCGAAGCCGCGTCGGCGCCCGTCGCCGAGCCCGAAGCACCGGCCGTCGAACCGGCGAAGCCGCTGCGCAAGAAGGCGCTGCCGACCGCAGACGCCCCCGCAGCAGACGCCCCCGCAGCAGACGCTCCGGCAGCAGACGCTCCGGCAGCAGACGCTTCGGCAGAGAGCGCGCCCGCGGCAGGAGCACCGGAAGCCGAGGTCGCTGCGGTGGTCGAGCCGGTCGCCGACGAAGCCGCGCCTGCGCCGCCGCCCGCGCAGGAGGCGGAGGTCCCGGCCGAGGAGTCCCCCACCCCGCAGACGGTAGAGCAAGCCGCGCCGGAGTCCGTCGCAGAGGCTGCGGCTCCGACCGCGGACGCGGCGCCGGAGCCCGCTGCCGCCGAGGCGAAGCCCCCTGCCGAGGCGAAGCCCGCAGCCGCGGCGCAGCCGGA
>JBMHDP010000042.1:0-3886 GCA_049889335.1 Planctomycetota bacterium
GGCTCAGGACCTTGGTGAAGTAGAGGGCGATGTCCGGGCCGATCTGGCCCGAGCCGATGACGGCGACCTTGGAGATCTCGCGACCTTGGTGGGTGAAGCTCATGGATTCCTCGTTTCGGGGGGAAAGAGGATAGCGATGCACCTCCAGCGGCGGAAGTGCCGTACGACGCCCGCACGGGCGGAGTTCAGGTCGTGCGGCCGCCGACCAGGTCGTCGCAGGAGCTCACGCCAGGACCCGGCGGCGTGCGACCCAGTCGCATACGACCCAGCCGAGCACGCTCCGGCGCAGCCGCGGGCGTCGGTTGGCGGACGGCTCAGATCGGCTCGCCGCACTCCTGGCAGAACTTGGAGTCCTCTTCGTTCAGCTTCCGGCAGTGCGTGCAGCGCAGCATCACGACCTGCCCCCTGGAGCTCTCGTCGTCGTCGGCGGCCCGGCCGCGGCCGAGGTCGATCCCGGCTTCGTCCAGCAGGTCCTTGGCCATGCCTCCGGCTTGCCTGCTGAAGGGCTCGAGGTCCTTCCGCGCCTGCTCGGGGTCGAGCACGACGCCGGAGCCTGCGATGCCGCGCGCGCCGATACTGCGAACGGCCGAGCCCGCGATCATCAAGATCATCCCGCCGATGCCGCGGAACATGCTGGACCGCACGTTCTGATCGAAGTTCGAGAAGTCCCCGAAGTTCATCGCGCCGGTGACGAACACCGAGAGGAACAGCAAGAGACCGATCACGGTCATGATCAAGCCGACCTGGTAGGCGGCCTTGCGCTCTGCGGACACCTTCTTTGCCATGTCGCCCGGATCGTAGCGCTGCGGCGCCGCGGTGTGCGCGTGCGGGCGGGAAACAACGACTCCGCCCTGCGCCGCGGCCGTCGCTCCGGGTCCATTCGAGCCGCGCGGCGCGTATGCTCTCGCCGTCGCCCCATGAGTGCAGGTCCCAAGAAGCCGCTCCGCCGCCTCTCGCGCCGCGTGTTCGCGCTCGGTGTGGGGATGGTCTTCGCCGCCGTCCTGCTCGAGGTCGGCTCGTTCCTCGCCGTGGCGACCGGTCTGCTGTCGGCGCGCACGCCGTCCTACTCGATGGCCGCGACGTCGGCAGGGTTCTGGGGCGACCTGGACCCGGGGTTCGGGGCGTGGCATCCGCCGAACACGCAGTACTTACACCAGAAGGCCTGCTTCCGCGTCGTCTACGAGAGCAACTCGTACGGCGCGCGGGACCGCGAGCGACCGCGGGACAGCGCCGCGCGCCGCGTCGTCGTGCTCGGCGACTCGTTCATGGAGGGCTTCGGGGTCGCCGCCGAAGACCGGCTCTCGGACGTGCTCGAGGCGCAGACCGGCGCGCCGCACCTCAACTTCGGCTCCAGCGGCAACACCGGGTCCACGCACGCGTTCGCCCTCTACACCACCCTCGCGTCGGGGTTCCGCCACGACGCCGTGCTCGCGTCGATCCTGCCGGAGAACGACTTCGACGACGACGTGCCCAAGCCTGACCGCTACCAGCCGTACTGGGAGGGGCGCTACCCCGACCTCGAGCTGCGCTACTCGCTGCCCTCGGTCGGTGACTCGCGGTATCGCTGCGACACCTCGGCGGCGGGCTTCTCGTTCGGGCGCGCGCTGCGCGAGTTCACCTACAGCAAGAACGTGCTGGACTACGGCTACTCGGCCTTCAAGCAGTGGCGCTCCAATCGCAAGCTCGCGGCGGGGTCCGACGGCCCTGCGAGCCGGTTCTTCCGGTTCTCACCGGAGGAGTTCGATCGCCTCCGCCACTCCTACGAGCAGCTGGCGGCCGCCGCCGCGCCGCGGCCGGTCGTGCTGTTCACCGTGCCCCGGCACGCAGACTTCGCCGCGTGCGGCCCCGAAGGCCAGAACCCGCTCGACGCGGCGCTGGCCGAGTGGGCTGCGGGCGTCGATAACGTCTGGTTCGTGCCGCTTCTGCCCGCGATGAGGGCGCGGTTCGGTGACGCGCTCGCCGAGCAGTTCCTGCCGTGCGACGCCCACTGGAGCGCGGCCGGGCACGCGGCGGCCGCCGCGGCGCTGCGGCAGGCCGTGGGCGAGGTGCTCTACGGCGGCTGACGCCAAATGCGGCCGACCGCCGCAGCGACGACCTGCGCCTGCGCGCGGCGCGCGGACGCGGTATCCTGCGCCGGTGATGCACCGCGCCGCTCTCGCCTCGCTCTGTACGTGCGCCGTCGCTTCGGCCCAGGCGCCGACGAACTACTACGCGAGCGTCGTCACCGCGACGCCTGCGCAGCTGCGCGCGACGCTGCACGACGTCATCGACGACCACCAGCGGTTCCCCTACACGTCGGGCGCCACCGACACCTGGGACATCCTCAAGATCGCGGACCAGGACCCGACCAACAGCGGCCGCATCCTCGACGTCTACCGCAACGCGACCTACCCGAAGGCCAACGGCGGCAACAGCAACTACAACCGCGAGCATGTCTGGCCCAACAGCTACGGGTTTCCGAGCAACACCAGCAGCAACTACGCCTACACGGACTGTCACCACCTGTTCCTCTGCGACATCGGCTACAACAGCCAGCGCGACCGGCGGGTGTTCGACAACGGCAGCGCCTCGTGGGTCGAGCTGACCACGCAGGTCAACAGCGGCCAGGGCGGCGGCAGCGGGGTCTTCCCCGGCAACTCCAACTGGCGCACCACCAGCAACTCGCCGGGCGGCTTCCAGGTATGGCACGACCGCCGCGGCGACATCGCGCGGGCGCTGTTCTACATGGACGTGCGCTACGAGGGCGGCAACCACCAGAACGGCACAGCCGAGCCGGACCTGATCCTGACCGACAACGTCGCGCAGATCTTCGGCAGCGCGACCGGCAGCAACGCGTCGGTCGCCTACATGGGCAAGCTGAGCGTGCTGCTCCAGTGGCACGCGCAGGACCCTGTCGACGCCAAGGAGATGGCGCGCACCGACGCGATCTTCACCTACCAGGGCAACCGCAACCCGTTCGTCGACCACCCGGAGTGGGTTGACTGCATCTTCGCCGGCCAGTGCAACACCGGCCCGACCTCGACCCGGGTCCCCGAGGTCTGGGTCAACGAGCTGCACTACGACAACGTGGGCGTGGACCAGAACGAGTTCGTCGAGGTCGCGGGCCGCGCGGGCACGCGGCTCGACGGGTGGATGCTGGTGGCCTACAACGGCGCCGACGGTCGCGCCTACGCGCGCGTCCCGATGCGCGGAGACATCCCCGCGCAGCAGAACGACTTCGGGACGCTCTCCTTTTCGTTCCCCGGCCTGCAGAACGGCAACGACGGCGTCGCGATCGTCACCTCGAACGGGGTCGTCGTGCAGTTCCTCAGCTACGGCGGCCCGTTCGCCGCGACCAACGGGGCGTGCGACGGGCTCACCGCGCAGGACATCGGGGTCACCGAGGGCTCGGCGACGCCGGTGGGCTCGTCGCTCCGGCTCGCCGGCGCCGCCGGCGGCTACGCGCAGTTCGCGTGGCAGCCGCCCGCACCGCAGAGCGCGGGCGCGCCGAACGCGAACCAGGTGTTCCAGTAGCCCCGCCTCGCCGGGTCCGCGGCGCCCAGGAGGCGTCCCGGTCCCAAGGCGAGGGCATCGCCGTCAGAGCAGGTCGCTGTCGCCCGCGGTGTGGTACCACTGCTCTCGGTAGAACAAGGTGCCGCGGTTGTCGAACGGGATGACCACGAGGAAGTAGTTGGTGCCGAAGACCAGGAACCCCATCTCCTGGAACTTGAGGAACCGCGGGTCCAGCGGCGGGAACAGCGTGGCCAGCACGTTGCGGCCGTCCTCGTTGGTGCGCTGCTCGGCGGACGCGACCATGGCGATCATCGCGTCGTCGTCCTCGACCGGGCAGAGCCAGTCGACGATGTAGGTCGAGCCCGGGAACAGGAAGTCGCTGCGCGAATAGACG
>JBMHDP010000043.1:0-5576 GCA_049889335.1 Planctomycetota bacterium
GGGATGAACAGCAGCCACTCGCGCTCACACGCGAAGTGGTAGACCCGTGTCGCGACCTGGGCATAGATGCTCGTCCGGGTCTGGCTCCCGTTGGTCTGCGGCACCTCCCGCTCGTGCTCGGGGACCAGGACGGCCAGCAGCGGGCAGCCTTGGTTGGGCCCGCTGAACGTCGCGCCGCCCACCTGGAAGCTGACGGCGCCGCACTGGACGACGCCGTGGAACCCGACGGTCCTCGGGACGGTCTCTGCCTGGGTCCTCGGGCACGAGCCCTGCGCTGGTGCCGATCCTGCCAACAAGGCGGCCGCTGCGGCCAGCCACGCGATCCGGTGCTCCATCTCTCCTCCTCTCTGGTTTGATTCCGAGCTCGGCGGCGCCGGCTCCGCGCCAACTCCGCCCAGCAGAGAGGGGTCTGGAGGCGCTGCGGGTTACAGGCGAGGCCGCGATTCTGCGGCCTGCAGCTGGTCCCAGGCGGCGCGGATCCCCGCGTCGACAGAGCCGGCGCGCCAGTCCAGCTCGCGGTCTGCCTTCGCGCTCGAGAAGTACATGTAGCGGCCGGCGAGTCGCAGGATCTGGCTGGTCACCGGCGGGCGGCTGCCGAACAGGCGCTCCTTGAGCTCGAGCAGGCGGGCGCCCGCCGCGAGCAGCGGGCGGGGCGCCTCGCGGCGCGGTGTGCGGCCGCCGACGATCGACGCGATCCGCTGGAGCAGCTCGAGCCCGGTGAGGTTCTCGCCGCCGAGGATGTAGCGTTCCCCGGTTCGGCCCCGCTCGAGCGCCGCGATCATGCCGTCACAGACGTCGCCGACGTCGGCCACGTTGGTCCCGCCCGGCGGAGCGAGCCGCACGCGCCCTTCCATCACGGCGCCGAGGAGGGAGCCGTCCCCCTTGCGGCGGTCGCCGGCGCCGTACATCGACGGGGGGTTGACGACGACGGCGTCGAGTCCGTCCCGGCACGCGGCCAGCACCCGCTGCTCGGCTGCGTGCTTGCTGTCGCTGTAGCCGATGCGCAGCGGCCCGAAGTTGAACGCGGCGGCCTCGTCGAGCTCGCGCGGATCGTCGCTGTAGCCGACGGCAGAGATCGTCGAGACGTGCAGGAAGCGGCGGACCCCGGCCGCCAGCGCGAGCCGCGCGAGCCGCTCCGTGCCGTCGGCGTTGACCGCGAACATGCGGCCCCGGTCCTCGGGGCAGAACGAGACGACCGCCGCGAGGTGCACGACGCGGTCCGCGCCGCGCAGGCCGCGCTCGAGCGCGTCGCTGTCCTCGAGCCTGCCGTCGACGCGTTGGTAGGTCAGCCGCTCGAACGCCGTCGGGGTCTGCCCCGGCCGCAGCAGCAGGCGGAGTCGGTGGGTGCGCGCGAGCCGCGGCACGAGCGCGCGCGCGACGAAGCTGCTGGCGCCGGTCACGAAGCAGAGCGGGAGCACCCGAGGACCATACCGCAGCGGCGCGGCGCCGTGCGGGGCGGCGTGAGGCCAACGGGACAAGCGCGCGACTTGTTGGGCCTCGCCAAGCGACCGACGTCGAGTATCTTCCGACGCTTCCGATGCGCACGCTCGTCGCCTACCTGCTCGCTCTGCTCGCCGTCGCTGCCGGCGTGTGGTTCGGCTTCTTCTACGGGCAGGACGCCGAGGGCAAGACGACGCGCCGGGCTTCGACGGCCGCGCCCGTGATCCTCGCGCGGGTCGTCGACGCGCCGTTCTCGGACCGGCTCGCGGCGCTCGGCACCGCCGTGGCCAACGAGTCGGTGACCCTGACCGCCAACCGGAGCGACCTGGTCGAGGCGGTGCACTTCGACGACGGCCAAGAGGTCGCGGCCGGCGAGGTCCTGCTGGAGCTGCAGGCGGCCGAGGAGCGGTCGATGCTGGCGGAGGCGAAGGCCATGCTGACCGAGCGGGAGGCTGCCCACGGGCGAGCGAAGGAGCTCAACGAGCAGGGCATCGCGCCCGAGCGCGAGGTGCAGACGGCGGCGGCGTTGATGCACGCGGCCCGCTCCCGCGTGCAGACGCTGGAGGTCGCGATCCGGGACCACGTGGTCCGCGCGCCGTTCGCCGGCGTGCTCGGGCTGCGCCGCGTGAGCGTCGGGTCGCTGCTGCAGTCCTCGACCGTGATCACGACCCTCGACGACCTCTCGGTGGTCAAGGTGGACTTCACCATCCCGGAGACCTGGCTCTCCGCGGTCCGCGTGGGCCAACCCGTCCAGGCGCGGAGCGACGCGTGGCCCGGCGAGGTGTTCGCCGGCGAGGTGTCGGCGATCGACACCCGCCTCGACCGCCGGACCCGCTCGGCCACGATCCGGGCGGTCGTCGACAACCAGGCCCTCAAGCTCCGCCCGGGCATGCTGCTCAAGGTCGACGTCGACCGCGGCGAGGCGCCCTCGCGTCAGGTGCCGGAGGAGGCGCTGGTGCAGCGCGGCGAGCGCCACTTCGTGTACGTGGTCGGTGACGACGCGGTCGCGGCCGAGGTCGAGGTGCAGGTCGGCCGCCGTCAGGTCGGGCGGGTCGAGGTGCTCGACGGCCTGGAGGCGGGGCAGCGCATCGTCGTCGAGGGGCTGGTGCGCGTCCGCGACGGGAGCGAGGTCGAGGTCGTCGCCGTGCGCGGCGAAGACAAGCAGTGATCCTCTCCGACCTCGCCGTGCGGCGTCCGGTGCTGGCGTCGGTGCTCAGCCTCGTGATCGTGACGCTCGGGATCGTCGGGATGCTGCGCCTGTCGACGCGCGAGCTGCCGGACATCGACTCGCCGCGCGTGAGCATCAGCACCAGCTACCCGGGCGCTGCCGCCGCGGTCGTCGAGACCCGCGTGACGCAGCTCATCGAGAACGAGATCAGCGGCATCGACGGGATCCGCACGATCTCCTCGGACACGTCGGACGGCCGTTCGTCGATCGACGTCGAGTTCGTGCTCGGCCGCGACCTGGACGCCGCCGCCAACGACGTGCGCGACCGCGTCGGCCGCGTGCTCGACCGCCTCCCTGAGGAGGTCGACCCGCCCGAGGTCGCCAAGGTGCAGTCCGGCTCGGACACGGTGTTCTGGATGAACCTCGCGTCGCCGGTGCGCGACGCGCTCGAGCTGACCGACTACATCGACCGCTACATCGCGGACCAGTTCTCCAACGTCGAGGGCGTCGCGCAGGTGCGCTACGGCGGCGGCAGCCGCTACGCGATGCGGATCTGGCTCGACCGCGAGGCGCTGGCCGCGACCGGCGTGACCGCGGGGGACGTCGAGGCCGCGCTGCGCCGGGAGAACGTCGAGCTGCCCGCCGGCCGGGTCGAGTCGACCAACCGGGAGTTCACGGTGCGCGTCGCGCGCCGCTACAAGACCGCCGACGAGTTCGGGCGGCTGACCGTCGGCCGCAGCGAGCGGGGCCACCTGCTGCGGCTCCACGACGTCGCACGGGTCGAGGTCGGCGCGAGCGACGACCGCACGGTCTTCCGGCGCAACGGCGAGGACATGGTCGGCATCGGCATCGTTGCGCAGGCCAAGGCGAACGTCGTCGCGGTGGTCGACGGCGTGCGCGCGCGTATGGACGAGGTCAACCGGACGCTGCCCTCAGACATCCAGCTCTACCCGTCGAGTGACTCGTCGGTCTACATCCGGGCCGCGATCGACGAGGTCTACCGGACGCTGTTCATCACCGCGCTGGTGGTGGTCGGCGTGATCTTCCTGTTCCTAGGCAGCGGCCTCGCGACCATGATCCCGGCCCTGACGGTGCCGGTCTCCCTGGTGGGCACGTTCTTCGTGCTCGACCAGCTCGGCTTCTCGGTCAACCTGCTCACGCTGCTGGGGCTGGTGCTCGCGATCGGGCTCGTCGTCGACGACGCGATCGTCGTGCTGGAGAACATCTCGCGCCGGATCCGCGACGGCGAGCCGCCGCTGCGCGCCGCCTACCTCGGCACGCGGCAGGTCGGCTTCGCGGTGATCGCGACCACGGTCGTGCTGGTGGCCGTGCTGGTGCCCGTGACGTTCGTCGAGGGCAACACGGGCCGCTTGTTCACCGAGTTCGCGCTGGCGCTGGCCGGCGCGGTCGTGCTCTCGACGCTGGTCGCGCTGACGCTGACGCCGGTGATGTGTTCGGTGCTGCTGCGCGGCGGGCGGCCGTCGCCGATGATCCGCGCGGTGGACTGGCTGTTCGCGCCCGTGCAGGTCGTCTACCGGTGGCTGCTGCAGGGGCTCGTCGCGCAGCCGCTCGCCGCGGTCGCCATCGCCGGCGGCCTCGCGCTGTCGATCAGCGGGCTCTACCACGGGCTGCCGCAGGAATACGCGCCGCAAGAGGACCGCGGCTCGTTCCGGATCAGCATGAAGGGCCCGGAGGGCGCGTCCTTCGAGCACGCGGTCCGCGCCGGCGGGCAGGGCGAGGAGGTCATGCTGTCGCTTATCGAGTCGGGCGAGGCCCAGCGGGTGCTGCTGCGCGTCCCCGGCTCGTGGACGTCCTCGGGCAGCGTCAACTCAGCCTTCGGCACGGTGCTGCTCAAGCTCTGGAGCGAGCGCGAGCGGAGCACCAAGGAGGTCATGGCGGAGGTCGACCGGCGCCTGGGCGCGATCCCCGGCTACCGGGCGTTCACGATCGCCGAGTCGGGCCTGCTGCGGCGCTCCGGCCAGCCGGTCCAGTTCGTGCTGACCGGGTCGACCTACGAGGAGCTCGCCGCGTGGCGGGACGTCGTCGTCAGCGAGGCGCGCAAGAACCCCGGCCTCGTCGCGGTCAACAGCGACTATGAAGAGACCAAGCCGCAGCTCGAGGTGCTCGTCGACGACGACCGCGCCGCGGACCTCGGCGTCTCGTCGGTCGAGGTCGGGCGCACGCTCGAGACGATGATGGGCTACCGCCGGGTCACGACCTTCGTCGACCGCGGCGAGGAATACGACGTGATCCTCGAGGCCGAGGACCGGGACAAGCGCTCGCCCGCCGACCTCGAGCAGATCTACGTGCGCTCGCAGACGACCGGTGAGCTGGTGCCGCTGGCCAACGTGGTGTCGACGCGCGAGTTCGCCGACTCCGCGTCCCGCAACCGCTACGACCGCCTGCGCTCGATCTCGATCAACGCGAACCTCGCCGAGGACTACACGCTCGGCGAGGCGCTGGAGTTCCTGCGCGGCGTCGTCGAGGACAAGCTGCAGAACCGACCCGGGATCGCCTACGGCGGCCAGAGCCGCGAGTTCGTGGAGTCGTCCGACGCGCTGCTGCTGACGTTCCTGATCTCGCTGCTGCTGGTCTACCTGGTGCTCGCGGCGCAGTTCGAGTCGTTCGTGCAGCCGCTGGTGATCCTGGTCACGGTCCCGCTGGCCGTCTTCGGCGGGCTGCTCGGTCTGGAGCTCGGCGGCGGGACGATCAACATCTACAGCCAGATCGGCATGGTGATCCTGATCGGCCTCGCCGCCAAGAACGGCATCCTGATCGTCGAGTTCGCGAACCAGCTCCGCGACGAGGGGCGGCCCTGGCGCGACGCCGTGATCGACGCCAGCGTGCTCCGCCTGCGTCCGATCCTGATGACCGGTCTGTCGACCTCGCTCGGCGCCCTGCCGCTCGTGCTCGCCAGCGGCGCGGGCGCGGAGGGCCGCGCGGCCATCGGCCTCGTCGTGCTCTACGG
>JBMHDP010000044.1:0-4126 GCA_049889335.1 Planctomycetota bacterium
GCGCGCCGTCGTCGGTCCCGGCGCTGCTCGCGCGCGCGCGCGCCGACGCGCTGCCGCGTGACGAGCGCGACCGCGCGCTGACGGCGCTCGCGTTCGTCCGCACCCCCGCAGCCGCCGACGCCATGGTCGAGCTCGCGGGTGACCCGACCTCGCCGCTCCGCGGGGACGCCGCGTGGTGGTGCCTCAACCGCATGGGCAACGAGTGGCGGGCCTTCGGCGTCCGGGCGGCGCTCGAGGAGGCAGACGTCTACGACCCCGACGAGGTCGAGATCCAAGCCGTCCAGGTGCCCGAAGCGCCGCCCGCAGCGCTCGGCTTCTCGGTCGCAGACGTGATGGAGCTGACCGGCGACCCGGAGCGCGGGGCGACGCGTGCCGGAACCTGCTACACGTGCCACAGGGTCGGCGAGATGGGCGTCGCGTTCGGACCGGACGTCACGGCCTTCGCCCGGTCCCAGTCCCGCGAAGCCGTGATCGAGTCGATCCTGGAGCCTTCGAAGAGCATCAGCCACGGCTACGAGGGGCACACGGTGCAGACCGACGCGGGCGACGTGCAGGGCGTCGTGCTGTCGCGCGGCGACCCCGTGATCGTGCAGTCCCAGGGCGGGCTGCTGCAGCTGATCCCCAAGGAGCGGGTTCAGAAGATCCACCGCATGAGGCGGTCGCTGATGTGGCCACCGCAGCTGCTCGGCCTCGACGCGCAAGGGCTCGCCGACCTGGTCGCGTGGCTGCAGGAGCAGAAGTGATGCGCGCGCTCGCTGCGCTGCTCGCGCTCGCGACGCTGTCGGGGAGCGTCGCCGCGCAGCGGCCCAACGTCGTCCTGCTCATGGCCGACGACCTCGGCTGGGGCGACCTCGGCGTGCAGGGCCACCCGCACCTGCACACCCCGCACCTCGACCAGCTGGCCGCGGACGGCGCGCGGTTCACGCGGTTCCACGCCGCAGCGCCGGTGTGTTCGCCGACGCGCGCGTCGTGCCTCACCGGCAGACACCCCTACCGCTGCGACGTCCCCCACGCCAACCGCGGCCACCTTCGCCAGGGAGAGGTCACGCTGCAGGGCCTGCTGAAGGACGCCGGCTACCGCACCGGACACTTCGGCAAGTGGCACCTCGGCACGCTGACCAAGGAGCTGGTCGAGTCCAACCGCGGCGGGCCGCGCGGCGCCGCGCACTACGCGCCGCCGTGGGAGCGCGGCTTCGACGCGTGCTTCTCGACCGAGGCCAAGGTGCCGACCTTCGACCCGATGAAGCACCCGCGGACGGGCGCGCCGTACGGCACGCACTACTGGACGGGGCCGGGTCAGCGGGTCGCGCGCGACCTCGACGGCGACGACTCACGGTTGATCGTGGACCGCGCGCTGCCGTTCATGCGCGGCGCCGTCGCCGACGAGCAGCCCTTCTGCTGCGTCGTGTGGTTCCACGCGCCGCACCTGCCGTGCGTCGCCAGCGAGGCCGACCGCGGCCGCTACGGCGAGTTCGACGAGGCTACGCAGCACTACTACGGCTGCATCACCGCGATGGACCGCGAAGTCGGTCGCCTCCGCGCGGCGCTCGCAGACCTCGGCGTGGCCGAGCAGACGATGCTCTGGTTCTGCTCGGACAACGGCCCGGAGGGCAAGGCCGGCCGGGCGCCGGGGTCTGCCGGCGGGCTGCGCGGCCGCAAGCGCAGCCTCTACGACGGCGGCACCCGGGTCCCCGGGATGCTCGCGTGGCCGGGCACCGTGCCCGCCGGGCTCGTCGTCGACACCTTGGCGTGCACGAGCGACTACCTGCCGACGATCGCCAGCTGGCTGTCGCTGCCGCTCGACCCAGCGCGCCGGCTCGACGGCGTCGACCTCCGCCCTGCGCTCGACGCCGCCGCCGAGGGCGCGGCGCGGCTGCGCGGCGCGCCGATCGGGTTCGAGTCCAGCCGGATGGCCACGTGGACCGACGACCGCTTCAAGCTCGTCGCTCACCTCGACCGCGCGACCGAGGGCGCGGTCGGCCCGCCTGCCGTCGCCAGGACGGAGCTCTTCGACCTCGACCGGGACCCCGCCGAGCGAGGAGACCTGTCGAAGCTGCAACCCGCGCGCGTCGCCGCCATGCTCGCTCAGCTGCAGGCGTGGCGCGCCTCGATCCGACAGCGGCCTTGATTGCCGGGCAGGAGGTGCTAACTCGAAGGCACCATGCCCAAGAAGATCGACTGGTACTATCACCGCAAGGGTTGAACGAGCTGCAAGCGCTCCGACGCCTTCCTCGAGGAGGCCGGCGCGACCGTCCGTGAGACGGTCAACGCCAGCAAGGAACGATTCGGCCCCGACGACCTCGCGGCGCTGTTCGACGGCGCCAGCAAGATCGTGGTCGCGCGCGGCAAGAAGGTCCTGACCTTCCGGCCCGGCAAGGACGACTTCGACGCGGAGGAGCTGCAGAAGGTCTCGATCGGCCCTTCGGGCAACCTGCGCGCGCCGACGCTGCGCGCCGGCAAGACCTGGTATGTCGGCTTCAGCGAAGAAGCCTACAACTCCTAGCGGCGTCCTCGCCGCGCAGGCTCCGACCTCGCGGGCTCAGCAGTCGCCGGCCTGGACGCCTCCAGGCAGCGGCGGACTGCGGCACCCCAGCTACCACGGGGCTACTGCAGCCCCATGCCGAGCGACAGCTTGATCGGCACCGTCACGGTCTCGACCTTGGCGAAGTAGGTCAGGCGGACCGTGACCTTCGCGGGCTTCTGGGGCAGCCCGAACGCTCGTGAGTAGGTCTTCTTCCCGCCGAAGCCGAACGAGCTGGAGCCCATCGACTCGGTCTTCATCGGCGCGCCCGCGGCGTCGAGGAACTCGATCTCCTTCACCGCGTCCATCGGCTCGTTCGCCGAGACCTGGACGGTGACCGCGCTGTCGCCGAAGTCCGATTCGTCGACGGAGCTGAAGAACATCGGGACCGGGCCGCACGTGATCTTCGCGCCCTTCTTGAGCTTCACCGTCTGCTCCTTGCGCTCGCTGCCCGAGGCGGAGCGCATCGCGACCTCGGCCTCCAGCTCGATCCGCCCGGCCTTCTTGGCGGGCAGGCCCTTGGTCCGGATTTCCAGGATGCAGGCGTCCTTCGGCCCGTCGCCGAAGTCGGAGCGCTTGGAGACCCAGAAGAAGAAGCCCTTGGACGCGGTCTTGGCGAGGTCCGTGCCCGCGTCGTCGACGAAGCGGACGAGCTTGCTCTTCTCCTCGTCGACCGCGAGCAGCGGCTTGCCGGGCGCGCGGACCGCGACCTCCAACGAGACCCCGGGGTCGCCGAAGGAGTCGATGCCCTCCAGGGTCGGCGCGCGCCGCACCTCGAGCTTTACGGGCTCGACCTGAGGCGCCTGGCAGGGCGCGGCCGACGCGAACGACAGCGCGATCATCGCGCACGTGATGGTGCATCGCATGGCGGCATCGTAGCCTGACGCCGCCATGCACAGAACTCTCCGACCGCTCTCCCTGATCGCCGTGATCGGCGCGTCGCTGGCGCCCTTCTGGTCGCAGAGCGCGCCGCTGCAGAAGGCCTACGTCGACGGCGCAGGCCCCGGCTGGCGTGCGCTGACCCTCGACGACTTCGTCAACGTGAACGGCGACGCCGACACGTGGTCCGAAGAGGACGGGGTCATCACCTGCACCGGCAAGCCCAACGGCGGCGCGCGCACCAAGACGACCTACACCAACTTCGAGCTCGTCGCCGAGTGGAAGCACCACGAGTACGCCGGCAACTCGGGGATCTTCGTCTGGTGTCCGGAGTCGGCGTTCACCGACCTGCCGAAGGGCACCCTGCCACGCCAGGGCATCGAAGTGCAGGTGCTCGACCTCGGCTACGAAGAGAACTGGCTCAAGAACAAGAAGCAGCGCTCCAACTGGTTCACCAGCCACGGCGACGTCTTCCCGGTCGGCGGCTCGAAGATGACCGCGTTCACGCCGGAGATCACCTACAAGGACGACGCCGGCAAGCCGTTCAAGGTCGGCAACCCCAAGAGCAGCCGCAGCTTCCCGACGATGCGGCTGACCAAGCCCGCCGGCGAGTGGAACCACTACTACGTCCGCGCGATCAACGGCGAGGTGCGGCTGTGGGTCAACGGCCGCGAGGTGACCGGCGGCCACGACTGCAGCCCCGCGACCGGCTACCTCGCGCTCGAG
>JBMHDP010000045.1:0-9025 GCA_049889335.1 Planctomycetota bacterium
AGCCGGGAGGCGACGTGCACGACCAGCGCGGCGACCAGCCACGTGAGCACGGGCAGGGCGCAGAGTCCGTAGCGCGCGGTCACCTTCACCAGGCTCGCGCTGACGCCGGTCAACACGAGCAGCGGCACGATCGCCATGCAGATCAGGTAGAGCGCGCGGTCCCGCCCGAGCAGCCGGGGCGCGAACGCCATGGCGAGCCCTCCTACGAGCAGCGTCGTCGGGCGGAAGTAGAACAGCGTGGTCTCCACGAAGTGACGCAGCGACGGATCGGCCTTGGCCTTCATGAAGCCGCGGAAAGGCAGCAGACCCAGCCCGTCCAGCTCGCGGATCAGGAGCGGCGCGAGCACCAGCGCCGCCAGCGCAGCAAACGCAGCCGCGGCGACCGACAGGCCGCCGAAGCCCGCGGCGCGCGCCACCCCCCACCGGACGACGACGTAGCCTGCGAACGCGACCACCAGCATCAGCGCGGTCGGGTGGCTCGTCGCCGCGAGCGCCACGGCGCCGGCGAGGACCACGAGGTCGAGGCGGCGGCGCGTCGCGCGCCAGACGTAGCCCCGGTGCACGGCGATGACGCTCATCAACAGCGCCAACACGTAGCCGCGCGCGTTCTGGCTCCAGAAGATGTGCCACGGGTTAACCGCGAGCAGCAGCGCCGCGACGACGGCGGGCCATGCGCCGACCAGCCGCCGGCCGCAGAGCGCCATCACGGGCACCGTGACGATCCCGACGATCGCGAACGGCAGGCGCACGGACGCCTCGTCGTAGCCCGTGATCCCGAGGCCGAGGAGCAGCCGGAGCATCAGGAAGGGGACGCCGTAGTAGAGCCGGTCGGTGGAGAGGAACCCCTCCTCGCCCTGCATCGGCATGGTCGCGTCGCGCCACGTGTGGCCCTCGTCGACCCAGAACGACCACGTCCCCAGCCCGTAGAGCCGCAGCGCGGCTCCGACGACGACCGCGACGACGATCCAGCGCCAGTGCCGCCGCTCGAACGGCGGGACCATCTCAGCTCGTAGGTCGGTGCCTGCAGACATCACGGACAGCCTCGACCGTACGCGCCGCGCGCGGCGCTGCCAAACGCCATCTGCGCGCGCTCACCCGACGGCAGCGGCGCCGCGCTCGCCCCGCGGGCGCAGGCCACCGCACTCCCCGCGCGGATCACTGCGGTCGCAGCTCGCGCGCAGCGCGATCGACCGACGCCTGCAGCCGGCGCCGAGCCGGACCGGGAGGCATCTGCTCTGCCAGGATCTGCGCGTCCCGCGGCCGACCGCAGCGGAGCGCGGCCGCGGCCGACGCCGACAACAGCTCGTCGCGGCGCGGGGCGTCGAGCAGCGGGTCGAAGTCGACCAGCTCGGCGATGAAGGCGTAGAGGTCCGGGTCGACCCGCAGCAGCTCCCAGCGCGTGTGGCCGTGGGTCGTCTCGGCACCCGGACGCTTCGCGAGGCTGACGAACGCCTCGACGCCCTGTCCGAAGTACTCGGCCTCGTTGCTGGCCGCGTAGTAGTCCAGGCAGCGCCCCTCCGCGAGCGCGAGCTTGTAGAGCGAGCGCACGCGGGCGCGCTCGAGCGGCGAGAAGGTGAAGAAGTGCACCTGGTGCGCGACCTCGTGCGCGAAGGTGTCGAAGCCGAACGAAGCGGCCTCGTCGAGCGCCTCGATGCCGGTAGCGGCGCGGAGCCCGCCGACGCCCCGCACGTCGTCCCAGACGCGGCCGTCGAAGGTGCGTCGCCCTCGCAGGTTCTCGCGGGTCGGCGCGTCCGTGGTGCGCTCGAGCTCGGCCAGCAGGTCGTGGCGGCCGCCGGCCTGGATCAACCGCGCGAGCCGGCTGCCGAACATCGCGCACGTGCGGTCGATCACCGCGCGGCGCGGCGCCGAGACGCGCCGGTACGCGGGCACGAACTCACCGACGCGGAGCTCGCGGTTGTCGGGCGCGGGCGCGCAGGCGGCGAGGCGCCCGAAAGCCTCGCTCTGCATCGCCATGCAGGAGGCCGTCCGTTCGGCGAACAGGGCCTCCCCCAGCAGGCGATGCGCGATCGGGTGCCCGGGGTGCTCGGCGAGCACCTCCTGCATCAGGCGCGCGCCTTCGGGCCGGTCGCCTGCGGCGACCGCGGCCACCGCCCGCTCGAGCTTCGGCGGCACCTCGACCACGACGGGGTCCAGCAGCCCGGAGCCCAGCCGCAGGTGGGCCTCGGCGTGGTCGGAGTCCAGCGCGACGACCTCCTGGTAGACGTCCGCCGCGTCGCCGGTGCGCTGCACGCGGAACAGCGACGAGCCGCGCGCGGCCAGGAGCTCGGCCGAAGGCGCCCCGGCGCGGTCGAGGTAGCGCCGCGAGCGCAACACCGCCTCGTCGAAGCGCCGCGCGCGGATCAACCCGCGAACCGTGAGCGACATGGCGTCTTGCCGGGCAGGCGCCTGCAGGACCGATTGCTCGCCCAGCGCCGTCGCCTGCTCCGCGTGACCCAGCATCAGGAGCGCGCGCCCCAGCCCCAGGCGCTGCTCCACCTGCTCGGCGCCGGAGGGCTGCGCACCGCGGAACACCCGCCAGGCCGCGAGCGGGTCCTCGACCTCCAGAAGCCGTCGGCCGCGGTCCAGCCACGCAGGGCGCGCCGTCGCGACAGACCTCGCGACGTCGCCGGCGGGCGCCGGGTGCGGGCCCACGACGGCCTGGGCGACCAGGCCGCGCCCGGGGCAGGCGAAGGCGAGCAGCGCGAGGAAGAAGCAGCGGGGCGTCATCAGGAGACCTCTCTCCCTGCTTCGACCTTCTCCCGCCCGGCGCTGTGCCGACCAGGACCGTCTTGAGACGCCGACGCGCGACCCCGATGCCAACGGAGGGACCCGCGGGACCTCTGCGTCGAGGTCCCTGGAGGCGGCCTCCCCCCGGGCGCTATCGGGCGCTGCCGAGCACCTCGAGCCGCTCGACGTCGAGCGTGCTCAGGGTCGCGCCGATCGGGCTCCGGCGCGGGCCGATCACGCCGACCTCGCGGCCGACGAACAGCGACAGGTCGAAGCGACCCGTGTTGCAGGAGAGCAGGAACTGCCGTCGGCCGCCCTTCTCCAGGTAGTAGTAGCCCGGCTCGGCGAGTTGGCTCTGGTAGCGCAGCCAACCGATCGCCTCGAAGCGCTCCAGGCGGTCCGTCGGTTGGGCCGGGCGCGCGGGCTGCTCGATCGCGGGCGGCTGCTCCTCGGTGACCTGGACCGCCTCGTTGACCCACTGCTGCGTCTCGATGCGCTTGCGCAGCGACGCCGCTGCGGTCCGCGCCGAGCCGTTCTTCTGCAGCGTCTTCTCGACCTTGGCGAGCGCCTTGACGAGGCCGCTGAACTGCTGCTCGCCCGCCGGCTTGCCGAGCTCCTTGCGGAAGGCGGCCTCGACGACCTGGACGGCCTCCATGTCGAGCCGTTCGAGCTCGCGCTGCTTGGCCGCCGCGGCGATCGCGTCCAGGCGCGCCTGCGCCTCGGCGCGCGTCGCAGCCGCCAGCGCCTCGTAGGCGGTCACCGTGTCGGCGTCGGTCGCCACGACCTCGACGTCGGCGCTCGACACCCACGCCGGCACGCCGACGACGCGCGCCTTGAACCACTCCTCCTGCTCGCCGATCACGTGCAGTTGGGTGCCCTTGGGGAGCTGCGCCACCGGCGCCTCGCTGGTGCGTGGGCGGAAGCGGAACGCCACCTTGGTGCCGGTGGTCGTGACGGTGCCGTCTTCGGCCTCGGACGAGAAGCGCTTGCTGACGTAGCCCGTCGGGCCGAGCGGCAGGACGACGCTGCGGAAGCCGTCCCGACGCTCGCCGAGCCGCACGATCTGCCCGTTGGTGAGCACGTCCTCGAACACCGGCGGCGCCTCGACCTCGCTCGGCCAACAGCGGAGGCGGACCTCCTCAGCGCGGATCTTGCCGTAGACCGGCTCGGCGTCCTGCACCTCCTCGGCGGGCGGGGCGGCGGGCGCCTCGCGCTCGACGGCGGGTTGGGGCGGAGGCGCCGCGGGGGTGGGATCCTGCGCGGGTGCTGCGGCGAGCAGCAGGAGCGCAGCGACCAGCGAAGGGCAGAACGGGGACGCGCTCGCGCCCGCGAATCGACGGGTGACCATGGGGTGGACCTGACCTCGAGATGTGACCGTGTATCCAGCGTCACGCCGCGTGACCAAACGCGGCGAGGCCACGATGTTACCGGACGCAGGGCGCAGAACGAAGCTTCGCCCGGCGCGGTCGGCTGGCTTTCGGCCCCGGGGCCAGCCGATAGGATGACCGCCATGCGCCGCTTCCGCCCGCTCCACCTGATCACGCTGTCCCTGGCCTGCCTGACCTCGTGCGTCGCGTGGGAGAGCGACCAGGACGTCCGGATCTCCAGCGAGCCGCTGGGCGCGCGCATCTTCGTCGACGGGGTCGACACCGGGCACACGACGCCGCACCGGCTCGCGATCGGCAGCGCGCTGGGCGGGGACCACGTCGTCCGCCTGGAGAAGGAGGGCTACCGCCCGGCGACGCGCAACCTCTACCAGCGCGTCGAGGGCTACACCTCCAAGTGGATCGACGGCGCCTACGAGATGGTCCTGACGCCGCTGCCGCTGTTCTGGACCACGGGGGACACCCTGCTGCCGTTCGCGGTCCGCGGCGTGATCCTGCCCAACGACCTGCACGTCCGGCTGCAGCCCGACGACGAGCCGCTGCTGGGGTTCGACCTGCTCGCGGCGCGGCGCGCGTCGCAGGACGCAAAGCGGTGAGGCGCACGGTCTTCCTCGACCGGGACGGCACCATCAACCGCGAGGTCGACTACTGCGCATCGCCGGCGCAGCTGGAGCTGCTGCCGGGCGCGGCCGACGCGATCCGTCGTCTGTGCGCCGCCGGGCACCGCTGCGTGATTACGACCAACCAGAGCGGCGTCGCGCGGGGCTACTTCACGCAGCGCGCGCTCGCGCGGGTGCACGAGGCCCTGCACGAGCTGCTGGGCCGACTCCCGCTCGCCTACCTGCACTGCCCCCACCACCCCGACGCCGCCGGCGGCGACGACGGCTACCGGCGCGCCTGCAGCTGCCGGAAGCCCGGCGCGGGGCTGCTGCACGAGGCCTGCACGTTGCTGGGCCCGCTCGGAGTCTCGCTGGACGGAGCGGTGGTCGTGGGCGACAGCGCTCGGGACCTGCTGATGGCCCGGGAGCTGCCGGTGCAGAAGGTGCTGGTCCGCAGCGGCAAGCCGCACCAAGAGCAGCGCCGGCTGCTGCTGGCCGCAGGCTGTCGCGCCGACCACGAGTGCGCCGACCTCGCGGCGGCCGCCGACTGGCTGCTCGCCTAGGCGGCGCCGGGCGGCTTCCGCGCGGCCCGCAGCGAGGTGTAGCAGGTCACGCAGCTGACCGCCGACATCACGGTCCCGAAGACCGTGCCGCCGAGCGAGCCGAAGAAGAAGTGGCTGCCGCCGGCGATGGTCGCGCCGAGCGCGACGCCGGCGCAGCTGAGGTAGAACCCGATGAGCCCGGGCGACCAGCGCGTGTGCTCGACCTCGTGAGGCTGGGGCTCCTGGCTGGGGGACGTCGTCATCGCGCCTCAGAACCTAGCGCCGCGGCGCCGACGCGCCAGCGCGCGAAGTCTAGGGGAGGTAGCGCGACAGCCGCGCGCCCAGCGGGTTGCAGAGCACCAGCGGCAGCTTCGACCAGATGCGGCGCGGCAGGGCCAGCTTCGGGTTGCTAGGGTGGAACTCGGGCAGCTTCGCGCCGTCGCCGATGAGGAGGTAGTCGTAGGGCAGCATCTCTGGCTCGAAGCCCATGTTGACCTTGAACTTGGCGGGCCCGGCGCCGGCGCGGCTGCGGCCGAAGTCGAACCGCCGGTAGCCGTTCTCGACGGCCCACTCCATGATCGCGCAGTAGATGTAATTGTTGACGCCGGTGTGGTTGTACTCGTCGAGGCCCCCGGAGTAGTAGGCGTAGACCGTGTCCTTGAACGTGAAGGACATGACCGCCGCGACGGTCTTGCCGCCCGGCTCGACGGCGCGGTGGATGACGACCGCCTTGCCGAACTCGTCCTGCAGGGCCTGGAACCAGCGCTGCGGCAGGCTCGGCGAGCCCAGCCGCCGCTTGTTGAGCGCGAACAGCTGGAACAGCTCCGCGACCGAGCCGTCGGGCGTCACCTTGATGCCGAAGCTCTCGCGCTTCTTCTTGCTCGCGGGCGCCTTGGGCTCGCGGGCCGCCCGGATCTCCGCCCGGCGCTTCTTCGGGACCCGCGCCATGACCTCAGCGGGGTCGTCGGGCAGGTCACAGCGGAACGTCACGTAGAGGTCCGACTGCGGCAGGTCTCCCGGCCGCGGCTCAAGGTTGCGCAGCTCGACGAAGCCGACGCCCAGCTCCTCGCCCAGCGCGCGCGCGCGCGTCATCAACGCCTCGTGGGCGCGCTCGTCCACCGCGAGGGTGCCGCCGTAGACCGAGTAGGGCACGCTGACGAGGTTCTTGCCCAGGAACGGGCTCTTGACGAGGAACAGCGGCAGCACGCCGAGCCACTTGCGCCCCTGCTCCACCACGAGGTGGTGAGGCTGGTGGCGGAACATCTCCTGGACCGCGCGCGACCAGCCGGTCCGGTGGAAGAACGTGCCGTGCTCGTGTCGCGCGACGAACGCGTCCCAGCGGGCGTCCTCGCCCGGCAGCAGCGTGCGCACGCGCACCGGCAGGTCCTCGGCGCGGGCGGGCGGGAGGGAACGCGACGGCGCAGCGTCTGCCGCCGCGGGCGCGCTCGACGGCGCGTCTGCAGCCTCCGCAGGCGCTCGGGCCGCGGGCGACGACGCGCCCGGCTCCGGCGGCGGCAGCTCTCCTTCCGCGTCGCCGCGCTCCTCCTCGATCTTGAAGTCGCGGAGGTTCGGCGCCTGCGTGAAGATGATGATCTCGCCGATCAGCCCGAAGCCGATCAGCTGCACGCCGAACGCGGCGAGGATCGAGCTCATCACGAACGCCGGCTTGTCCGCGAGCGACTGGTCGAGGAACAGGCGCTCGTAGAGGTACCAGAGCGCGACGGGCGCGCCGATCGCGATCGCCGCGAACCCGAGGTAGCCGAAGAACCGCAGCGGCCGCTGCGTGAAGCGGGTCAGGAAGGTGATCGCCAGGATGTCCAACATCCGGCGCAGGTAGACGCCGACCCCGTAGAAGCCGGCGCGGCCCTTCTCTTCGCGGTGCTGGACCCGCACCTCCACCACCCGGAAACCCTGCCGCGCAGCCAGCACGGGCAGGAATCGATAGAGCTCGCCGTAGACCGCGACCTCCTCCAGGACCTGGCGGCGGAACCCGCGCGTGCCGGAGTTCAGGTCGTGGAACGGCGCGTTCATGATCACGCGCAGCGCCCGGTTGAACAGGCGCGACTGCAGCTGATTGAGCCAGGGGTCGACGCGGCGGTCCCGCCACGTCGCGACGCAGTCGGCGCCCGCCTCCAGCGCCTTGACGACGCCGACGACGTCCTGCGGGTCGATCTGGAGGTAGGGCGGCGCGTTGACCACGAGGTCGCCCCTCGCCTTGGCGACGCCCGCGGAGAGCGCGATCGACTCTCCGAGGCCGCCGCCTTCGAGCGCGACCACGTGGACCTCCCAGACCTTGCCGAGGTCGCGCAGCTCCTCCTCGAAGCGACCGACCGGGCCGTCGAGCACGATCACGAACTCGCTGGCGTAGCCGGCCTCGTGGAGCGACTTGCCGAAGCCCTCGACGACCTCGCGCGGGTGCGCTTCGGCCTCGTTGATCGCCAGGATCACGGACACCAGCGCGCCGCCTCCCGGCGGCGGCGAGGCGGCGGCGGGCGCCGGCACCTTGACGTCGGTGACGCTCATCGCGCGGCCTCCTTGGCCGTCACGGAGATGCGCTGACGGAAGAACTTGGAGACCTTGACCTGCAGCTCGGCGAGGAAGCCGAGCAGGAAGACGTTCATGGTGACGAGCAGCGCGACCGAGCCGGCCGCGACCGCCGCCATGTCCGAGTCCCCGAACAGGCGCAGCCCTTCGCGGGTGTACTTGACGAAGCCCAGCAGGAACAGCAGCCCGGAGAGCGCGAGCAGCGGCAGCGCGAGCAGCGAGAACCAGCGGATCGGGTGCGCCGCGAACTGGATCAGCATCTTGATGCCGACGAGGTCGGCGAGCACCCGGAAGACGCGCCCCAACCCGTACTTCGAGACGCCCGCGCGGCGCGCGTGGTGACGCACCGGCAGCTCCGTGATGCGCGCGCCCAGCCCGACGCCGAGCGCCGCCAGGAACCGGTGCATGTCGCTGTAGAGGTGCAGCGATCGGACCACCCAGCTGCGGTAAACCTTGAGCGAGCAGCCGGTGTCGTGGATGCGCGCGCCGGTCACCCGCGCGATCAGGAAGTTGGCGATCCGCGACGGCAGCAGGCGCGTCGCGACGCGGTCCTGGCGGTTGCGACGCCAGCCGCAGACGACGTCGTAGCCCTCCTCGAGCTTCTCGATCAGGCGGCCGATGTCGGCGGGGTCGTTCTGCAGGTCCCCGTCCATCGAGACCACCGTGCGCCCCCGGCAGGCCCGGAAGCCCGCCGCCATCGCGGCGGTCTGACCGTAGTTGCGCCGGAAGAAGACCAGCCGCAGGTGCGGGTCGTTGGCGGCGAGGCGGCGCATCACGTCGCGCGAGCCGTCGTCGCTGCCGTCGTCAACGAACACGATCTCGTAGCTGCGGCCGAGCTGCTGCAGCGCGTAGGACAGCGCCTCGTGCAGCGGCTCGACGTTGTCCCGCTCGTTGTAGATCGGCACCACCACGCTCAGCCCGGGCACGACGTCCCCTTCGGCGGCGACAGCGGCCATCGGCGTCTCGGTTGCGTCGGAGCGTGTGGGCAAGGTCACGGTGGGGTCTCGAATAGTGCGTGGGCAGCAGCGGTTCTGCGAGCGCAATCCGCCGGGCCCGGAGAGCACCCAGCGCGCGAGACCGCCGCCCGCGGCCGCCGCCGCGAACGCGCCAAAGAGAGAGAGAGAGAGAGAGAGAGAGAGAGAGAGAGACGAGGAGGGGTGCATTTACTCGCATATGTTTATAACCACTTTATCACGCATGTAGCATTAAAATTTCTTTTTCTTTTGCA
>JBMHDP010000046.1:0-6170 GCA_049889335.1 Planctomycetota bacterium
CGTCGCCGCCGACCTGCACGCGGCGCGCCCGACCGCGGTCAACCTCGGCTGGGCGCTCGCGCGGTGCCTGCGGCGGATCGCCGCCGAACCCGGGGCCCCCGCTCTGTTCGACGAAGCCTGCAAGATCCACTGCGACGAAGAAGCCATGGCGCGCGGCATCGGAGAGAACGGCGCGGACCTCGTCCCCGACGGCGGCGTGGTGCTCACCCACTGCAACACCGGGCGCCTCGCTACCGCCGGGGACGGCACCGCGCTCGCGGTCCTGTTCGCCGCGTGGCGCGCGGGCACGCGCTTCCGGGTCCTCGCCGACGAGACCCGACCGCTGCTCCAGGGGGCGCGCCTGACCGCGCTGGAGCTGCACCGGGAAGGCATCCCGGTCGAGGTGCTGGCCGACGGCGCCGGCCCCGGGCTGATCCAGCGCGGCGAGGTGGACATGGTCGTGGTCGGCGCAGACCGCATCGCGCGCAACGGTGACTTCGCCAACAAGGTCGGCACCTATCCGCTCGCGCTGGCCTGTCGCGCCGCCGCGGTGCCGTTCTACTGCGCCGCGCCGCTCTCGACGTTCGACGTGACGCTCACGACCGGCGCGGAGATCCCGATCGAAGAGCGGGATCCGCGCGAGGTCACGCACCTGCAGGGTCGCGCGCTCACGCCCGAGGGGGTCTCGGCGCGGAACCCCGCGTTCGACGTGACGCCGCACGCGCTGGTCACCGGCATCGTCACCGACCTCGGCGTGCTGTCGGCTCCGTATGAAGACCGGATCCCGCAGGCGGTCGCGACGCGTCGCTGACCATCATCCGCCGCCTGCTGGGGCCGTCGGCCGGCGCGAGCGACCCAGCATCAGACGCCCCCGCGTCAGCTCCCGAGGTAGCCGGCCTCGATCAGCGCGAGCAGGGCTCCGCCTGCGACGATGCGGTACCACGCGAACGGCACGAAGTCGTGTCGGCGCAGGAACGCGACGAACGGCCGCACGACCAGCAGGGCCGCGACGAACGACACGCCCGTGCCGACTGCGAACGGCGCGACCATGTCGCCGGTCAAGAGCTCGCGCGCCTTGTAGAGCTTCCAGAACGAAGCCCCGTAGAGGATCGGCAGCCCGACGAGGAACGAGAACTCGGCCGCGGCGGTGCGCGACACCCCGTGCATCAAGGCGCCCCCGATCGTCGCCCCGGAGCGGCTCGTGCCGGGCACGAGGGCCAGGCACTGCCACAGCCCGATCCACAGCGCCACGCGGTACGTCATCTGCGAGAACTCCTCGGTCCGCGGCGGCCGGTCGCGCAGGTGCCGCTCCAGCCACAGCAGCAGCACGCCTCCCCCCACCAGGGTCGCCGCGACGACGCGCGCAGAGAACAAGTGCTCGTCGATCCAGTCCTCGAACAGCAGCCCGACCACGACCGCTGGGACGGCCGCGATCCCGATCTGCCAGAGCAGGTTCGGGCGCCCCGGCTCAGGCCGCGCCACCGTCGACGCAGCGGCCCACAGGCGCCGCCAGTAGAGCACCAGCACCGCGGTGATGGCGCCGAGCTGGATCCCGATCGCGAACGCGTTGGTCGCCGGGCCTTCCTCCAGCCCCAGCGCGCGCTGCGTGACGATGAGGTGACCCGTGCTGGACACGGGGAGGAACTCGGTCAGCCCCTCGACGACGCCGAGCAGGGTCGCCTCCAGCCAGCTGAGCGCCTGGGTCGCCGCGGCGCGGAGCCCCTCGGCCGCAGGGCCCGGCTCCCCCGTGCTCACCGCATCGCTCACGGCGCCCCTGGCGTCACAGCGCCTCAGCGGCAGCCGTGTAGGGCAGGTCGAACGCCTGCGCGACGGCCTCGTGCGTGCACTTGCCGCCGAGCACGTTGGCGGCGGTGCCCAGGACCGGATCGGCTGCCGCGGCCGGCGCCCCCATCGCGGCGAGCCGCTTCGCCCACGGGCCGGTCGCGTTGGTCAACCCGAAGGTCGACGTGCGCGGCACGGCGCCGGGCATGTTGGCCACGCAGTAGTGCAGCACGCCGTCGACGACGTAGGTCGGGTCGGCGTGCGTGGTCGGCTTGCACGTCTCGATGCAGCCGCCCTGGTCGACCGCGACGTCGACCACGACCGCGCCGTCCTTCATGGACGCGAGGTCCTCGCGCCGGATCAGGCGCGGCGCGCGCGCGCCCTGGACCAGCACGGCGCCGATCACGAGGTCGGCCTGCGCGATCTGCTCCCGCACCGCGATCGGCGAGCTGTGCAGCGTCTGCACGTTCGCCGGCATCACGTCGCTGAGGTAGCGCAGCCGGTCGAGGTCGATGTCGAGCATGCGGACGTCGGCGCCGAGGCCCGCCGCCATCTTCGCCGCGTTGGTGCCGACCACGCCGCCGCCGAGCACGACGACGGTGGCGTTGTCGACGCCGGGGATGCCGCCCATGAGCATGCCGCGGCCGCCCATGTGCTTCTCGAGGCAGACCGCGCCGACCTGGATCGACATCCGGCCGGCGACCTCGCTCATCGGAGTCAGCAGCGGCAGCGAGTCCCGATGGACCAAGGTCTCGTAGGCGAAGCAGTGCGCGCCCGAGTCGAGCATCGCTTGCGTGAGGTCACGGCTCGCGGCGAAGTGAAAGTAGGTGAACAGGGTCTGGCCCGGGCGAATCAGCGCATACTCGGCAGCCAGGGGCTCCTTCACCTTGATGATCATGTCGGCCTGGCCGTAGACGTCGGCGGCGCCGTCGACGATCGAGGCGCCGACCGCGGCGTACTCCTCGTCCGCGATGCCGGCGCCCAGCCCGCCGCCGCGCTCGACGAGCACCTGGTTCCCCGCCTCGACGAGGTCCATCACCATCGCGGGCACCGCGCCGATGCGGTTTTCCTGCGGTTTGATCTCCTTGGGGACGCCGATGATCATGCTCTTTGGTCTCTCTCTCGGGGAACGGGGGCAGCACGATAGCGACGCGTCGGTCGCACTGCGAGCGCGATCGCGCCGTCGATCCGCCCAATTTGCGGGCCGGGCGCGCGGATCAACGGACGGCGTCCCGCAGCCGCTGCTCGAGCCGCGCGCGCTCGCCGTGCGACAGCCCCGGGAGCAGCGCGAGCTCGACCCGCAGGCCGTCCGCGGTCCGCGAGAGCTCCGGCGCAGGGCGGGCCAACACCCGGGCGTCGCGGCTCAGCAGGTCGCGCAGCTTGTGTTCGGCGCCAGCGGATCCGGCGCTCAGCTCGACGGCAACGCGCGCGGGCGACGACGACGTCGCCCTCGCCATCTCCGCGCGCATCGGTTGGGCCGGCGCAGTCTCGGCGTCGACGAAGGCCGGAACGGCGTCGGGCTCGGGCCCTGGTAGTGCCGCCGGCGCAGCGGATCGGCGCGGCACCAGCAGCCACGCGCCTGCGCCGAAGGCGAGCGCGGCCACTCCCCACATCGGCCAGAGGCTCGCCTGTCGCTCGTCCAGTTCGCCGCGCGCGCCCGCCCCAGCAGAAGTCGAACCGGCGGACGGTGGCGCAGCCGGCGGCGGCTCGACGGAGGCACCCGCGCCTCCTCCCGGAGGCGGGGGCTCCTCGGCTGGAGCCGGCTCGGCGCCGAGCCGGAGCAAGAGCTCCTGGAGCTGAACGGACGCACGCTGTAGCGCCGCTTCCATCAGCTTCTCGACCTCTCCGTGGCTCTTTGCCTGCGCCGCGAGCTGGGCCTCGAGGTCCTTCAGGCGCGCGCCCAGCTCCTCGGCCTGGGCTGCCTGTTGGCGCTGCCGCGCGTCGACCGCGAGCTGGGTCCACGCGCGCAGCTCGGACGCGAGCTGCGCCTGTCGATCGGTGAGCTCGTCCTGACGCTCGACCAGGCGCGTCAGCGCCGCTCGCAGCGGCGCGAAGGCCCCCGCCAGGGCGTCTTCGGCAGCCCCCCTCTCGGACGCCTGCGCCGCGCCGCGACGCGCCAGGCGATCGGCGCGCAGCTCGCGCACGAGCTCGTCGACGCCTGGATCGTTCGAGCACGCGCTCGCCGCTCCGAGCGCCACGAGCAGCGCGAGGCCCCGCGCGCTCATCGAGCTGCGCCTCCCGTGACGCGGCCGCCCTCTGCAGGCGGCCACGTCAGGCGCTGCGGCCGCACGACGAGGGCGCCGCGGAGCTCCCAGAGCGCGTCGTCCGTCAGCGAGACGTCCAGGTATGCCGGCGACACGACCTCGTCGCCCGCGTTCGCGAGGCGCAGCGGCACGACCGCCTGGGCCGCGCCGCTCCGGAACGGGAACCGCGAGAGCCAGGCGACGCCGACCTCGAAGGCGTGGCCGGTGGCCTCGTCCCAGACGCCCTGCAGGTCGTCGGGCAGCATCTCGACCAGCGGCTCCCCCGCCGACGCGCCGCTGCGCCAGACCAGCGTCGGGACGAGCGGCACGGTCACGTAGCCCTGCAGACGCGCGCCCGGCACCAGCGTCACGACGTCCCGGGGCACGCAGCGGAGCGGCAGGCGCGGGACGCGGAGCTCGACGCAGAGCTCGCCGGCTTCGGTGAGGCCGAGCACGTAGCGCCGCGCATCTCGTCCGTCCGACCAGAGCAGCGAAAAGCTGCCGCGACGGTTCTCGAGCACCAGCTCAGCGCGGCCGACCTGCACACGGGTCGCGTCGCCGTGACCCGGAACGTCCAGGGGCACGGCGCGGGCCAGTGTGGTGAGGTCATCTCCCGGGGCGAGCGTCATCGGCGTCTCCGCGTCGCTGCCGACGCAGCGCAGCGCGCTAGCCTACCTCACCTGCGCCCGCTCGTCTCATCCAGCGCTCCGCGGGCAGATGACCACAGGAAAAGGACTTGCTTCTGCTCCACCGTGGGGCATTCTTTGCCGCCCCGCGGACGGGCGTTTAGCTCAGTTGGTAGAGCATTAGCTCGACAAGCTAAGGGTCACAGGTTCGAATCCTGTAACGCCCACCACTTTAACGTTCGCTGGAATCAGGGGTTGGGGCGCATGGGTTTGCGCTCCGACCCCACAAGTCGCTGGCAGCCAGCCGCCTAGGATCAAAGATCATGCGAGCGGCACCGCGCCGCCCACGTGGCCATGGTTGCGGGCCATGGCGCCGGCGCAAGGCCCCTGGTCCAAATCTGGTCCCAGGCCGAACCACCGGATCCAGCCAACTTGCGGATGGACGCACGTGTTTCTGTATGCCTGTTTCGCCGGGTCCCGCCATCTTGGAACCCTACTCGCCACCCCCACCACCCGACCATCACATGACCAAACAACAAGACTGGCGCAAGTGGGGCGCGGACTTCGTCGAGAAGCATCGCGCCAAGCACGAAGGCAAGAGCCCAGCGCTCGACGATGTGCGCGCTGCCTGGAACAAGTATGTCGCCAAGTTCGGCAAGACGGGTCGATTCCGGGCAACGTGGTACTCGGAGCTCCTCGGACTGGAGGACCCGGTGGGCGACACGTTCGAAGCGGCGCTCGCGTCAGCTAAGTCCGCCCTGAAGGCCGTGGGCGAGGCTCACAAGCGCTCCAAGGCCGCTCACAAGGCAACCAGCACGAGAGCACGGTCGGGATCCCCTGACTTGAGCTCCATGAGCGCCACCGAATTGGCGGATCTGCTCGGAAAGGTTCAGCGCGCGCTGACCAAGAGGCTCAAGGACTCCTAACACGATCCTGATTTGACCACCGGCGCCTTGGCCGGACCGGGGGTCCGAAGCCGGCGCGGCCGGGGTCGACTTCAGCGGCCTCTGCCATCACGCCGACGCCCAGCGCCGTGAGGGGAAGAGCCGCCGGCAAGTGGCCAGGACGGCTCGATCCCGAGGCCACGCGCTGCGTCGGTCCCTAGCCGGTCGTGGACACCCCGCCTCGATCGAACATCGCCACGGTCGCCGCGACGGCTAGAACGCGGCTACGCGCCCAGGCCACGATCAGGCACGCTGAACAGGAAGTTAGCACTACCCATGCAGCCCACGAAGGTGCACGGCGAGACACGCGGAAGCGCGCTGGCAAGGGGCAACTGCCCATGCTCTCGCAAGTCTCCCAACGGCAGCGACTCCTTGACCAAGCCGCAGCCCACCCAGCCTACCTGCAGCACTGATTCGCACCGCAGCAATTGCCACCCACTGGACGCGCAGCGCCCGCATGTTGACCCTTCCGCCGACCCGAGGATCTAATGGCAGCATGAAGAAGGTCTTCGCCGCGTCAGTCCTCGGTTGCATGACGCCCGCCTTGTTCGCTCAGGCCGGCTCCTTTGGACCCCTACAAGTAATCCCGACAGTCG
>JBMHDP010000047.1:0-7121 GCA_049889335.1 Planctomycetota bacterium
GCGCTCGACTCGGCGCCCGCGCGGCGGCACCATCACCAGCCCGCATGTCTCCGCTGCCCAGCTCTGCGTTCCAGGTCCCGCCGGTCGACGCGGTCGCGCTCGAGGCGCGCGCCGCCGACCTCGCGACCCGCTCGATCAAGCGGGACGCCAAGGCGCGGGGGTTGGCGCTGGTCGTGTCGATGATCGACCTGACGACGCTCGAGGGCATGGACTCGCCCGGGAAGGTGCGCCACCTGTGCAGCAAGGCTGCGCGGCCGCTGCCGCGGCGCGCGGACCTGCCGAACTGCGCGGCGGTCTGCGTCTACCCGGACCTGGTGCCGGTGGCCGTCGAGGCGACCGCGGGCACCGGCGTTCAGGTCGCGTCGGTCGCGACCGGCTTCCCGGCCGGCCGCACCGATCGCCGCACCAAGCTGCGCGAGGTCGCGCTCGCGGTGAAGGCAGGGGCCACCGAGATCGACATGGTGATCGACCGCGGCGCGTTCCTGTGCGGCGGGGACCGGCTGGTCTACGACGAGGTGCGCGCGGTCAAGGACGCGTGCGGCGACGCCCACCTCAAGGTGATCCTCGAGACCGGCGAGCTGCAGACCTACGACAACGTCCGCCGCGCCTGCCGCGTCGCGATGCTCGGCGGCGCCGACTTCGTCAAGACCAGCACCGGCAAGGTCTCGCCCGCGAGCCAGCGCCCGGTGGTGCTGCTGATGCTCGAGGCGGTGCGCGACCACTACCTGGAGACCGGGCGGACGGTCGGGGTCAAGGCCGCCGGCGGGATCCGCGCGGCCAAGGACGCGCTGCGCTACCTCGTGCTCGTCAACGAGACCTGCGGCGACCGCTGGATGACGCCGGCCTCGTTCCGCTTCGGCGCCAGCTCGCTGCTCAACGACGTGCTGATGCAGCTCGAGAAGCTGCGCACCGGCCGCTACCAACGCCCGACCGACTTCAGCCGAGACTGACATGGCCGACCAACCCAAGAAGACGCGCGGCGCCAAGCGCCCGGAGCTGACCTTCGGCGGCGCGTGGGACTACGCGCCTGCGCCCGAGGCGACCGACCACGTCGCGGTCGCCGACCGCTACCAGCTGTTCGTGGGCGGGGAGTTCGTTCGGCCGCGGTCGCGCCGCTACTTCGCGACGACCAACCCGGCGACCGAGGCGACGCTCGCGGAGGTCGCGCAGGCGGGCCCGCGCGACGTCGACGCGGCCGTGCAGGCCGCCAAGCGGGCGCTGCCGGCCTGGCGCCGGCTGCCGGGGGACGACCGCGCGCGCTACCTGTTCCGGATCGCGCGGGTGCTGCAGGAGCGCGCGCGCGAGTTCGCGGTGCTCGAGACGCTCGACAACGGCAAGCCGATCAAGGAGACGCGGGACGTCGACGTGCCGCTGGCGGCGCAGCACTTCTTCTACCACGCGGGCTGGGCCGACAAGCTCGACCTGGTCTTCCCGGGCGAGGCGGTCGAGCCGGTCGGCGTCGTCGGGCAGATCATCCCGTGGAACTTCCCGCTGCTGATGGCGGCGTGGAAGGTGGCGCCGGCGCTCGCGGCCGGCAACACCGTCGTGCTCAAGCCCGCCGAGACCTCGCCGTTGACGGCGCTGCGGCTCTGCGAGGTGTTCCAGCAGGCGGGGCTGCCGCCGGGCGTGGTCAACGTCGTGACCGGCGACGGCGCCACCGGCCAGGCGCTGGTGCAGCACCCGGACCTCGACAAGGTCGCGTTCACCGGGAGCACCGAGGTCGGCAAGGAGATCCAGCGCGCGGTCGCAGGCCGCGGCGTCGACCTGACCCTGGAGCTGGGCGGCAAGGCGGCGCACCTGGTCTTCGAGGACGCGGCGCTCGACCAGGCCGTCGAAGGCGTGGTGCGCGGGATCTTCTTCAACCAGGGCCACGTCTGCTGCGCGGGCTCCCGCCTGCTGGTCCAGGAGGGCGTGCACGACGTCTTCGTGAAGAAGCTCCAGCGCCGCATGGCGCGCATCCGCGTCGGTGACCCGCTGGACAAGAACACCGACATGGGCGCGATCCACAGCGAGCAGCAGCTGCAGCGGATCCGCGCGCTGGTCGAGAGCGGGGTCGCCGAGGGCGCCGCGCTGCACCAGCCCAGCTGTCGTCTGCCGCGCAAGGGCTACTGGTTCGCGCCGTCGATGTTCACCGGGGTCTCGCAGACCCACCGGATCGCGCGGGAGGAGATCTTCGGGCCGGTGCTGAGCGTCTCGACCTTCCGCACGCCGGACGAGGCGGTGCAGAAGGCCAACGACACCAGCTACGGCCTCTCCGCGGGCGTCTGGACGGACAAGGGCGCGCGCATCCTGTGGCTCGCCTCGCGGATGCGCGCCGGCGTGGTGTGGAACAACACGTTCAACCGCTTCGACGCGGCCTCGCCGTTCGGCGGCTTCCAGGAGAGCGGCTTCGGCCGCGAGGGCGGTCGCCAGGGGATGCGCGCCTACGTGCGGCTGCGCTCGGCGCTGCTGCCCGGCTGAGGCGCGCACGCCGAGCGGACGGCGCCCTGATCCGGTAGCATCGCGCCGATGTCGCGCCTCGTCCGCTCCCTCGCCAGCCTCGCGCTGGCCGCCGCCGTCACCGCCCCGTCGGGGAGCGCCCAGTCGGCGCCGGCCGACCCTGCCGTACCGCCCGCTGAGGAGCGGGCCCGGCGTCCCTTCCTGCGGTTGATCGAGGACGCGCGCGGCGGCCGGCTCGAGGCGATGATCGCCACCTACCGGAGGGGGGACGCGGAGCTGAGCCTGTTCGGCTGCGTGCACATCGCCGACCGGTCGTTCTACCAGACCATGCAGCGGCGCTTCGAGCCGCTCGACGCCTTGCTCTACGAGCTCGTGGGCGACGCGGACGTGCGCCCCTATCCGGACATGGAGGTCGGCGGCGGCGAGCACTGGATCTCGATGGTGCAGGGCGGCATGGGGCGCGGCCTGAAGCTCGCCGACCAATTCGGCGCGATGGACTACCGCCAGGACAACTTCGTGCACGCCGACATGACCGAGGACGAGTGGCGGGACGCCCTCGCAGCTGCCGGCAAGAGCGAGCTCGGCGAGCTGCTCACGATGGGAGCGGACGACGTCGACCGGGAGGCGGAGTCCCGCCGCGGGGAGATCGACCTGGTCGACGCGTTCCGCAGCGGCGGCGGGATCGCCGAGCTCCGCATCTACGCGGCGCGCATGATGCTCGGCGGCGACCCGGAGGTCGACCAGCCGACCGTGATCATCCACGGCCGCAACGAGAAGTGCCTGCGCGTCCTCCGCGAGCAGCTGGCGCTCGGCAAGAAGAAGCTCGGCGTGTTCTACGGGGCGGCCCACATGGAGCACATGGAGCACCGGCTGGTCGAGGACCTCGGCTGGGAGCGTGTCCGCGAGGAGTGGGTGCTCGCGTGGGACTGCACCTACGCGACCTGGCCGAAGCAGGAGCGCGGCCTCAAGCAGAAGCGCTATCGGGCCCGTCGGGACCTGAAGAAGCTGCTCGCGGCCGTGCAGGCGCTCGCCGCTGCGAGCGACGTAGAGGTGACCTGGACGGCGCTGCGAGCCTCGCGCGCGGACGGCAAGCTCCCCGGCCGCGCGGACGGCAAGGACTCATGGGGGCGAGCGTTCGTGCTGCGCCGCCTGCCGGCGGGCTACCAGGTGCGCTGCCTGGGCAGCGACGGGGAGCCCGACACCGCCGACGACCTCGTCGTCGGCGCAGGCGCCCCGCCCGCCAAGAAGTAGGTCGCCGCCGTTGCCCGCAGGCTGCACATGCGGCACGGTGCAGCCATGAGCCTCGAGGTCCGGAAGACCTACAAGCTGTACGTGGGCGGGAAGTTCCCCCGGAGCGAGTCCGGGCGGGTCTACCAACCCTCCGGCAACCCCCAGGTCAACGTCGCGCGCGCGTCGCGCAAGGACCTGCGAGACGCCGTGCTGGCCGCCCGCAAGGGCCTGCACGCCTGGAGCGGCAGCGCGGCCTACCTGCGCGGCCAGATCCTCTACCGGCTCGCGGAGATGCTGGAGTCCCGCCGCGACGCGATCGCGCGCGAGCTGCGTGGCGGCGGCGCGACCGCCGCGGCCGCCCATGCCGAGGTCGACGCGGCGGTCGACCTCTGCGTCTGGTACGCCGGCCTCGCGGACAAGCTGCAGACGCTGCTCGGCGCCCAGAACGCCGTGCAGGGCCCGTTCTTCAACTTCTCCACGGTCGAGCCCACCGGGGTGGTGGGGGTCGTGGCGCCGGACCGTCCGGCCCTGGTGGGGGCGCTGGCGCTGGCGCTGCCGGCCCTGGTCGGCGGCAACGCCGTGGTGGCGCTGGTGAGCGAGGCGTGCCCGTTCGCGGGCCTGGCGCTCGGCGAGCTCTGCGCCTCGAGCGACGTCCCGGCCGGCACGTTCAACCTCCTGAGCGGCCGGCGCGAAGAGCTCGTCGGCGAGCTCGCGGCCCATCGTGACATAGACGGGCTGCTGCTGGCGGGCGCGCCGGACGCGGCGGTCACCCGGGCCGCGGCGGACAGCGTCAAGCGCGTGCGGTTCTGCGACCTGTCGAGCGCGGCGTGGCGACGGAGCGAGCAGCTCCGCAACCTCTCGTGGGTCGAGCCGTTCGTCGAGACCAAGACGCTCTGGCACCCGGTGGCGCCCTGATGGAGCGCTCTGCCGCGCGGTTGATCGCCAAGAAGCGGGACGGAGGTGCGTTCTCCGAAGCCGAAGTCCGTGACCTCGTCTCGGGCGTCGTCGACGGCTCGCTCAGCGACGCGCAGCTCGGCGCGCTGCTGATGTCGGTCTGCTGCAACGGCATGACGGCTGAGGAGACCGCGTGGCTGACGATCGCCATGCGCGACTCGGGCGAGGTGTTGCGTCACGACCACGTGGCCAAGCGCAAGGTGGACAAGCACTCCACCGGCGGCGTCGGGGACAAGGTCAGCCTGCTGCTGGCGCCGCTGGTCGCCGCCGCCGGGGTCGCGGTGCCGATGGTCAGCGGGCGCGGCCTCGGGCACACGGGCGGGACGATCGACAAGCTCGAGTCCCTGCCAGGGTATCGGACGGACCTGACGCTCGACCAGTTCGGGGCGGTCCTGGAGCGCTGCGGCTACGCGATGATGGCGCCCAGCGAGCACCTCGCGCCGGCGGACCGCCGCATGTACGCGACGCGCGACGTCAGCGGCACGATCGAGAGCATCCCGTTGATCACCAGCTCGATCCTGTCGAAGAAGCTCGCCGAGGGCATCGACGGGCTGGTCATGGACGTCAAGGTCGGCCGCGCGGCCTTCCTGAAGCAAGAGCACGACGCGCGGGCGCTGATGGAATCGATCTGCTCGGCGGGCCGCGCCGCCGGCGTCGAGTGCTGCGCGCTGCTGACCGACATGGACCACCCGCTCGGCCTCGCGCTCGGCAACGCCCTGGAGGTGGAGGAGGTGCTGCGGGCGCTGCAGGGGCGCGAGCGCTGCCCGCCCGACCTCCTGGAGGTGACGATGGCGCTGGCGGCCGAGATGCTGGTGCTCGGCGGGGTCGCCGCGCACCGGGACAGCGCCGTGGCGCAGCTGGAGCGGCTCTGGGACGACGGGGTGGTCCGGCAGGTGTTCGCCCACAACCTCGAGCTGCAGGGCGGCGACCTGCGCGTGCTCGACGACCCGGAGCTGCTCGGCCGCGCGCCGTGCGTGCTGACGGTGGAGGCCGAGGCCAGCGGCTACGTCAGCGACGTCGACCCGCTCGCGCTCGGCGAGGTCGTGGTCGACCTCGGCGGCGGCCGCTCGTCCCGTCGCGCCGCGCCCGCTACTGGCCTGCAGCAGGTGGACCCGAATGTCGGCGTCGTCCTGGCGCGGACGCTCGGCGACGAGGTGGAGGTCGGGGCGCCGCTCGCGTTCGTGCACGCCCGCACGGAGGCCGCGGGGCTCGCGGCGGCCGCCAAGGTCGCGGCCGCGATGCCGATCGGCGACGACCGCCGGAGCCGCGGGCCGCTGGTGCTGCACCGGAGCCGCTGACGGGGCCTCGTCCACCGCGCCGGCGCCTCCGGCTCGGTCTCCTCCGGGGGCGGCTGCTCAGGGTGAGGCAGGGCGCGGTCCGCGGCGGCTCACCGATAGCGCTCCGTGCCGGGCGGTGGGGCGTAGGGGCTGCCGGGTTCGAAGTGGTCCCACAAGATCTGCGAGACGTCGCGCAGCAGCACGAACCCCTGGTTGTCGTGGCCCCAGGACTGGTCCTGCTGGTCCTTGGTGATGACGCAGAACACGTAGTCGCCGTGCGGCGCGTGCACCAGCACCACCTCGCTGCGCGAGGCGTTGATCGCGCCCTGCTTGCTCATGGTCGCGACGTCGGCCGGGATCGCGGCGAGCGCCTCGCCGTCCCAGTAGATCCGACCGAGCGCGCGCGCCATCTCCTCGCTGGCGGCGGGGGACACCAGCGCGCGGTCGCGGACGCGCACCAGCAGCTCGGCCATCTCACGCGGCGTCGTCTGTCCCCAGCCGTACTGGGCCCGCGCCGCCTCGCGTCCCGGCGTACGCGAGTTGACCCGGGTGTCGACGAAGCCGTTGTCGGCCAGCCACGCGTTGACCGCTGTGCCCGTGCCGGCCAGCTCCTGGCACCACAAGGACGCGGTGTTGTCGCTGGTCGTGATCATCAAGAACGCCAGCTTGTCGAGGGCGATCGGCTGACCGTCCGCGAACGAGCCGAGCAGGTCCTCGCCCGCGTAGAGGCGGTCCGTGCTGTAGGTCAGCTTGTCGTGGTAGCGGAGCCTGCCGCGGTCGATCCGGTCGAACAGCGCCGCGAGCAGCGGGACCTTGATCATGCTCGCGGTCGGGAAGCGCTCGTCGGCGCGGATCGCGACCTCGTGGCCCGCGTCCAGGTGGCGCACGTAGACGCCGACGTCGCCGTCGAACGCCGCGACCCGTGCGCGCAGGCGCTCAGACAGCAGCGCTGCGTCTGGCGGGCCGTGGCAGGCGGCGAGCAGGGACAGGAGCGCCGCGGTCGCGGCGCCGTCTTCGCGTCGGGTCATGGCGAGGAGGGGGCGTGGGCTGTGCCGCAGCGGCGGCAGAACCGCGCGGCTAAATCGGTCTCCTCTTGTCCGCAGGCGGGGCAGCGGCGGGGGGCGCTGCGGTGCGAGAGGCGGTCCGCGGTGAACTCGCTGCTCACGATGCCGGTCGGGACGGCGAGCGTGCCCCAGCCGAGCAGCATCATGATCGACGCGA
>JBMHDP010000048.1:0-20487 GCA_049889335.1 Planctomycetota bacterium
GCGCGGCGCGGAGGCGGACGCGCGCGGTCGCGGGCCGGTCGCCCGTCGGCGCGACGCAGGTCAGCTCCTCGATCTCGTCGACGCGCGCGATGACGCCCTCGCCGAGCAGGAAGCCGCGCGTCAGCTCCTCGTCTCGGCCGGGCGTGCGCATCGTCAGCAGCGTCTGACCGTGCACGTCGAGCAGCAGCGGCGCCTCGTCGACCAGCAGGTCCTCGCGGCCGTCGGCGAGCGCGCGGCGCGCGGCGCCGACGGGGGCTGAAGGTCGCGGGTCCACGCCGAGGATCGTCCCCGTCGGTCGACGCGGCCACAAGCGTCGCGCCCGCCGGATGCGAAAACGACGGGCGCGCGGCGGGCTCGCGACCTACCATCGCGCGCGATGCAGTTCGTCTCCTTCGGCGGGGTCTTCGTGATGCTCGCGATCTGCGTGGGCCTGTCGCGCGACCGCAAGGCGATCCGCTGGCGGCTCGTCGGGGTCGGCCTGCTGCTGCAGGCGGTGCTCGGGCTGGTGTTCCTGTCGTGGGACGCCGGCAACGCGGCGCTGCAGGCGTGCGGTCGGGGCGTCGACGCGTTCCTCAACCTCTCGCGCGACGGCACCTACTTCGTGTTCGGCGAGTTGACCAACTACGGCACGATGGACGCGCTGTTCCCGGGCGCGGACAACGGCCTGCTGTTCGCCTTCATGGTGCTGCCGACGCTGATCTTCTTCAGCAGCTTCATGGCGGTGCTCTACCACCTCGGCGTGATGCAGCTGGTGGTGCGCGGCATGGCGTGGGTGACGGTGCGGGTGCTCGGTACGTCGGGGAGCGAGTCGCTGTCGGCCTGCGCGAACGTCTTCGTCGGGCAGACGGAGGCGCCGCTGCTGGTGCGCCCGTTCCTCGCCCGGATGACGACCAGCGAGCTGTTCACCGTGATGGTGGGCGGGTTCGCGACCATCGCCGGCAGCGTGTTCGCGCTCTACGTCGGCTTCGTCGGCGGCAACGACCCGGAGCAGCGCGCGGTCGTGGCGGGTCACCTGATGGTGGCGAGCGTCATGGCGGTGCCGGCCGGCCTGGTCTGCAGCAAGATCCTCTGGCCCGAGACCGAGACCAGCGAGACGCTCGGTCGGGTCGAGCGGACCGAGCGCTCGCCCTACGGCAGCGTCGTCGAGGCCGCGGCGGCGGGCGCGGGCGACGGGCTCAAGCTGGCGCTCAACGTCGGCGCGATGCTGATCGCGTTCCTCGGGCTGGTCGCGGTGATGAACGCCTGCCTGCAGTGGGTCTCCGAGGACTGGTCGATCCAGGGGCTGCTGTCCGGCGTCTTCTACCCCGTCGCGGCCGTGATGGGCGTGCCGGCCGCGGAGATCGGCACGCTCTCGGAGCTGATCGGGACCAAGCTCGTGTTGACCGAGCTGGTCGCGTTCAAGGAGCTCGGCGACATGAAGGCTGCCGGCGAGGTCTCGCCGCGCACGGCGTTGATCGCGAGCTTCGCGCTGTGCGGGTTCGCCAACGTCGGCAGCGTGGCCATTCAGGTGGGCGGTATGGGCGCGATGGCGCCGGATCGCCGCGGCGACCTCGCCAAGCTCGGGCTCCGGGCGATGTTCGCCGGCGCGCTCGCGACCTGCATGACCGCGTGCGTCGCCGGCGTGCTGGCGGCGGGGGGCGCGTGACCGAGGCCGGCGAGGGGGCGCGCGTCGAGCGCGCCGCGGCGTGGCTCGCGGACCGCGTCGGCAGGGAGCGGGTCGGCGGCGTCGCGCTCGCGATGGTGCTCGGCAGCGGCCTCAAGTCCTTCGCCGAGCGGCTCGAGGCCCCCGTCGAGGTGCCGTTCGGCGACGTGCCCGGCTGGCCCGCGCCGCGGGTGGACGGCCACGGCGGCGCGGTCGTCTTCGGCGCGGTCGACGGCGTGCCGGTCGCCTGCCTGACCGGCCGCGTCCACCTCTACGAGGGCTGGACGGCCGCGGAGGTCGTCCGCGCCGTGCGCACCCTCCGCGTCCTCGGCGCCCCGCGCTTCTTGCTGACGAACGCGGCCGGCGGGATCCAGTCGGGGCTCGCGGCGGGGGACCTGATGGTGATCACCGATCACCTCAACCTGACCGCGCAGTCGCCCCTCGTCGGCGCCCACGAGCCGGCGTTCGGGCCCCGCTTCCCCGACATGAGCGCGGTCTACTCCCCCGCGCTCGGCGAGCGGCTGCGCGCGTGTGACGGTGGGCTGCGCGCGGGCGTCTACGCGGGCCTGCTCGGCCCGTCCTACGAGACGCCTGCAGAAATCCGCATGTTGCGCGCGCTCGGCGCCGATGCCGTGGGCATGAGCACGGTGCACGAAGCGATCGCGCTGCGGGCGGCGGGCGCCGAGGTCTGCGGCCTGTCGTTGATCTCCAACCTCGCCGCGGGGATCTCCGACCGGCCGCTCTCGCACGACGAGGTGATCGAGGCCGGCCGCGCCGCCGCGGCGCGGATGGCGTCCGTCGTCGAGGCCTTCTGCCGGGGGCTGGCGTGACCGGGGGGCTGACCATCCGGCCCTACGAGGCGGGAGACGAGGGCGCCATCCTGCAGACCTTCAACCTCGTGTTCCGCGAGGTCTGCGGGCCGGACTACGTCGACCGTACGCCGGAGCAGTGGCGCTGGGCCTACCGCGACAACCCGGCAGGCCACCGGATCTCGCTGGCGGTCGCCGCCGACGGCACGGTCGCCTCGCAGTACGCAGGGATGCCGATGCGGTACGACACGCCGTGGGGTGAGCAGCTGCTGATCCACTGCGTCGACTCGATGACGCACCCGCGCTGGCGGCAGGGCCTCAAGGCGAAGAGCCTGTTCGTGGAGACCTGCATGCCGTTCTGGGCGCACAGCCGCGAGATCGGCGACGCGCTGTTCTACGGCTTCCCGGTCGACGCGGCCTACCGCATCGGCAAGCGCTACCTCGAGTACGAGATGATGCGCGTGATCGACTTCTTGATCCGAGACCTCGCCGCGCCCGCGCTGCGCGCGCCGGCCGACGTCTCGGTCGAGCGCGTCGCCGCCGTTCCGGACGGCGTCGGGGCGCTCTACGAAGAGGTGCGCGCGGCCCAGCCGTTCCTGCTGCGTCGGGACCACGCCTACCTGGACTGGCGCTACGTGCAGAACCCGGCGCGCGGGGACTACGAGCTCTGGGCGGCGCGTCGGGGCGGCGCGCTGCGCGGCCTGATGGTGCTCAAGCCCGGCTCCGGGCTCGCCCCCGACGCGTGCACGATCGCCGACTGGCTGGTACCCGCGGCCGACGCTGCCGCGGCGGACGCGCTGCTGGCTGCGGCGACGCAGCGGCAGGAGCAGGAGGGCAAGGCGCGGCTGATGACGGTGTTCCCGCCGTGGTCGAGCGAGCATCGGCTGCTGACGTCGCGCGGGTTCGTCGAGACGCCCTCTTCGACCTGGCTCCAGCGGCGCCTGATCCACAACATCTGCAAGGCCGAGATCACCCCGGAGTTCCTCTCCGAGCGGTGGTGGTACACGCTCGGCGACAGCGACTTGGCCTGAGACGGAGACCGGGCCTGAGACGGGGACCTAGCCTGAGACGGGGACTTGGCCTGAGCGGGGGGCGTCCCATTTGCGGGGACGTCGCCTGAGCGGGGGCCTGGCCTGCGTGGGGACCTCGCTCCGGGGGAGGATGCTCGCCTGCGTGGAGACCTCGCGTGCGCGGGGCGGTGTCCAAAGGGGACTCGGTCGCGCCTTGGCCGTAGACTCCGGGCTGCCCGTGACGTTCCGCAGCGCACCATGACCCAAGACCGCGTCGAGCTCGAGACCAAGATCGCCCAGCTGGAGCGCACCGTCGACGCGCTCAGCGGCGAGGTCCATCAGCAGCAGCGGCAGCTGGAGGCGCTGCAGGCCACGGTGCGCCTGCTGGCCGAGCAGCTGAAGAAGCGCGCGGACGGCGACGACCTCGAGCCACACGACACGCCCCCGCCCCACTGGGGCTGACGCGGAGCCGGCGCTTCCAACCCGTCGAGCGCTCGGGTAAGGCATGAGCGCGTGACCCTGTCCTCTGCGATCGTGCTCGGTCCGCAGCGCCGCGAACCGATCCTGCGCCAGGCCGTCGACGACCTCGTCGGCGCCGGGGCGGCGCCGGTCGCGCTGGTGACGGCCGGCTGGGAGGAGCGCGAGGCCGAAGACGACGAGCTGCGGACGCACGTGGGGCGGCAGGTCACGAATCTGCAGCTGTGGCGGCGCGTCGAGCGGATCTTCGAAGCCGACCCCGACCTGCTGCAGGCCATGCGGGAGCGCCACGCGACCTTGCGACAGCTCCAGGACCTGTACCGCCTCCGCCTCGAAGGCCTGCTCGGTCCGACCTGCGAGCTGCTGCGTCGCGGCGGCGAGGGGCCGTGGGTCGACGCCGAAGCGGAGGACGCGTGGGAGCTCGTGCGCGGTCTCGACCGCCAGCACGTCGCGCGCGTCGAGGTCGTGCACGCGGAGTTCGACGCGCGGGTGCGGCCCCGGGAGCGCGACGCGGTCCGCGCCGAGCTCGCGCAGCTCGAGCCGCTGCTCGACGACGCGTCCTGCCTGCTCGTCGCGGGCGGCCACGTCGCCGTGCTCCTCCATCGCCTGCAGCTGTTCGACCTGTGCGCGCGCTGGGGTGACCGACCGGTCGTGGCGTGGTCCGCCGGCGCGATGGCGCTGACGGACCGCGTCGTGCTGTTCCACGACGCGCCGCCGCAGGGCAGCTCCTACGCCGAGGTGATGGAGGCCGGCTTCGGCGTCCTGCCCGACTTCGTCGCGCTGCCGCACGCGCGCCGCCGGCTGGCGACCGACGACCCGCTGAGGATGCAGCTGCTTTCGCGCCGGTTCGCGGGGGCGACCTGCGCGCTGCTGGACGACGGCGCGCGCTTCGACTGGCGCGACCAGCGCTGGCACGCGCGCGCCGCGAGCCGCTGTCTGACCGCGGACGGCCGCGTCGAGGAGGCGGGGGCGTGAGTCTGCTCGCGCGCCTCGAGGCGGCGGCGCACGGCGGCCCGCGCGCCGTCGACGCCGTGCTGCAGGACGTGGCGTTCCCGCACGTCGACGGTCGCGAGGTGACCTTCCTCTTCCGCGGCGAGGCGCAGGAGGTCTCGCTGCACCACTGGATCCACGGGCTGCCCGGCGAGCTGCCGTTCCGTCGGCTCGGGCCCAGCGACCTGTGGGGCCTGCAGCTCGACCTGCCGCGCGGCTCCCGGATGGAGTACAAGATCGGGGTCGTGCTGCACGGCCGGGGGCAGCTGGTCCGCGACCCGCTCAACGAGCACACCGCGCGCGACCCGTTCGGGGCCAACTCGGTCGTCTACGGCGACGGCTACGCGCCGCCGGAGTGGACCGTCGCGGACCCCGAGGCGCGCCACGGGACGATCGAGGACCGGCACGTCGACAGCCCCGTGTTCGGGGACTGGCGCCCGATCAAGGTCTACCGTCCGGCGCGCTTCCGAGAGACCCGGCGCTACCCGCTGCTGGTCGTGCACGACGGCTTCGACTACCTCGACTTCGCGAGCCTGAAGGAGACGCTCGACAACCTGATCCACCGGCTCGAGCTGCCGCCGCTGGTCGCCGTCATGACGCAGTCACCGGACCGCATGACCGAGTACGCCGCGGACGACCGCCACGCCGACTTCCTGGTCAAGGACCTGGTCCCACAGCTCGAGGACCTGCTGCCGCTCGTCCGCGAGCCGGCTGCGCGGGCGCTGATGGGCGCGGCGTTCGGGGCGGTCGCGACCCTCGCGACCGCGTGGCGTCACCCCGGGTTCTTCGGCAAGCTGCTGCTGCAGTCGGGCTCGTTCGTGTTCACCGAGATCGGGGACCACGACCGCGGCCCGGTGTTCGACCCGGTGGTGGACTTCGTGAACCGCTTCCGCAAGCGGCCCGGCACGCCGTCGGAGCAGGTGTTCCTCAGCTGCGGCGTCTACGAGTCGTTGATCTACTACAACCGCTCGCTGGTCCCGCTGCTCCAGGACACCGGCATGCAGGTGCGTGTGCGCGAGGCGAACGACGGCCACAACTGGGAGAACTGGCGCGACCGGCTCCGGGAGGGGCTTTCCTGGCTGTTCCCTGGTCCGCTCTGGCACGTCTACGAGTAACGTCCGGCCCGCTCCTCTTCGCTCATGGCTGCCGTCACCCGCAACATCGGTCTCTCGCTCGGCGCGGACATCTGTTGGCCGATCGCCTTCGAGGAGATCCTCGCCGCGAGCGAGCTCCGGCTGCAGCTCGGCGAAGACACGGTCGAGTTCGCCTGCGAGCGGCTGAGCCTGCAGCCGTTCACGCTCGCCCGCGAGCGCCGCTACGACGTCGTCGTCGACCGGCTGACCCACTGGTTCACGCTGCAGCGCGAGTGGATCAAGAAGGGCGTCCTGATGGACGACCTCTACGTCTACAACAACCCGTGGTCGGTGCAGAGCTACGAGAAGCACTCGAGCTACTGCGCGATGTCGGCGCTCGGCATGCCGATCCCGCGCACGGTCATGCTGCCGCAGAAGCGCTACGACGAGGCGGACGACCTCGACTACACGCTGCGACGCTACGCGAGCATGTTCGACCTCGACGCGGCGGGCGCCGCAGCGGGCTATCCGGCGTTCCTCAAGCCCTACGACGGCGGCGGCTGGCGCGGCGTGTCGAAGGTCGACGACGCCGAAGGGCTGCAGCGCGCCTACGACGAGAGCGGGGCGGACCTGATGCACCTGCAGTCGGCGGTCCGCGGCTTCGACGTGTTCGTCCGCGCGGTCGGCATCGGCCCGCAGGTGCGCGTCATGAAATACGACCCGGACCAGCCGCTGCACGAGCGCTACCGGGTCGACCGGGACTTCGTCGACGACGAGGCGCGGTCGGTGATCGAGGACACCTGCCTTACGATCAACGCCTTCTTCGGCTGGGACTTCAACAGCGTCGAGCTGCTCCGTCGGGACGGCGTCCTGCACCCGATCGACTTCGCGAACCCCTGCCCCGACAACCAGGTCAACTCGATCCACTACCACTGGCCCTGGTACGTCGTCAGCAATCTGAAGTGGGCGGTGTTCAACGCCGCGACGCGTCGGCCGATGCGCAAGACGCTCGACTTCGAGCCGTTCTACGAGATCGCGCGGGAGGACCTGCCCTACCGCGAGAAGCTGTCCCGCTACGCCGCGATCGCGCGGCGCCGGATGTCGACGGACGAGTTCGGCGCGTTCTGCGCGGCGCACCTCGCGCCGCTCGAGGCCGCGGCGGTGGAGTGGTTCCGGAGCCCCCGCTGTGAGGAGGCCGTCCGGCTCAAGGTCCAAAACCTGTTCCCCGAGCACGAGGTCGAGGAGTTCACCGCGCGCTTCCTCGCGCTCGTCCGCCGCTCGGTCGACGACATGCAGTCGTCGCCTTCGTCCTGACGCGCGCCGCCCCTCAGCCTCCGTGACCAAGCACAAGCTCACCTGGTCGTCGCCGTCGATGGGCGGCCGCGAGATCACCTTCTGCCGCTACGGCGTGTCGGGCACGCCGCTGCTGCTGTTCCCGACGGCCGGCGGCGACGCGGAGGAGCCGGAGCGCTTCCACCTGATCGAGGCGGTCGGCGCGTTCCTCGAGGACCTGCGCCTCAAGGTCTACGTGGTCGACTCGCTCGCCGGACAGGCGTGGGTCGGGCAGCGCGTGACGCTCGCCGAGGCCTCGCGCGTGCAGCGCTGCTTCGACCGCTGCATCGTCGACGAGGTGGTCCCGGCGATCCGTCGCGACAGCGGCGACTACGAGGGCCGCATCTGGACGGCCGGCGCGTCGATCGGCGCCTTCAACGCGCTCGCCGCGATCTGCCGCCACCCCGAGCTGTTCGAGACCGCCATCTGCATGAGCGGGACCTACAACATGGACAAGTTCTTGGCCGGCGAGCGGACCCAGGACTACTACGACGGCTCGCCGCTCGACTTCGTGCCGGACCTGGACGGCGAGCACCTCGCGGAGCTGCAACAACGCTTCGTGCTGCTGGCCCACGGCCAGGGCGCGCACGAAGAGCCGCAGCAGAGCTGGAACGTCGAGCGCGCGCTCGGTCCCAAGGGCGTGCCCAACCGCGTCGACGAGTGGGGGCCGGAGTGGCGCCACGACTGGGTGACGTGGCGCCGGATGCTGCCGCAGTTCCTGGGGGAGCTGCTCCCCGCGCGCGCCCCCGACGAGGACTAGCGCGGCCGGGACCCGCGCGGCCAGCGCGCGCAGCCGGCTGCCGGCGCGGCGGCCGTCACTCCCAACGGTAGTTCTGGGGGACGACGACGATGCCGGTGTCGGACACCGTGAAGCGGCGCGCGTCGTCGTCGGCGTCGTAGCCGATCACCGTGCCGTCGGGCACCTCGTTCCACTTGTCGATGATGCACCGGCGGAGCTTGCAGCCGGCGCCGATCTGCGCGCCGCGCATGACGATGCACTCGTCGAGCTCGCTGTGCTCCCCGACGTAGACGCGGTTGCTCAGGATGGAGCGGTGGACCTTGCCGCCGCTGACCACCGTGCCGGGCGCGAGCAGCGAGTCGGCGACCTCGGCGCGACGCCCCTCGTCGCCCTCCTCGTGCAGCACGGTCTTGGCGGGCGGGTCGTTGTGCCAGAGCGTGTAGGTCGGCCAGTCCTTGTGGTAGAGGTTCAGCTGCGGGTTGACGTCGATGAGGTCCATGTGGGCGTCGAAGTAGGCCTCGATCGTGCCGACGTCGCGCCAGTAGGGCTGCTCGTCGTCGCCGAGCCCGCGGAACGCGTGCGCGTACATCGGGACCTCGCCGAGCATGCGCGGGATGACGTGGTGGCCGAAGTCGCCGCCTTCGCCCTCGGGCATCTTGCCGTCCTCTTCTAGGCGGCGGGTGAGCTCCTCGGTCTCGAAGATGTAGATGCCCATCGAGGCGAGGCAGTAGCCGGGCTCGCCAGGGATCTCGGGCGCGTTCTCCTTCGGCTTCTCGACGAAGCCGGTGATGCGTCCCTCGTCGTCGATCTGCAGGATGCCGAAGCTCGCGGCCTCCGCGACCGGGATCTTGACGGCGCCGATGGTCAGCGCGGCCTCGTGGTCGACGTGCTCACGGAGCATGTCCCGGTAGTCCATCTGGTAGATGTGATCTCCCGAGAGGATGATGACGTTCGCCGGCTTCCAGTCCCGGATCGTGTCCAGGTTGTGGTAGATGGCGTCCGCCGTCCCGCGGTACCACTTGCCGACCCGGACGTGGTGCGGCGGGGTGCAGGTGATCCACTGCTCGAGGCGGCGCGGCAGGAAGTTCCAGCCGAAGCGGATGTGCTCCTCGAGCGAGCGCGCCTGGTACTGCGTGAGCAGGTGGATCCGCCGCAGCCCGGAGTGGATGCAGTTGCTGAGCGTGAAGTCGATGATCCGGTAGCTGCCGCCGAACGGCACGGCGGGCTTCGCGCGGTCCTCGGTCAGCGGCATCAGGCGGCTCCCGGCGCCGCCCGCGAGGATGAAGGTGAGGGTGTTCCGGAGCTCGAGGGGGACCATGGCTGTCGTGGCGGGGAGGAGTCGGGAGACTCGGAGAGGATGCACGCGTCGCGGTCGCGGGGACAGGGCGGATCCGGTTTCCCGGCGCCGAAGATGCGTTGATCGGCGCCTGCGGGCTCGTAGGCTCGCGCGTCGCCCCGACCATGCCCGCCGCCCGCAACGCCGCCGCCGAGGAGCCGACGCCCGCGCCTGCGGGCCGGCCGACGAGCCCGCCCGGGGACGCGGAGTGGCTGCTGACGGACGGCCGCGGCGGCTTCGGCTGCGGCGCCGTGGACCGCCGTTCGCGCCGGCGCTACCACGGCCTGTGGCTGACGCGGCCCGAAGGCGCGGCGCGCCGCTCGATGATCGTGGCCGACCTCGACGAGCGCGTGCGGCCGCTCGCGAGCGGCGCGGACGCCTCGAGCGCGCGGATGATGGTCGCGCGCTGGCGCGGCGAGGACGCGCCCGCGCCGCCCGAGGGCGAGGCCTCGTTCACGCGGCGGCCGCTGCCGACGTGGTCGTTCCGCAGCGCGCGCGGGGACTTCGACCGCACGGTCGCGCTGCGCCGCGCGGACGGGGGCGAGGCCCCGCTGCTGCTCGTCCGCTGGTTCAACCGCTCCGACGTCCCGATCCGGCTCGAGGTGCGCCCGCTGCTCGGCTGGTGCGACGCCGACCACCTCGTCGAGGCGGACGAGTCGTTCCGCGACGCGGTCCTGGCGCAGGGCGCGAGCTGGGGATTCCGGCCCACGGACGCGCTGCCGCCGCTCTGGCTGACGGCGGACGGCGTGGCGTCGTTCCGCGCGGAGGCGACCTGGTACCGGGGCATGGTCTTCGACGTGGACCGCGCGCGCGGCTACGACCACGAGGGCGACCGCTGGAGCCCCGGCGTGCTGGAGCTGGACCTGGCGCCGGGCGCGGGCGCGGTGGCGGCGTTCGCGCTCGACGCCCCGCACGTCGGCGCGCGCGAGGCCTTCGACGCGGTGTTGCAGGCCGAGCACGCGCGCGCGGCCGCCGCACCGGGCGCGGGCTTCGCGCAGCTGGAGCTCGGCGCCGACGACTTCCTGTACCGCGGCGTCGGCGAGCGCCTCGGCGTGCTCGCAGGCTTCCCGTGGTTCGGTGAGTGGGGGCGGGACGTGTTCGTGTCGCTGCCCGGCTTGACGCTGGCCCGCGGGCGACTCGACGCCTGCGCCCAGGTGCTGGTCGGTTGCCTGCCGTTCCTCGATCGCGGCCTCCTGCCGAACATCTACTCGGTCGACGTCGGGGAGAGTGACTACGGCAGCTGCGACGCGGCGCTGTGGTTCGCGCTGGCGGTCGCGCGCTTCGCGGACCTCGGCGGCGACCCGGCGCTCGTCGAGGAGCGGCTCGTCCCGGCGGTCCGCAGCATCGCGGAGGCCTACGAGCGCGGCACCGCGCTGGGCCTGCAGGTCGACGACGCCGGGCTGCTGCGCGCCGGTCGCGAGGACCTGAACGCGACCTGGATGGACGCGCGCACGCCGCGAGGTCCGGTCACGCCGCGCGAAGGGCTCGCGGTGGAGCTGCAGGCGCTCTGGTACTCGCTGCTCGCGTTCCTCGCCGAGCGCGACGACCCGGCCGGCGACTTCGCCCGGCGCCGGGACCGGTGCGGGGCGGCCTTCGTCGCGGCGTTCTGGCTGCGCGAGGAGCAGCGGCTGGCCGACCGCGTGCACGACGGGGTGCCGGATCGGTCCCTGCGTCCGAACATGCTGGTGGCCGCGGCCCTGCCGCGCTCGCCGCTCGACGCGGCGCAGCGACAGGCCGTCGTCGACGCAGCGCGCGCGCACCTGGTCACCCCGCACGGGCTCCGCACGCTTGCGCCCGAGGACCCGCGCTACGTCGGTGTCTACGGCGGGGGGCACGAGGCGCGAGACCTCGCCTACCACCAGGGGACGGTCTGGCCCTGGCTCGCAGGCTTCTACGTCGAGGCGTCGCTGCGCGCCGCGGCCGCCGCTGCGCGACCGGCCGTGGCGCGTGAGCGGCTGGCGTGGCTGGAGCGTCTGGTCGCGACCGAGCTCGACCGCGCCGGCTTGGAGCACGTCAGCGAGGTGTTCGACGGCGACCCGCCCCACCGTCCGGGCGGGACGATCGCGCAGGCGTGGAACACGGGCGAGCTCTTGCGCGCGCACCGGCTCTGCCTCGCCGCGGCGGACGGGGTCGACGAGGAGGAGCTGTGATCGACGTCGTCTTCTACTTCCAGGTGCACCAGCCCTACCGCCTGAAGCCGATCCTGCCCGCGGACCGGGTCCGCGGCCTCGAGATCTGGGACACCGACCTCAACCGCCTGGTGGTCGAGCGGGTCGCCGAGCGCTGCTACCTGCCGATGAACCGGGTGCTGCTCGACGCGATCGAGCGCACCGACGGCGAGTTCCGCTGCTCGTTCTCGCTCTCCGGCACGGTCATCCGGCAGCTGCGGGAGTGGGCGCCCGCGGCGCTGGACTCCTTCGTCGCGCTGGCCGAGACCGGGTGCGTGGAGTTCCTCTGCGAGACGAGCCGACACGGCCTGCCGTCGTTGGGCTCGCCCGAAGAGTTCTCGGCGCAGGTCGAGCAGCAGCGCGCGACCGTCACCGACCTGTTCGGGGCGCCGTCAACGTTCCGCAACACCGAGCTGATCATGGACAACGGCATCTGCCGTCAGGTCGAGGCGCTCGGCTTCGAGTGCATGCTCGGCGAAGGCGCCGATCGGCTGCTGGGATGGCGCAGCCCGCAGGTCCCGTACCGGCCGAAGGGGTGCGAGCGCCTCAAGCTCCTGCTGCGGAGCTACTCGCTGTCGGACGACATCGCGTTCCGGTTCTCCAACCCGGACTGGCCGGCGTTCCCGCTGTTCGCGGAGACGTTCGCGGGCTGGCTGCACGAGCTGCCGCCGCCTGCGCAGTTCGTCGGTCTGTTCATGGACTACGAGACGTTCGGGGAGCACCAGGACCGGCAGACCGGGATCTTCGAGTTCATGCAGCACCTCCCGGAGCTGGTCCTGGCGGACCGCGGGTTCCGCTTCCGCACCCCTGCGCAGGTCTGCTCGGAGCGCGCGGTCGTGCACGACCTCGACGTCTCGCCGGCGGTCTCCTGGGCGGACGAGGAGCGCAACCTCTCTGCCTGGCTGGGCAACCCCATGCAGCGGGCGGTGCACGAGCGCATCTACGCGATGCGCGCGGGCGTGCTGGAGGCCGCTGCGTCGCAGCCGGCGCTGCTGGAGCACTGGCGGGACCTGACGACGTCCGACCACGTCTACTACATCGCGACCAAGCACCACAGCGACGCCGAGGTGCACGATTACTTCAGCCCCTACGACTCCCCGCACGCGGCGTTTGCGACCGTGATGGCCGCGCTCGACGCGCTCGAGGCGGCGGTCGACGCTGCGCGGTCGCGCGCCTGAGGCGGCCGCGTGCGTCCGGCGCGGTCGGTCGGACGAACAGGCCCCCATGGACGGCCTCGACGACTACTTCGACTACGCGATGGACCTCGACGAGGCCGGCCGCGAGCAGCTGATGGCGCGGCTGCGCAAGGACGACCCGAAGCTCGCGGCGCGCCTGCAGGACGCGCTGACGAACATGGTCAAGAACCCGGACTTCTTGTGCCAGCGCAAGCCGGCGCCGCGGGCCGAGGGCGAGCGGGACCGGCTGCTCGCCGCGACCCTGCGGGTCGGCGACGTCGCGCGCGCCGTCGCCTGGTACACGGAGCACTTCTGCTGTGACGTCCTCGGCCAGGACGAGGACCACGCGACGCTGGGGTTCGGCGACGCGCGGCTGCAGCTGCGCCGGTGGGACGAGGACCGCCCGCTCGTCACCATCGTCAGCCCGGACGTCGCCGAGCTGGGGCCGAGCCAGCGGCGCAGCGACGGCGTGCGCGCGCTGCAGCTCACCGACCCGTGGGGGAACGCGGTCGAGGTGGTCGACCGGGCGCCGGGCGTCAACGCCGCAGCGCGATGAAGTCGACCTCGACGCGGGCGCCGCGCGGAAGGGCCGCGACCTGGACGGTGGTCCGCGCGGGCGGGACCCCGCCCGCCGGGAAGTAGCCGCCGTAGACCTCGTTCATCGCCTCGAAGTCGCCGACGTCGGCGAGGAACACCGACGCCTTGACGACGTCGCCGTAGCCCAGGCCCGCCTCGCGGAGCACGGCGCCGAGGTTCTCCATGGCCTGGCGCGTCTCGGCGACGACGCCGCCAGGCACGAGCGACCCGGTCTCGGGGTCCTTGCCGACTTGGCCCGCGAGGAACACCAGCTCGCCGCAGTCGACGCCGGGGGAGTAGGGGCCCGCCGGCGTCGTCGCGCCGCGCAGCCGCTGTTTGACGGGCGTCGCGCAGCCGACGGTGAGCAGCGCGGCGCCGAGGATCCAGGTGGCGTGGGTGAGGGTCCGCATGGCGTCACGTTCGCGCGGCGATCCGTCGCGGTCAACGCGCGCGCGGCTACGCTGCCTGCATGCAGCGCAAGACCCTGATCTGTGGTGCGACGTCCGCGATCGCCGCCGAGGTGGCGGCGCTCTGCGCCGCGCGCGGCGACCGGCTCTACTTGATCGGGCGCGACCCGGAGAAGCTGGCCGCCCTGCAGGCGCGCTGCGGCGACGCCGTCATCGGGGCGGTCGCCGCCGACCTCAACGAGCTCGACCAGGCGGGGCCGCGGGTCGCGGCGGCCATCGCGGCGCTGGGCGGCTGCGACCGCGCCCTGATCGCGCACGGCTACCTCGGCGACCAGCTGCGCACCGAGCGCGACGTCGACTACGCGCGCCTCACGGTCGACACCAACTTCGTCAGCGCGGTCGCGCTGTTGATGCCGCTCGCGGCGCACTTCGAGCAGCAGGGGGGCGGCCACCTCGCCGCGATCACCTCGGTCGCCGGCGTGCGAGGCCGGCCGCGCAACTACACCTACGGCGCGTCCAAGGCGGCGCTGTCCTGCTACCTACAGGGAGTGCGCAGCCGCCTCCATCCAAGCGGCGCCCGCGTCCACGACCTGAAGCTGGGTCCGGTCGAGACGCCGATGTCCGAGGGGCACCCGCAGAACGCGCTCTGGGGCGAGAAGGTCCAGGTCGCGCGCGGCATCGTGCGCGCGATGGAGGGCCGGCGTCACTGCGTCTTCCTGCCGCCGTCCTGGCGGTGGGTGATGGCGGTCGTCCGGTCGCTGCCCGAGTTCGTGTTCCAGCGGTTCGGGTTCCTCGCCGGGCGTTGAGCTGGCGGTCCGTCCGCGGCCGCGTCGGCGTCGCCCTTCGACGCCGCGGTCAGCGCTGCTCGCAGCGGGCAGCGGACGAGGTCGTCGGCGCGGCCCTGCCGGTAGACGTCGAGCAGCTCGCGCGAGCGCTCCGCGAGCGCGCGCCGCACCTCGCGGCGGCGGCCCTTGACCCGCGCGATCGTCATGTGGTCGTAGGCCGTCGTGTGGTGGCGCAGCCACGCGATCACGGCGGCCTCGGCGCGGCGCGTCACCGGGATGCGCTCGGTGCGCGCGACCGTGCCGCTGCCGACCGGCGTCGCGTGCGCCGTCACCCGGTGCACCAGCTCGTTGGCGAGCGCGTCGTACTGCAGCGGGAAGTCGAGGAATCGCCGCACCGCCTCGGAGAATTCGTCGACGTAGGCCGCCTGTTTACGTTCGCGACGCTGCGCTGCGGCGGCCTGCTTCTTGGCGTAGGAAGGGTCTGCACGCTCTGCCTCGAGCGCCGCGCGCACGGCCTCGACCCGCGCGCCCGGGGCCCACACGCCGCGCGAGAACGTGCGCCGGCCGCGGCGCTCCTGCACGACATAGCAGCTGCCGCCGGCCTTGACCCGGCGGGTCAGTCCGGGATCGCCCGGCGGCACCAGCACCCAGTCGTCGGGGACCGCCCGCTGGCCGTGACCGGGCACGCATACGCTGCGCTCCTGGATGCCCGGGGCGACGATCTGCGGCTCGGCGGACACGGCGGCTCCTTAGCCTCCGCCGCCGGCCTGCCCGCCGCCAGCCTGTCCGCCGCCGCCGCCGCGGTTCCGGCCGCGGCCCATGTCCGGGAGCCCGCGGGTCGGCTCCTTGAGGATCTTCCGGCGCAGCCGCTCGAACCCGGCGAGGTCGCCGCGCTGGGAGAGCACGGTCATCGCCAGCTCCAGCCACCGCTTCGTCTCGGCGTCGGGTTCGCTGCGCACGGAGGGCTCCAGCGCGCCGAGCAGCTCCTGGTCGCGCCGCGCCGCCATCGCGAAGCCCGCCGCCGCGCGCACGTCCGGGTCGCCGTCGTTCAGCGCCCTGCGCATCAGCCGCAGCGACTCGTCCCGCAGCTCGAGCGCGCCGGCGGCGACGGCTGCCTGCGCTCGCACGAACGCCTCGTCGTCCTTCTTCAGCGCGCGCTCGATCGCGGCGACGGACGCCTTGTCCTTGGGGGCCACCGCGACCGCGGCGCGCAGCAGCCAGCCGCGCGCCTCGGCGTCGTCTTCGCGCTTCAGCTGCTTGAAGATCGCCTTCTTGCTCTTCTTCGGCGCCATCTGCCAGAGCCCGACGGCGGCTTCCCGGCGGCGGTTGCTGCGGCGGTTGTCGAGGAACTCCTCGAGCATCGGCGCATACGCGAGCGGCGACAGCCGGCTGACCGTGGAGAGCACGATCCCGGTGATCATGCCGCGGCCGCCGCTCAGCTGGGTGTCGACATACTTGACCGCCGCCCGCTCGTCGCTGGTGAGCAGGGTGGTGTAGTTCTCGATCGCGCCCTGCCAGCCGGCGCCGCCCTTCTTGAGCGCGTCGATCGCAGCCTTGACCTTCTTCCTGCTCGGCGGGAGCAGCAGCTCCTGCTCGGTGGTCTCGCGCTCCTCGTAGCGCAGGTCCGCGGGCGCGCGCATGCGGTCGCTGCGCGGCCAGCGGAACGAGCTGTCGAGCTTGCGGAGGCCGTCGCCGATGAACCACTCCAGCTGGCCGACCGTCATCCGGTGCGCCGCGGAGCTGATCACGGTCTCGCCGTCGGGGGCGACCAGGACGTGGTGGGGCGCGACGAACGGCTCTCGGGGCGGCGCCCCGAGGTAGCGCTCGACGACCGCGAGGCGGTCTTCGTCGCCGCGCTCGCTGACGACGTCGATGCGCAAGCAGACGACGTTGCTCGCGAGCTTGCGGAGGTTGGCGTCACGATAGGCCTGGAGCAGCGCGTCGCTGTCGCGCTCGCCGGGGACCAGGATCGCGACGAGCATCGGCTGGTTGCGCTCCGCGGCGGCGGCGCGCGCCGCCTCGAGCGACGGCTGCCAGGAGAGCTGTGCCGAGAGGCCGCCGCAGAGGGCGAGGATCGTGAGGCCGAGGTGGCGCAGGTGTCGATGCATGGGAGCGTGGGCTCCTTGGGGCGAAGACACGATAGCACGACGGCGCGGCTGCGTGCACAGGGTGGCTGGCGCTCGACAGCGCGGCGAGCGGAGCGGGGGCGGCGGGGTGAGCGGCACAGGCTCGGGCGGCGCCGACGCCGGAGGTGCCAGCCTCGGAGCCGCGGGGGAGAGGGCGAGCCGCGGCGTCTAGAACCAGGCCTTCTTCTCGACCTGGTAGGTCTGGACGAACTCTTCGTCCGACTTGGTCAGGTAGATGATGCCCTCGATCAGGCCGATCAGGTTGCCGAGGCCGCAGGTGACGATCGTGATGACGATGCGGAGGACGCCGCCCTTGACGTCGTCGATGACGAACCGGTGGATCCCGAGGCCGCCGAGGACGATGCCCAGGACGCCGGCGAGGACGCGCTTGCTTTCTTGTGTGCTCATTTCGTGTGAGTTGTTCGAGAGACGAGTGGAGCCAAGACGGTCGCGCCTGCGCGCGGCGGTTGCAACCGAATCCCCGGGGTCGCCCGTCAGCGCGCGTCGCCGACCACGCGCAGCCACTCCTTGGCCATGAGCGCCGCCCCCGCGCGCGTCGGGTGCACGCCGTCCCGGGCCCAGTGCTCGGCGGGGTGCTGCGCGAGCGCCGCGGCGAACATCGTGTGGAACGGCACGAACCGCGCGCCGTGCTTGTCGGCGACGCGTCGGCTCGCGGCGCGGTACTCGTCGAACTCCGGGAACCACGTCTCGTCGACCGAGCCGCACGGCAGCACGAAGGGCTCGCAGACGACCAGGCTCACGCCGGGCATGGCCGCCCGCGTGCGCGCCAGCAGCGCGTCGTAGTCGCGCTCGTAGACCTCGGGCGTGCCGTCGTACTTGCCGTTGCGGGTGTGCCAGATGTCGTTGACGCCGATCAGGACGCTCAGCACGTCGGGCTCCAGGGCCAGGCAGTCCTCGTCCCAGCGCGCGGCCAGCTGGAAGACCTTGTTGCCGCTGACGCCCCGGTTGAAGACCTGCACCGCCCCGGGGGCAGCCGCGACCATCAACGCGTCGGCAGTGATCGCCGCGTAGCCGCGGCCGAGCCCCCGCGCGCTGTTGGCGACGGCTGCGTGCTTCTCGTTCCGCGAGCGCCCGGCGTCGGTGATCGAGTCTCCCTGGAACAGCACGACCCGACCGGCGAGATCGGGCGCTGCGAGGCCGTCGGGTGCGGCGCACGAGACCGTCGCCAAGAGCAGCGACAGGAGGGCGAAGGAGGAGGCGGCGTCAGCGCGGGCGAGCATGGCGAGACGATACGAACGACCTGCGGTCGAGGCGAGTCGAGAAGCGCCGGTCCGCGTCCGCGCGCGACGTGCGGTCGAGCGGAGGATGTTGCGGCGCGGCGGGGTCGTGATTCCGCACAATTGAGTATTTGGTCCGCCCTGCGGGCTGCGTATCGTCGCTCGGATCGCCCCATATCATGGTCCCCTCCGCGCCACGCAACCCCGAACCCCTGCGCCTTCCGTCGCCTGACGCGGGCGCGCGGTCGTTCTCGGCGACCGAGCTGGCCGAGCTCTGCGGCCTGCCGCTCGCGGTGCTGCAGCGCTGGGTCGAGCACGGCCTGCTGAAGCCGCGCGAGGGCGCCCCGCCGCGGTTCGGGTTTCGCGCGACCGGCACCGTGCGCACGCTCGCCGAGCTGCGCCGCGCCGGCTGGACCGCGCCGCGCATCAAGGCGCGCTGGATCGAGGCGCAGGCCGTCGTCGCAGACCCGGACGAGGCGCTCTCGGGGCTGCTCGCGAGCGTGGGAGAGGCCGCGCTGACGGTGCGCACGGCGGACGGCCGGCTGGTCGACACGTCCGGCCAGCAGCTGTTCGACTTCGCTGCCTCGGCGTCGAGCGACGGCGCGGGGCTGCTGCGCATGCGGGCTCCCGAGGACTGGTTCGCGATCGGCGTCGAGGCGGAGGCGTCGGGGCGGCTGCATGACGCCGCCCGCGCCTACGAGCACGCGTTGTCGGGGCGCAGCGCCGAGACCCACTTCAACCTGGGCAACTGCTACTACGAGCTGAAGCGGCGCCACGACGCGGCCACGCAGTTCGCCGCCGCGGTCGGGCGCGCGCCCGACTACGCCGAAGCGTGGAACAACCTCGGGATCGTGCGCGGAGAGCTGGGCGACGGCCCCGGCGCCGTCTCGGCGCTCGAGCGCGCCCTGGCGCTGGTGCCGCACTACGCCGACGCCCACTACAACCTCGCGGAGGCGCTGTCGACGGTCGGAGAGCTCGACCGGGCGCGGCAGCACTGGCGCGCATACCTGACCTTCGATCCCAACTCGCGCTGGGCCGAGCAGGCGCGACGGCGGCTGCAGAACCCGCTCGGCTAGCGCGGCGCGCGCCGGCCCGCGCCCGCGGCCAGCAGGGCCTTCAGCTCGTCGAGGTGGCGGGCGTAGACGTCGCGCGGCAGGCAGTCGTGTCGCTTGCACAGCGAGGCCGCCATGCCGACGACCTCACCCATCATGCCGCAGGTCTGCATGACGCGAACCGCGCCGAGGGCCTCGTGCGTGACGCTGATGTCGCGGCCGGCCATGAACAGGTTGTCGACGTTGCGGCTGTAGAGCGCGCGGTAGGGGATCCAGTAGGGGCCCTTGTAGGAGTAGCCGTTGCCGCGGGTGTAGTCGGAGATGAACTCGTCGCCCTCGACGCCCTTCTGGAAGGCCTTCTTCGGGAAGTGCAGGTCGATGTGCCACGTGCACGGCACGGCGGCGTCCTCGTAGGGCTTGAGGTCACGGAAGTCGGCGCCGGTGACGACGACGTCGCCGAGCAGGCGCCTGGACTCGCGCTTGCCGGCGATGAAGGCCGCCCACTTGAGCCGCTGGTTGGGGTACTGGCCGTCGACGTTCTTCAGCGCGTCCCACGCCCCGTACATCGCGCGCAGGTTCTGGTCGCGCATGCGCTCGAGGTCGGTGATGGGGTGACGGTCGAAGCCGGTCTCCCAGAACCAGCCGCCGAGCGACGAGAGGTTGGCCATGCCGCGCTCGCCGTCCTTGAGCGGCTTGCGGCCCGGGAACGGCTTGTCGCTGAGGTCGACCGCCCAGGGGCAGCGCGGGAACGGCGCCGGCTGCTCGGACCGCACGAAGTTGATCGAGAGCGGGTCGTCGGGGTCCTCGCACTCGCAGCGCAGCTGGTACTCGTTCTTCTCGACGGCGCCCACGTTCCACAGGTTGCTGACGCCCATGTGGCCCTGCATCGTCATCTCGAAGTCGGCGCCGACCAGCGCGCCGATCACGCCGTCCCCGGTGCAGTCGACGAAGCAGCGGCCGCGCACGGTCAGGCGTCGCCCGCTGCGCGTGTGCTGGGCGCGGACGGAGACGACGTGGCCGCCCTCGTGCGTGGCCGCGTTGGCGCGGTGCTCCAGGAGGAGCGTCAGGTTTGGCTCGGCACGCGCGAGGTCGAGCTTGCGCTTGTCCTCGTAGATGTCCGCGTTGCGCGCGTTGCCGTCGCCGCGGCCCTTCTTGCGCACGAGCTCCCGCACGACGTCGCCGACGCGGGGGTAGGGCTCGTGGTTGGTGTGGCCTTCGGGCCAGACGCGGACCTCGCTGCTGCCGTTGCCGCCGAGCACGGGACGGTCCTGGATCAGCGCGACGGTGCAGCCGAGCCGCGCCGCGGTGATCGCGGCGGCGCTGCCCGCGACGCCGCCGCCGATCACCACGAGGTCGAAGTCGCCGCCGTCGCGCGGCGCCGCGTCCCAGCCGAGCAGCGCGCCGCGCAGCGCCGCCAGCGCCGGGCCGCCGGCCGGGGGCGTGAAGTCCGGCGCCCGGCTGAACAGGATCGCGGCGCAGCGCCCTTCGAACCCCGGCTGGTCGTGGAGCGTGAGCGACGCGGACGCGCCGACCTCGACCAAGCCGCCGTCTT
>JBMHDP010000049.1:0-19970 GCA_049889335.1 Planctomycetota bacterium
GGGGGGGGCCGGGGGGGGGCCCCCCCGGGCCACCGGACGCTGCTGTCGACCCCTCCGGACATGGCTGTGAGCACTCGCATCGTGACGCGCGGCGACCCGGCGGCCGGCCGCAGGCGAACAGGATGGAGTTCTTTGACTGCAACGCAAGCGGCCGGATCCGTATACTGCCCGGCCGTTTTGGGGCCCACGCGCACGCGCGCCGCCCGCATCGGGACCTGGATCCCCCCTCCCCCCTCCGCAGCCCGCCACAACGATGTCGCAGACCAGCTTCTTCCTCCCTGTCCCGTTCGCACGCTTCCAGGACCCGAGCACCCGCTCGGACGCGCCGTCGGGCGGCGCCGGCGCTGCGACGCCCCCGGGCGGTGGCTCCGACGGGACCACGCAGAGCGCGACCCCGGGCGCGCCGGGGGCGCCACAGGGCCCGTGCGCGGGAGACGGCATGCTCTGGATGATGCCGATGTTCCTGGTGCTGATGTATTTCTTCATGATCCGCCCCGAGCAGAAGCGGAAGAAGGAGCAGCAGAACCTGCTGGCCTCGATCAAGCAGGGCGACCGGGTCGTCACGATCAGCGGCATGCACGGCGAGGTCAGCTCGCTCACCGACGCGACCGTGACCCTGCGCGTCGACACGGTGCACATGACCTTCGACCGCAGCTCCGTCGCGCGGATCGTCCGTGAGGACGCCGGCGAAGGGGACGCGGCCGCCAGCTGAGCCCGCGGGCGAGCGCCGGCGCGCCTCTTCAGCCTGCAGCGCGGCCGCTGCCAGCGGAGTGACCCGTCACGTAGCCAGCGGCGCGGCCGGCGAGCGCGCCGCGCACGCCGCGCTCCGCCGCCTCGGACTGCGCGTCGTCGAGCACAACCTGCGCACCCGCTACGGGGAGATCGACGTCCTGTGCCGGCGCGGCCGGGTCTGGATCGCGGTCGAGGTCAAGTCGCGCCGCGATCACCCTGCGCCCGAGCGTTGTCTCGGCCCTGCCCAGCTCGACCGGATCGAGCGGGCCCTGCGCTCGATCGCATCGCAGCTGCGCCCCCGACCCACCCGGTTGCGGATCGACGTGCTTGCCGTACGCTGGGCCGCAGCGGGCGACTCGTCGTCGCCCGCACCAGAGCTCTGGCACCTCCCAGGCCTCCGGGTCCTCGCGCCGAACCCCGATGGCATAGGGTTCTCCCGCGCAACTCCAGGAGCGAGCCGCGCTTCGTCGATTTGCGGAGGACGGCATCGGAGCCGCTCCCCATCCATGGTCACGCTAGCTGAACAGATCATCCCGCGGCGCAAGTTGCTCTTGCTGCTCAGCGAGAACCTGCTGTTCACGCTCGTGATCCTGATCGGGACCAGCGCGCCGCCCCTCAGCAGCCAGAGCTTCTGGCTCTTCGAGCCGTCGCTCGACCTGCTGCGCGGCGTCGCGACCAGCTTCGCCATCGCGATCTTCTGCCAGGCGGCGCTGAGCTACAACGACCTCTACGACTGGAAGGTCGCCCAGAACCGCGCGGACCTCGCCAACCGCCTCGTCCACAGCTACGGCTACGCGCTGGTGATGCTCGGCATCCTGGCGCTGTTCGCCGGGTCGCTGTTCTTCCTGCCCGGCCTGCAGAACATCAACGGCGAGACCTGGAAGCTGATCCTGCTGGTCGGGATCGCCTACGCGCTCGTGTTCGTGCTGCGGCACGTCTTCCACTGGTTCTTCTACAAGTGGCGGTTCGGCGAGCGGGTGGTCGTGATCGGCTCCTCCGAAGACGCGCGCAACCTCGCCCGCACGCTCAAGGACAACCCGATGGCCGGCTTCGAGGTCTGCGGCCTCATCGAGGAAGCCGGACAGCCGAAGCTCGAGACGACCGCCGAAGACGCTCCGCTGCTCGGGGACCTGGCGGACCTGCAGGAGCTCTGCCGCAGGGAGGGCATCAGCCGCGTCGTCGTCGCGCTCAAGGAGCGACGGGGGAAGTTCCCCGTCGACCTGCTGCTGAAGTGTCGCATGGACGGCGTCATCGTCGAGGAGCGGGAGGCGATGTACGAGCGCCTCACCGGCAAGCTGGCCGTCGAGTCGATGCGGCCGAGCTACTTGATCTACGGCCGCGGCTTCGCGAAGGACCCGCTGACGCTGGCGCTGAAGCGCGTGCTGGACATCCTGGCCTCGACCGTCGGCCTGCTGCTCTCGCTGCCGCTCTGCATCGTGGCGGCGGCGCTGATCAAGCTGACCAGCCGCGGCCCGATCTTCTTCGTGCAGGAACGGGTCGGCGAGGACGGCGAGCCGTTCAAGCTGGTCAAGTTCCGGACCATGCGCGCCGACGCCGAGGCCAAGTCGGGACCCGTGTGGGCCCAGAAGAACGACAACCGCGTCACGCCGATCGGCAGGTTCATGCGCCTGACGCGGCTCGACGAGATCCCGCAGTTCCTCAACATCCTCGCCGGCCAGATGTCGTTCGTCGGCCCGCGGCCGGAGCGGCCCCACTTCGTCGAGCAGCTCGAGTCCGAGATCCCCTTCTACCCGCTGCGACACACGGTGAAGCCCGGCCTGACCGGCTGGGCCCAGGTCTGCCACCCCTACGGCGCCTCCGTCGAGGACGCACAAGAGAAGCTCCGCTACGAGCTCTACTACATCAAGAACATGGGGTTGCTCTTCGACCTGAACATCATGGCGCGCACAATCGCGGTCATCCTCCGCGGCTCCGGCGCGCGCTGACGCTGCGAGCGTCGGCCGGAGCCCGCGCCTCGAGCTCCCCCGACCGCCCCGCGCCCCGATGACGAAGATCCTGGTTGCTGACGACCTCGGCGAAGAAGGTATGGCCCTGCTCCGCGAGAGCGGCGACGTGACCCTGAGGACCGGCATGGACGAGGCCGCCCTCCGCGACGCGCTCCCGGGCTACGAGGTCCTCGTCGTGCGCTCGGCGACCACCGTCACCGCGGCGAGCCTCGAGCGGGCCGATCGCCTCGCGGTCGTCGGCCGCGCCGGCATCGGCGTCGACAACATCGACGTCCCGGCCTGCACGGCCCGCGGCATCGCCGTGATGAACACGCCCGAGGCCAACACCGTCACCACGGCCGAGCACGCCGTGGCGCTGCTGATGAGCCTCGCCCGCAAGATCCCGGCCGCCGACGCGTCGGTGCGCGCGGGCAAGTGGGAGAAGTCCAAGTTCACCGGCGTCGAGCTGCAGGACAAGCAGCTGGGCGTCGTCGGACTGGGACGCATCGGACGGATCGTCGCCGACAAGTGCCGCGGCCTCGGCATGACGATCGCGGCGTACGACCCGTTCGTCACGCAGGCCGACGCGCCCGACGGCGTCCGCATGCACGACCTGGACGAGCTGCTCGCGACCAGCGACTTCGTGACCGTGCACGTCCCGCTGATGGACGAGACCCGGCACCTGCTGAGCCGCGACCGGCTGCTGGCGATGAAGCCGGGCGCCCGCCTGGTCCACGCGGCCCGCGGCGGGATCGTCTGTGAAGCGGGCCTGGTCGAGGCCCTTCGGACCGGCCACCTCGGCGGCGCCGCGCTCGACGTCTTCGAGAACGAGCCGCTCGGCCCCGACAGCCCGCTGCGAGACCTGCCCAACGTCGTGCTCACCCCGCACCTGGGCGCCAGCACGGAGGAGGCCAAGCGCAACGTCTCCCGCGACATGGCTCGGCAGATCGACCTCGTGGTCAAGAAGGGCGTCGTGCTCAACGGCGTCAACGTCGCGCGGGTCTCGCCCGCCGACGCGGCGCAGCTCGGCCCCTACATGGACCTCGCGCGCAACCTCGCGTCGGTGCTCGTGCAGACCTTCGACGGCCCGCTGCGCTCCGTGCGCCTCACCATCCAGGGAGGCGTGCCGGCGTCCGCGCACCAGGCGCTGACGGTGGCGACCCTCGCGGGCGCGCTGCAGCCGACGACCGCGGGGCCCGTGACCCCGGTCAACGCCGAACGGATCGCGGCCGACCGCGGCGTGCGCGCGCACTGCGACGCGTCGACGATGAAGCGGGACTTCATGAGCCTGCTGCGCGTCGAGGTCACGGTGGGCGACGAGCGACACGCCGCGAGCGGCACCGTGCTCGGACACCGGCACGGCCGCATGGTCGAGCTCGACGATTACGTGCTCGACGCGATCCCCGAGGGCCCGATGATTTTCACCTTCCACCGCGACGAGCCGGGCGTCGTGGGCAAGCTCGGCACCGTGATCGGCGCCGCCGGCTGCAACATCTCCCGGATGCAGATCGGCCAGCGCCGCGAGCGCGCCGCCGCGCTCGGGATCCTCAACCTCGAAGGCCCCGCCGACGAAGACCTCCTGGAGCAGGTCCGGGCCATCGACGCCGTCGAGCGGGCCCGCCTCGTGCGCTGAGATGACGTCGCCCGAAGCGCCATTGGCCGCCGTCTACTTCGACTGCGACTCCACGCTGTCCTCGATCGAGGGGGTCGACGAGCTGCTGCAGTTCGTCGACGAGGCGCTTCGTCGCGACGTCGCCGAGCTCACGGACCGCGCGATGAACGGCGCGCTCCCCCTCGCGGAGGTCTACGAGACGCGACTGCAGAAGCTCGCGCCGCGCCGCGCCCAGCTCGAAGAGGTCGGCGCGCACTACTGCGCCAACGTCGTGCCCGACGGCGCCGCGACGATCGCCGCGCTGCAGCACCTCGGCAAGCACGTCGGCGTCGTCTCCGGAGGGCTCCTGGTGCCCGTTCAGCGCCTCGCGCAGCACCTCGGCGTGCCCCGCGAGCACGTGCACGCCGTGCCGCTGATCTTCGACGAGCGAGGCGACTACGTGGACTTTGACCGCAGCTCGCCGCTGTGGCAGAACGGCGGCAAGGTGCCGATCGTCCGCAGCGCTCCTGAGACGCACCGCCCGATGGCGTTCGTCGGCGACGGCGTCACCGACCTCGAGACGCGCGACCACGTGGCCCGGTTCGTCGGCTTCGGGGGCGTGGTGTGCAGGGCGGCGGTCCGCGACGGCGCCGAGCACTTCGTCACCTCAGCCTCGCTCGCGGGGATCCTGCCCTACGTGCTGACGGCGTCCGAGCAGCAGCGCCTCCGGAACGAACCACGCTTCGCCGAGTTGCTTTCGGCCGACGAGGCATGATGCTGTCGGCATGGGCGACTCCCCCGTGCTGTTCATCCCCGGTCCGACCGAGGTCGACGCAGAGCTCCGCCGGCTGATGTCCATGCCCCTGCTCGGGCACCGGGACCCGAAGTTCGTCGCCGCCGTGCAGGACGTCTGCGCGCGCCTGCAGCGGCTGTTCCTCTGCGAGCAGAACGCCGCGTTCGAGACCTGTCCGGGCACCGCGCTGATGGAGGCGGGCGTGCGCAACCTGGTGCCTCGCGGCGGCAAGACCCTGCACCTCGTGGGCGGCGCGTTCGGCAAGCGCTGGCACAAGATCTCCCTCGCGTGCGGCCGCGACGCGGTCGCGGTCCCCCGCCCGATGGGCGAGGCCCACACGCCGACCGAGCTCGTCGAGCAGCTCCGCCGGCACGAGGACGTCGCCGCGGTCTGCGTCACGCACAACGAGACCTCGACCGGCGTGATCCAGCCGCTCGACGAGCTGGCCGCCGCCGCGCGCGAAGCAGCGCCGGACGCGATGTTCCTGGTCGACGTCGTCACGAGCCTCGGCGGCGCCGAGCTGCGCTTCGACGCGTGGGGCCTCGACTTCGCGTTCGCCGGGACGCAGAAGTGCCTGGCGCTGCCGCCCGGGCTCGGCGTGTACGCCGTCAGCGACCGCGCGCTCCGTCGCGCCGCGACGGTCGAGGAGCGCGGGTTCCTGCTCGACCTCGTCAAGGCGGTGCCCGACACGGTCTCCGGCAAGCCCACCGCGACGCCGTGCGTGCCGCTGGTCTACGCGCTCCAGCGGCAGCTGGAGCGGATCGAAGCCGAGGGGCTCGAGCAGCGCTGGGCGCGCCACCGCGCGCTGCAGTCGCAGACGCTGCGCTGGGCCGAAGGCCGCGGGTTCGCGCCGTTCGTGAAGGACACAGCGCGCCGGTCCCCCACCGTCAGCTGCCTCGACGCGCGCGGCGCCGACGTCGAGGCGATGGCGAGCCGCGCGGCCGCGGCGGGCTACAAGATGGACAAGGGCTACGGCGAGCTGAAGGGCAAGGCCTTCCGCGTCGGACACATGGGCGACCACAGCGAAGCAGCGCTCGAGGCCTTCCTGCAGGCCCTCTGAGCCGTCGCTCGGGAGTTTGCGGCGCCGCGCGACGTGTCCTACGAGCGGATCCATGGCCAACCAGCTCAAGACCATCCTGCTGCTCGGCGCGCTGTCGGCGCTGATCGTCACGATCGGCGGCCTGATCAGCCCCGCGGGCCTCTACGTCGCGGCCGCGATCGCGGTCGTCATGAACATCGGCGGCTACCTCTATTCGGACCAGCTGGTGCTGCGCATGACGCGGGCTCGGGTGATCGAGCGGCAGCAGGCGCCCGCGCTGTTCGACGCGGTCGAGCAGCTGGCCGCGGCGGCGGGCCTGCCGACCCCGAAGGTGGCGGTGGTGCCGGACGCCGCGCCGAACGCGTTCGCGACCGGACGGAGCCCCGACCGCGCCGTCGTGGCTGTCACCGAGGGGCTGCTGCGCCTGGTCGAGCCGCGGGAGCTCCGCGGCGTGCTCGCGCACGAGCTGGGGCACGTCAAGAACCGCGACACGCTGGTCGCCACCGTCGCGGCGGCCGGGGCCGGCGCGATCTCGTTCGTGGCCCAGATGGTCCAGTGGAACGCGCTGTTCGGCGGCCTCTCGTCCGACGACGACGACGGCGGCGGCGGCCTGGGCGCGCTGCTGCTGTCGTTCCTCGCGCCGATCGGCGCCGTCCTGATCCAGGCCGGCATCAGCCGCTCGCGCGAATACATGGCCGACGAGTTCGCGGCGCGGCTGACGCGTGATCCGCAGGCGCTCGCGAGCGCGCTGGCCAAGCTGCAGCGCTACGGACAGGAGCTGATCCAGCGCGGCGCGAGCCGCCCGGCGCCCGTCGCGACCAGCCTCGCGATCGTCAACCCGGTCGCCAACCTGCGCGGCGGCGCAGCGGGGCTGACCAACCTGTTCTCGACGCACCCCCCGACCCAGGCCCGCATCGAACGCCTGCTCGCGCTGCGCCTGTAGCGCGCGCTCAACCGCCGCTGACGAAGCAGACGGCGACGCCGGCGCCGGCCAGCAGCGTGCCCGCGACGCCAAGCGCCGACACCCGCGCGCCGTAGAGCCAGACCGTCACCGGCAGCATGAAGACGGGCGTCGTGGCCATCAGCGCCGCCGCGATGCCTGCGTCGCGCGCGTAGGCCCCCGCGACCATCGAGAGCCACACGCCCAACACCGGCCCGACGAACGTCCCGGCGACCGCGGCGCGGAGCGACCTGCGGTCTCGCCAGATCGCCCGCATCGCCAACGGCCGCCCCTGCAGCGTCACGACCAGCTGCATCCCCAGCGTCGCCGCGACGAGGCGCACCACGGTCGCGTGCAGGGGATCCAGCCCCGCGGGCAGGTCCGGCGCGGGCGCCATCGCGCCCCGCGCCATCACGAACCCGGCCGCCTGCCCGAGCGCGCCGACGAGCGCGCCGCAGACGCCGAACATCCACTGGCGCGCGCTCACGTCCGGGCGCCACGCCCCGCCGCGGCCGCGGGCGAGCACCATCGTCACGCCGACGACCGTGAGCCCGACGCCGAGCGCTTGGCTGCCCGTGGGCGCGTCGCCGCGGAGCGCGTCCAGCCCCACCGTGCAGGCCGGCCACAGCGCCATGATGACCGAGGCGAGCCGCGGCCCGATCGTCGCGAGCGCGTGGAAGTAGCCGTAGTCGCCGATCACCAGGCCGACGAGCCCGGACAGCGCGAGCGCGCCGACGCGCGCGCCGGACGCCTCGGCGGGCCAGACCTCACCGGTGAGCGCGAAGCAGGCCAGCCCGAGCATCGGAACGGCCGCGTAGAGCCGGAACTGGTTCAGCGGCTGCGCGCCGGCGTCCTTGCCGGCGACCGCGAACAGCAGGCTGCTGCCGAGCCAGCAGAGCGCCGTGGTAAGCGCGGCGATCTCACCGAGGTAGGGCATGCAACCGGCGCGGGAGTGTGCCAGTCTGGTGCTGGCGAGACAACGTGCAACTGCTCGACGACTATGTCGCGTTCCTGGAGCGGGAGCGCAAGAAGAGCGCGGCGACGCTCCGCGCCTACGCCGCGGACCTGCGCGGCTTCTCCGCCTGGCTGGAGGAGCAGCAGGTCGCGCTCGCGAGCGTGCGACGCCCGCAGCTCCGGCGCTACCTGGTCGAGCTCGAGCAGCAGGGGCTCGCCGCCGCCAGCGTCCAGCGCAAGCTCGCGAGCCTGCGCGGGCTGTTCGGCTGGCTCCATCAGCAGGGCCACGTCGCCAAGGACCCGGCCAAGCTGATCAAGGGACCCAAAGCGCCCAAGCGCGTGCCGACGTTCCTCACGACGCCCGACGTCGACAAGCTGCTCGCCCAGCCCTTCGACGACACGCCGCAAGGCCTGCGGGACCGCGCCATCCTGGAGAGCCTCTACTCGACCGGCTGCCGCGTCAGCGAGTGCGCGGGCATGGACCTGCACGCGCTGGACCTGACAGAGGGGACCGCGCGCGTCATGGGCAAGGGCGACAAGGAGCGCATCGCGCTGCTCGGCGCGCCGGCGCTCGAGGCCGTGCGCGCGTGGCTGCCGGCGCGGCAGCGCGTCCTCGCGGACAACCAGCTCGGCGACCACGGCGCGCTCTGGCTCAACCGACGCGGCCGGCGGCTGAGCGCCCGCTGGATCTTCGAGACCGTGGTCGCGCGCGCCCGGCAGGCAGATCTCTCGACGCGGCTGACGCCGCACGGGCTCCGGCACTCGTTCGCGACCCACCTGCTCGACCGCGGCGCCGACCTGCGCACGGTCCAGGAGCTGCTCGGCCACGCGCGCCTCGTCACGACCGAGATCTACACGCACGTCTCGATCGGCCGCCTCCGGTCGGTCTACGATCAGGCACACCCGCACGGCCGCGGGCCAGGCGCCGACGACGGGGCGCCGGCGTGAGCGCCGCCGCGTCGACGTCCGGCGCCGCGTCGACGATCGGCGCAGCAGCGGCGCTATGCTGACGTCCCCGGCGCCTCTCCCGACGCGCGCCCCGACCCCATGAGCACGCAACGCACCGCCGTCCTCGAGTCGTTCGCCAGCCACCAGTGCTCGGCCATCCTGCGCACCGACGACGCGCGCGCGGTTCGACCTGCGCTCGACGCAGCCGTGCGCGGCGGCTTCCGCATCGTGGAGGTGACGATGACGACGCCGGACGCGCTCTCGCACGTCGCGGCGCTGCGCGAGCAGCGCGACCTCGTGGTGGGCGCGGGCACCGTCCTGACTCTCGCGGACGCCGAGGCGGCGGCGGCGGCCGGGGCGCAGTTCCTGGTGTCCCCCGTCGTCGACCCCGAGGTGATCGCCTTCGCCCGGGACCACGACCTCGTCTCGGTGCCCGGGACCGCGACGCCCACCGAGATGATGACCGCACACCGCGCGGGCGCCGACCTCGTCAAGCTGTTCCCGGGTCCCGCGATCGGCCCAGCGTTCGTACAGGCCGTGCGTGGACCGATGCCCTTCCTGCGCGTCTTCCCCACCCACGGCGTCGACGAGGACAACTGCGTCTCGTGGCTCGACGCCGGCAGCTTCGGCGTCGGCTTCGTGGGCTCGCTGTTCTCGCCGGAGGACCTCGCGGCGGGCCGCTTCGACGCCGTCGAAGCCCGAGCGCGGCGGATGACCGCGCGGATCGCGTCGCGCCAGGACCAGAGCTGCGCCGATCGGACCTGACGGCCGACCGGCTCGGATCTGCTGCCCCGAAACGCCCGGAACCAGCCCTCCTCGACCCCGGGCTCGGAAAGGAACGGCTCGAAGGCGCGGCGCGCGCCGCGCGTCTGCTATGCTCTGCGGCCCGCCATGATGGCCGCCCGCACGCAGCAGACCCGGACCGCCCGCCTCACCGCCCTCGCGGCGGCGCTGGCGCTGTGCCTGCGGCTGCTGCTGCCGCTCCTGCACGGCGGCGCCGGCTGCGAGCATCACGTCTTCGTCGGGTCCTCCGGGGTCGCCTACGAGACCTGCTCGTGCGGCGTCATCCACACCGACGATGGCGACGTGCGCCCCCACGGCGGGCACGAAGAGGGCGAGCCGTCGCACGACTCCGCGTGCCTCGCGTGCCAGCTCGAGGACCAGAGCCCGGGCGGTGACCCGCTCGTCGTCGTCGGTCTCGCGAGCGCGCTCCCGGCGCGGCCTCAGCTCCGAGCACTCGACGCCCCGCTCCTCGTCGCGGCGCGCTGTCCGCGGCCGCCCTCCCGCGCCCCGCCTGCGGTCACGGTCTGAGTCGATCCGCGCGCGCCCCTGCGGACGCGCGCCCTCCCCGCCTCGTAGCCCGAGCTGCGAGGACGCCCGCTCCTACCGTCCGATGACCAAGCTGCTGACGCGCAGCGGCGCCGCCGCGCCGAGCGCCCTACCACTCGATCCGTCTCCGCACCTGCCCGCCGCGCGCGCGGTGGCGCGGCGGCTCCTCGGCTGCGACCACCTCGCCGACGACGCCGTGCAGGAGGCCCTGGTCGCCCTCTGGCGACAGGAAGAGCCGCCCGACAACGTGCGCGCGTGGCTCACGCGCGCGGTGCTACTGCGCAGCCGACACCTGCGTCGCTCGCTGCGTCGACGCAGCCACCACGAGCACGTGGCCTCGACCCACTGCGCGCTCCACGAGGGCTGCGAGAACCCCCTGCACGTCGCCATGGCGCACGAGACCGGGGCGCGGCTGCAGCAGGCGATCGACACGCTGCCGACGGCGCAGCGCCGCGCCTACGAGCTCTACGCCAGCTCAGGCCTCGACTACGCCGGCGTCGCCGAGAGCTTGGACCTGCCGATCGGGACGGTCCGGTCCCGGCTGCACCGCGCCCGCGCCGCGATCGAAGCGGCGCTGCGCTGACCCGCGCGGCGTAGCGCCCTGCGCGCGCTTCGCCTAGCCTGCGCGCCTTGCTGACGTTCGCGAACATGCCGTCCGAGGCCTACCTCGGGCTCGGCTTCCTGGCGCTCTGCGCCGGGCCGCTGCTGGTCTTCCTGCTCCGGGCGAGCGCCTGGTCGACCGTGGCGCTGGACAGCTTCTGCCTGATCACCATCAGCGGCTTCGCGCTGCTGCACCTGCTGCCCGAGTCGGCAGAGCAGGCCGGCTGGGTGGTCCTGCCGCTCGCGCTGCTGGGCTTCGTGCTGCCGTCGATCGCCGAGCGCACGCTCCACCACGGCGACCCGGGCCTGCGCAAGACGGTGCTGCTGCTCGCCATCTTCGGCATCGCCGCCCACGCGATCCTCGACGGCCTGTTCCTGGAGGCGGGCGGCCGCGCGCACGCGGGGCACGAGCACGCCGCTACGCACGAGCTGACCGCCTGGGCGGTGATCCTGCACCGGATCCCCGAAGGCCTGGGCATCTGGTGGATCGTGCCCCGGACGCTCGGGGCCCGGGCCGCCGTGTGGATCACCGCGACCAGCGTGCTGGCGACGCTGTTCGGCTACTTCCTCGGCGGCCAGGTGCTGACGACCAACTCGCAGAGCGCGCTGGCGCTGCTGCAGTCGCTGCTGGTCGGGTCGCTGCTGCACGTCGTCCTGCACGCGCACGTGCCGGCGCCGCGTGACCAGGGTCGCGTCCGCGTCGCCTCGGTCGCCGGCGGCGCGCTGGGCGCCGCCGTGCTCTGGTTCGTGATCCACGACCACTTCCCGCAGAGCGAGCTGGGCAGCCCGCTCGAGGTGTTCACGACGCTCGCGCTGGAGTCCGCGCCGGCGCTGCTGGTCGCCTACCTGCTCGTCGGTCTCTGCCACGTCTTCCTGCCGGCAGACTGGATGCAGACCCTGACCCGCGGCTCCCGCGTCGGGCAGGCGGTGCGCGGCGTCGCGGTCGGCCTGCCGCTCCCGGTCTGCTCGTGCGGCGTCGTTCCGATCTACCGGGAGCTGATCCAGAAGGGCGCCGCCGTCGCAGCGGCGGTCGCGTTCCTGGTGGCGACGCCCGAGCTCGAGCTCGCGGCCGTCATGCTCACGTGGCAGTTGATGGGCGGCGAAGTCGCGCTCGTCCGCGTCGGCATGGCCGCCGCGTTGGCGCTGGCCGTAGGCGTGCTGGTCGCGTCGTTCGCGCCGGCGCGCCCCGCCGACACCCCAGGCGACGCCGAGGACTGCTGCGCGCCCTCTGGAGAGCCGCCGCGCGGCCTCCCGGGCCGCGTCGCCGCGGCGGCGCGGTTCGGCTTCGGCCCCGCGGTCGACAGCACCGCGACCTGGATCCTGACGGGGCTGCTGCTGTCGGCGATGCTGACGCCGTACGTCGACCGCGAGTGGATCGCCTCCTTGCCGACCGGCCTCGACGTCCCGGTCGCGGCGCTGATCGGCCTGCCGCTCTACGTGTGCGCCACCGGCAGCACGCCGCTGGCCGCGGTGCTGCTGGTCCAGGGGCTGTCGCCGGGCGCGGTCCTGGCGCTGCTGCTGACCGGTCCTGCGACCAACGTCACGACCTTCGGCGTGCTGTCGAAGCTGCACGGCAAGCGCACCGCGGCGGTGTTCGCGGGCTCGATGTGGCTCGGCGCCGTCGTCCTGGGCTACGCCGCGAACGCGGTCGTCGCCGCGCCCGAACTCGGCGCCCTCTCCGACCACGCCGACCCGGGCGCGGCGGCGTGGCTGTGGCTCTGGGCGCTGGCCGCGGTGTTCGGCTGGTCGCTGCTGCGTCAAGGAGTCCGACCGTTCCTCGAGCGCCTGTTCGAGTCCCCCGCCAACCACGCGCCCGGCGCCGGCGGACACCGTCACGGACACGGCCACAGCCACGGACACGACCACCCCGGAGGCGACCACGGACACCCGCACGACCCGCGCGCCGTTGGCGACGCGTCGTCGCGCGACGGCGGCTGCTGCGGCGGAGACTGAGCCTGCTGCATCCGCGCGCCGCGCCTGCTAGGGTCGAGGTGTGGGAGTCACGGTCATCACAGGGCACCGGCTCGAAGCGCTGTTCGACGCGCTGTGCGAGCGGCTGCGCGACGCGCCGCCGGCGCCGATGGAGACCGAGACCGTGCTCGTGCCCGCGCTCGGCGTCGCTCGCTGGCTGGAGCTCCGCATCGCCGACCGGCTGGGGATCGCCGCGGGGATCGAGACGCCGTTCCTCGGGGCGTGGCTGCACCGCCTCACCGCGCCCGCCGGCGGCGTCGACGTCGACCCGTTCGGCAAAGACGTGCTGGCGTGGCGGATCTGGCGGCTGCTCGGTGAGCGCGCCGGCGAGACGCGCCCCGGGGGACGGTTCGGCGCAGCCAGCGACTACGTGCAGGACGACGCCGACGGCCGTAAGCGCCTGCAGCTGTGCCAGCGGATCAGCGCGTGCTTCGACGACTACCAGCTCTACCGCGACGACCTGCTCGAGACGTTCGCCTGCGGCCAGGAAGCGGGTGACGTGTCGCCGCACGCAGCGTGGCAGGCGCAGCTGTGGCGCGCGCTGCTCGAGGACGCCGGCCTGCAGACCGCGCCGCCCCCGGAGCGACGCCCGACGGCCGATGACGGCGTGACGCCGCTGACCTTCCACGAGCTGCCGGGCCTGGAGCAGCCGAGCGACTGCCGCCGGGCGCACCGCGTCGCGCTGCTGCGCGCGCGGCTCGAAGACCTGAGCTGGCGCGCGCGCAACCTGCCCGCGCGCCTGCACGTGTTCGGCACCACCACCATGCCGCCGGCCTTCATGGACCTGCTGCACCGGATCGGCCGCGACCGCGACGTCACCGTCTACGTCCCCCAGCCGACGCCGCACTACTTCGGCGACCTGCGCGAGAAGCGCGACCGCGTCGGGGACCACGGGCTGCTGGCGCGCTTCGGGACCGAGAGCCGAGACTTCCAGAGCCTGCTGGTCGACCTCGAGGAGCACGGCGACGCCGAGGCCCCGGTGATCCAGGAGACCTTGGACGAGCTGGAGCACCGCGCCGAGCCGGGCGTGACGTCCGACGAGACGATGCTGGCCTGCCTGCAGCGCGACCTCGTGCAGGCGTTCGACCGCGGCGCGCCGGACGCCGAGCGGTTCGCGCTGCGCGGCGACGACGACAGCCTGCGGATCCACGACTGCCACAGCCCCCAGCGCGAGCTGGAGGTCGTCCGAGACCAGATCTGCGCGGCGCTCGACGAGGACGAGACCCTGCGGCCGCAGGACGTGATGGTGCTGGTGCCTGACGTGGAGCGCTACGCGCCCTATGCGCACGCTGTCTTCGGCCCCCTGCAGAAGCAGCTCCCCTTCCACCTCGCGGACCGCCACCCGGCGAGCGAGCTGCCGGTCTGCCGCGCCGCGCTGCACGTGCTCGCGCTCGCCCGCACCCGGCTCACCGTGGCAGAGGTCCTGCAGCTGCTGGAGGTGCCAGCCGTGCAGCGCCGCTTCCGGCTCTTCGGCGGCGAGGTCGGCCTGCTCCGACACCTCTGCCAGTCGGCGGGCGTGCGCTGGGGCCTGGACGCCGCGCAGCGCAGCGCGCGCTTCGAGCTGCCGACGTTCGAGGACAACTCCTGGCGCCAAGGACTGGACCGGCTGCTGCTCGGCCACCTGACCGGGCCGGTCGACGACCTCGTCTGCGGCTACGCCCCGGTCGGCGACACGACCGAAGGCCGCGCCGAGCTGCTGGCGCGGTTCGCCCAGTTCCTGGAGGCGCTGTTCGAGCTGCTGGCGCCGCTGCGGGCGCCGCTGCCGCTCGAAGCGCGCGCCGACCAGCTCGACGCCCTGGTCGCGGCGCTGTTCCATCCCGAAGACGCCGCCGAGGAGGACGCGGTCCGACAGCTCCGGCGCGCGGCCGTATCGCTGCGCAGCCAGGCGACCGCGGCCCGCCACACGGAGGCGGTCGAGCTGCCGGTGTTCACGTCGTGGCTGGACCACGCGCTCGGCCAGGGCTCCGCGGCGCGCGGCGGCGCGGACCGCGGCTTCCTCGGCGGCGCGATCACCTTCGCCGGCATGCTGCCGATGCGCGCGGTGCCGGTGCGCGCGCTGTTCGTCTGCGGCCTGGACGACGCGTCGTTCCCGCGGCGCGACGCGCCCCCGCCGTTCGACCTGGTCTCGAGCCGCCCCCGCCCCGGCGACCGCAGCCGACGCCTGGACGACCGCCAGCTGTTCTTGGACCTGCTGCTGGCCGCGCGCGAACGCCTCCACCTGACCTTCGTCGGTCGCTCGGCGAAGGACAACTCCGACTGCTCTCCGTCCGTCGTCGTCTCCGAGCTGTTGGAGCACGTCGACCGGACCTGCGGCAAGGGCGCCGCGACCCAGCTGCTCGTCCGTCACCCCCTGCAGCCGTGGAGCCCCCGCTACCGCGGCGGCGACCCCAAGCTGTTCACCTACGCTGCGCAGCCCGCGATCGGCGGCGACGACGCGCCGGAGCAGCCGTGGTGCCGGCCCGGCGAGGCCCTGCTGCCGGACGCGCGCACCCGGCAGGTGCGCCTGGACGACCTCGTCACGTTCTGGAGCGCCCCGTGCAAGGCGTTCCTGGAGCGCGGCCTCAGGCTCCGCGTCCGCAGCTCCGACGAACCGGACGACGACTGCGAGCCGTTCGAGCTGACCGGGCTGACGCGCTACGCGCTGCAGGACGACGCCGTCCGGCGCGCCCAGCGCGGCGAGCTCGAGCGCGCCGACCCGCTGGCCTGGGCCCGCGCGCGCGGCATCCTGCCGATCGGCGCGCAGGGCGACGTCGCCTACGACGCGGCGCTGGCGTCGGCCGCGCCGATGCTCGAGGAGGCGCGACGCTTCGCCGCGAGCGCGGTCCGACGCGTCGACGTCCAGGTCGGCGAGGCGCAGGTGACCGGCGAGCTCGACGGCCTCGCCGAGGACGCGCGCACGGCGATGCGGGCGAGCAAGCTCAAGCCCAAGGACCGACTGCGAGGCTGGCTGCAGCACCTCGTGCTCAGCCTGCAGCGCGACCAGGACGAGGACGCGAAGCTGCCGTGGCCGGGCCGGACCCGCCTGCTCGCCTCGGACGGCGCGCACGTGTTCCGCCCCGTCGACCCAGAGGCCGCCGAAGCGCACCTGTCCCGCCTGCTCTCGCTCTACTTCGAGGGACTGACCCGCCCGCTGGCGTTCTTCGAGCACAGCTCGTTCGCGGTCGGCGCCGGGCGCCACAAGGGCACGCCTGCGACCGCGCTGCTGGCGAGCGCGCGCACGGCGTACGAAGGCAAGGACGACAAGCGCTCCTACGACGCCGACCTCGGCGACGCCGCGGTCGCGCTGTGCATGCGCGGCCGGGACCCCGTCGACGAAGGCGTCGACGGCGAGCTGATGAGGCTCGCCGAAGAGGTCTGGGCGCCCCTGCTCGAACACCTCGAGGAGGTCGAGCGATGAAAGCTGAGGTGACCCCGTTCTCGCTCGTGGACGCGCCGCTCGATCAGGGCACCGTGCTGCTGGAGGCGAGCGCCGGCACCGGCAAGACCTACACCATCACCGGATTGCTGGTGCGGATGCTGCTCGAGGACGTCGTCGAGCACGTCGAGGAGGCGCTCGTCGTCACGTTCACGGTCGCCGCTGCGGACGAGCTGAAGAACCGCCTGCGCGCGGGCATCGTCCGAGCGCTCAAGGTGTGCCTTGGGGACGCCGACGCGGCCGACGGCGACGCGTTCTTCGCCGGCCTCGCCCGACACGGACACGCAGGCGCCGAGAAGCTGCGGCGGGCGCTCGACGAGTTCGACCAGGCCTCGGTGATGACCATCCACGGCTTCTGCAAGCGCCTGCTCGAGGAGTCCGCGTTCGAGAGCGACCAGCCGTTCGAGCTGGAGTTCACCACCGACGAGGCGCCGCTGCTGCAGACGGCCGCAGCGGACGCGCTGCGCGCGGTGCGCTGCTACGACGCGCCGCTGTTCGGCGCGGTGCTGCAGCGCGCGCGGGTCACGCCGGACCACCTGGTCAAGCTGTACCGCGAGTGGCGACGCCACCCTGGCACCCGGCTGCTGCCGGCGCGACCGCGGATCGACGCGCACCTGCACGAGCTGCTGGCCGCGCTTCAGGACGCCGCAGCGCGCTGGGACCCCGAGCTGCTGGACCGGATCGCGGGCTGGCAGTGGAGCAAGCAAAAGGGACAAGGCGGCGCCACGCGGCACGCGCTCGAGCGCGCCGTCTCCTACTTCCCGGAGCATCCGGAGCTGACGCTCGGTGGCTTCCTGGAGTTCTCGGCGCGCAAGCTCCGAGAGCGACTCTTGAAGGCCAGCAAGCCCGACGCCGACGCGCCGTTCTTCGTCGCCTGCGACGCCATAGCGGACGCCTTCGAGGCGACCACCGACCACCTGCGCGTCGAGCTGCTCGAGCGCATGGAGCAGCGGCTCGAGCGGATCAAGCGCGAGCAGGCCGTGAGGACGTTCGACGACATGCTCGAGCAGTCCCACGAGGCCGTGACCACGAGCGAGCGCCGCGAGCAGCTGCTCGCGGCCGTGCGCGCGCGCTACTCGGTCGGGCTCATCGACGAGTTTCAGGACACCGACGCGCGCCAATACGCGGTCCTCGCAGCGGCCTTCACCGACCGGCCGCTGTTCCTGGTCGGTGACCCCAAGCAGTCGATCTACGCGTTCCGCGGCGCCGACCTGCGCACCTACCTCGCCGCGGCCGGCGACGCCGGGATGACGCGCACGCTGGACACCAACTATCGCTCGGCGCAGCAGCTGGTCCACGCCGTCAACCACGTCTTCTCGCGCCGCGACGCCTTCGTCGAGCCGCAGGTCGAGATGCACCCAGTGAAGGCAGCCGCCGAAGCCTCGGACAAGCTGCTCACCGAGCCGCTCGGCGGCCCGCCGCTGCAAGTCCGAACCTATCCGATCGCTACAGGCGCCAAGGGCCAGGCGGTTGCGCACAACGCCACCGAGTATCGCGGGCGGATCGCCGCGGACGTCGCGGCCGAGATCCAGCGCCTGCTGGCCGCTGGCGCGCAGCTCGGAGCCGCACCGCTGCTGCCGCGAAACATCGCGGTGCTCACGCGGAGCAACGTCGAGGCCGAGCTGATCCAGCGCCACCTGCGGGACGTCGGCGTGGTGTCCGTCGTGGGCAAGGCCGGCGACGTGTTCGAGACCCGGGAGCTCGACGAGCTGGTGCGCGTGCTCGAGGCCGTGCTCCGCCCGACGGACCTGATGCGCGCCCGCGCAGCGCTCACGACCCGCATCTGGGGCGTCGACGCGCACGAGCTGGTCGAGCTGGACGCGGACGAGGCGCGGCTCGAACGCGAGTTGACGCGCCTGGACCGATGGCGGCAGACCTGGACCCACCGCGGCTTCGTGGTGATGGCCGAGCAGCTGCTGCGGGAGCTCCGCGTCGAGTCGCGCTGGCTCGCGCGCGGCGGCGGCGAACGACACCTGACCAACCTGCACCAGCTCTGCGAGATGCTGCACGCAGCCGAGCACGACCACCGGCTCTCGCCCGAGGCGCTGCTCGAGTGGCTCCGCCGCGAGCAGGCCCACAAGGACTCGATCGAGCCGGCGCGCCGCGAGCTGCGGCTCGAGTCGGACGAGGACGCCGTGCAGGTGATCACCATGCACGGCAGCAAGGGGCTGGAGTACGACGTGGTCTTCTGCCCGTTCCTGTGGTCGTGCACGCGCGCCAAGACCAAGGACGTCTCCCTGCCCGACCCGAGCACGGACCGGCCCGCGCCGCGCGCGCTGCACCTGCGCACGACCCAGCAGGATCCGGCGTGGCGACGCGCCGAGGCGGACCGCCTCGCCGAAGACGTGCGGCTCGCCTACGTCGCCCTGACGCGAGCCAAGCGCCGCTGCTACGTGCACTGGGCCCCCATCGGCAAGAGCTACAAGTGGAGCGCGCTCGCCTGGCTGTTCGATCCGACCGAGCCAGGAGAACGAGACGGCTGGCAGACGCAGTGGGGTGAGGACTACCACAGAGCGGCGACGTCGATGTATGAGGACCTGGACCGGTTCGTCGCAGGCGCAGGCAGCGCCATCGGGGTCGCGTCGGTCCCCGACGAGGCCGCTGCGCGACCGCGCGCCAGCGGCGCGACACGCACACCCGTCCCAGAGGGCAGGCACCGCCCCCGGCCCCGACGTCAGCCGCTGGCCATCCACAGCTTCTCGTCGCTGGTCGCAGGCAGCGAGCCCGGCGCCCACGCGCGCGACGTGCGCGACCCTGCGGCCCCCGACGCCGTCGTAGGGGACGGCATCTTCGGCTTCGCGCGCGGCGCCGACGCCGGCCAGTGCCTGCACACGATCCTGGAGCACGTCGACCTCGACCGCGTCGACGCAGACGAGACCCGCGCGGTCGTCGACCGCACGCTGCTCGCGCACGGGCTCGCCGAGCCCGGGGCACACCCGACGCCTATCGACCCGGCCGCGGTCGTGCTGCAGAACCTCCGGGACCTTGCCGCCGCCCGCGCGGGCGCAGACGGCCCGTCGGTCGGCGAGCTCTGCCGCGGCGACAAGCTGATCGAGTGGCAGTTCACGATCCCGATGGGTCGGCCCGACCTCGCCGCGCTCGCCGCTGCCTTCGAGCAGCACGGGGACGCGGTCGCCAGGTCCTACGCGCCCCGGCTGCGTTCGCTGCGACCGCGGGACCTGCGCGGCTACCTGACCGGCTTCGCCGACCTGATCGCCTCGCACGACGGTCGCTACTGGGTCGTCGACTGGAAGTCCAACCACCTCGGCGACCGCTTGGAGGACTACGGCCAAGACGCGCTGCAGGCGTCGATGGAGCACCACGACTACGTGCTGCAGTACCACCTCTACGTGCTGGCCTGGCACCGCCACCTGACGGCGCGGCTGTCCGGCTACGACTACGAGCAGCACTTCGGCGGCGTCTGCTACGCGTTCCTGCGCGGCGCGTCACCCGGCACCGACAACGGCATGTTCTACGACCGCCCGCCGCGCACGCTCGTCGAGGCGATGGACCGCTGGGCCAAGGAGGAGGCGTGAGCACGACGCCCGAACCACCGAGCCTGGCAGCGCTGCAAGCGACGCTGCTCGCCCGCTTGGCGACCGGCGGCGACCGCGACCTGCTGGCGCGCGCCTGCCGCGCGCTCGGCGACGCGCGCGAAGAAGGCGACGTATGCGTCGACCTGGCCGCGTGGTGCAGCGCGTCTCCCGAAGAC
>JBMHDP010000050.1:0-9725 GCA_049889335.1 Planctomycetota bacterium
CGGCCGCGCTCGGGCCGCGGCGCTAGATCAGGCCGCGGATGCGGTCGTCCAGGGCGCCCTGGTCCTTGGTGAAGCTCGCCAGGGCAGCGGCCGTGAGCGCGCCGTCCCAGCTGCAGGTGCCGGCGCGCACGCGCTCGACCCAGCTCTGGTAGACCGGGATCTTGCCTTCGCCGGCGATCCGCCCGGCCTCTTCGGCGGAGAACTGCGGGAAAAGGTCGCCGGCGCCGCTGTCCGCGAGCGTCGCGAGCACGTCGTCCGCGGTCGCGCTCTCAGCGTCCAGGCCGGCGGCGTTGGCCGCGGCCGTCTCGAACTGGTTGTCGATGTCCCAGAAGCAGGTCAGCCGGTCCCCGTCGACGTCGACGTCCGCGGCGAACTGGACCTCGGGGTCGTCTCCCGTCTTGTCGGAGATGGTCGCGGCGTCGGGCGCGAGGTCGATGAAGCCCTTGGCCGCGCCGGTCGGCATCGTGAAGACGTCGAGACCGAGCAGGTCGTGGACCTGGTCGCCGTTGCGCATCGACGCGCCGATCTGGCGGACGTCCGCGCCGCCCTGGTTCTTCAGCCGGCGCAGGCCGCGCTGGCTGGCGAGCGTGGCCTTCTCGCCGGCGTTCTTGCCGTCGCCGAGCTGGTTGTCGCTGAGGAACGCGTTGACGCGGCCCATGAACACGTTGACCCAGGTGGGCCGCGCGAGCGCACCGATCAGCCAGTTCTGCCGCGCCGAGAAGCCGAGCGTGAAGTTGAGCCGGACGCCGTCGTCGGACAGCCGCCGCGCGGCGAGCAGGCCCGCGGGGGTCAGCGGCACCTTGACGATGAAGCGCTCCGGGCAGATCGCGTGGAAGCGCTTGCCGTAGCGATAGCTGGCTTCGGCGTCGTGGCTGATCGCGGTGTGCAGCTCGACCGACACGTCGGCGTCGAACGCCCGCACCAGCTTGAGGCCGTGCACGGCGTTGAGCACGAACGCGATCTCCTGGACCACGTCGTCGCCGGACACGCCCTTGTCCCGCAGGAGCGCGGCCGTCCCCGGCACCAGGGCGTCGTAGATGCCCTTCTGGACCTCCTTGTTCAGGAGCGTGTTGTTGGTGGTGAGCGCGACGAACTCCCGGACCCAGAGCTCGCGCGCGGCGTCGACGTCACCGGTGTCGAGCCACAGCGACGTGCCGGTCGCCGCGACCGCGCGCCAGAGGTCGGAGCTGGGGAAGCTGTCGCGCGCCTGCTGCGGGGCGTCCTGGACCTGCTGGAGACAGAACCCGGCGATGTCCTGCGCGAGAGAAGAGTCGTGGGCGGGGGCGTTCATGCGGAATCTCTGGTAGCGGGCGCTAGGCGGAGGCCCCGTCGCTCCGCGGCTGCTCGGCGAGCGCCTCGGCGCGGTCGGCCTCCTGCGGCGCGAACGCGGCGTGGTGCTGCTGCAGCGGCGCGACCTCGATCGGCTGCTTCATCCACATCTCCATGCCCTGGATCGTCGCGGACGCGGCCGCCAGCGTGGTGATGCAGGGGATGCGGTGGGTCGCCGCGGCGCTGCGGATCAAGCGGTCGTCGCTGCGCTCACGGCTCCCGCGCGGCGTGTTGACGATCAGCCGGACCTCGCGGTTGACGACCAGGTCCAGGACGTGCGGGCGACCCTCGTGGATCTTGAAGACCCGCTCGACCGGGATCCCGGCGTTCTGCAGCGCGCGCGCGGTGCCGCTGGTCGCGACGATCTCGAAGCCCATGCCCGCGATGCGGTCGACGAGCGGCAGGATCACCCGCTTGTCCTCGTCGCGCACGCTGACGAACACCTTGCCTTCGCGGGGCAGGGTGTTGCCGGCGCCGACCATCGCCTTGGCGAAGGCGCTGCCGAAGCGCTCGTCGATGCCCATGACCTCGCCGGTCGACTTCATCTCCGGACCGAGCAGGGTGTCCACGCCCTGGAACTTGCCGAACGGGAAGACCGGGGCCTTGACCGAGAAGAAGGGCGGCTCGAGCCGCTCGACGATCCCGATGTCCGCCAGCTTCTCGCCGAGCATGACCCGGGCGGCCATCTTCGCGAACGGCTGGCCGATCGCCTTGCTGACGAAGGGCACGGTGCGGGACGCGCGCGGGTTGGCCTCGATGATGTAGACGCGGGCGCCGCGGACCGCCCACTGCACGTTCATCAAGCCGACGACGTTCAGGGACCGCGCCAGGTCGCGGGTCTTGTCGGCGATGTCTTTGATGATCCCGTCGCTGAGCGTGTAGGGCGGCAGCGAGCAGCTGGAGTCGCCGGAGTGGATGCCGGCCTCCTCGATGTGCTCCATCACGCCGCCGATGACGACCTGGTCGCCGTCGCTGATCGCGTCGACGTCTACCTCGATGGCGGAGTCCAGGAACTTGTCGACCAGCAGCGGGCGCTCCTCGGAGAACATCCGGTTGCGCTCCATGTAGCCGACGAGCGCGTCGCGATCGTAGACGATCTCCATCGCGCGGCCGCCGAGCACGAAGCTCGGGCGCACCAGCACCGGGTAGCCGATCTCCGCGGCCGCGGCCAGCGCCTCCTCCTCGTTGGCGGCCATCCCGTTGGGTGGCTGGTCGATGTCGAGCCCGCTGATCAGCTTGCTGAACAGGTCGCGGTCCTCGGCCGTGTCGATCATGTCGACGCTGGTGCCGACGAGCGGCGCGCCGTGGTCCTGCAGGCCGCGCGCGAGGTTGAGCGGCGTCTGTCCGCCGAACTGCACGATCACCCCCTTGGGGCCGATGCGGTCGACGACGTTCATGACGTCCTCGTGCGTCAGCGGCTCGAAGAACAGCATGTCCGAGGTGTCGAAGTCGGTCGACACGGTCTCGGGGTTGCTGTTGACCATGACGGTCTCGTAGCCCATCTCGCGCAGCGCCAGCGCGGCGTGCACGCAGCAGTAGTCGAACTCGATGCCCTGGCCGATCCGGTTGGGGCCGCCGCCCAGGACGACGACGCGGTCGCGGGCTTCGGCGCCGTCGAGCTCGGTCTCGTCCTCGGTCCCGCTGTAGGTCGAGTAGAGGTAGGGCGTGCTGCTCGGGTACTCGGCGGCGCAGGTGTCGACCCGCTTGTAGGCAGGCGTGACGCCGAGCGCCTTGCGCCGGGCCCGCACGTCCCACTCGGAGACGTCGTCCGGCGCGGCGGCGGCCAGCTGTCGGTCGCTGAAGCCGAGCTGCTTGGCCTCGCGCAGCAGCTGGGCGTCCGCGCCGTCGAGGCCGTCCGCGAGCGCCTCGACGATGCGCGCCTCCATCGCGACGAGCTCGGCCAGCTGGTCGAGGAACCACGGGTCGATGTGCGTGTAGTCGAACACGTCCTCGACCGACATGCCGGCGAGCATGGCGGCGCGGACCCAGTCGATGCGGTCGGCGCGCGGCGTCGCGAGGTGCGGTCGGATCGACTCGACCGTGAAGTCCTCCTGGCGGCAGTGAGGGCGGCCGGGGACGTTGCCGAAGCCGTTGCGGCCGGTCTCGAGGCCGCGCAGGGCCTTCTGCATCGCCTCCTTGAAGGTGCCGCCGATGGCCATGCACTCGCCGACCGACTTCATCTGGGTGGTCAGCACCGGGTCGGCCGTCGGGAACTTCTCGAACGCCCACCGCGGGAACTTCACCACGCAGTAGTCGATCGTCGGCTCGAAGCAGGCCTTGGTGATCTTGGTGATGTCGTTGTCGAGCTCGTCCAGCGTGTAGCCGACCGCGAGCTTGGCGGCGATCTTGGCGATCGGGAAGCCGGTCGCCTTGCTCGCCAGCGCCGAGCTGCGCGAGACGCGGGGGTTCATCTCGATGACGATCATGCGACCGTCGCGCGGGTTGACGGCGAACTGCACGTTGGAGCCGCCGGTGTCGACGCCGACCTCGCGGAGGACCGCGATCGAGGCGTCACGCATCAGCTGGTACTCGCGGTCGCTGAGCGTCTGGGCCGGGGCCACCGTGATCGAGTCGCCGGTGTGCACGCCCATCGCGTCGAAGTTCTCGATCGAGCAGACGATGATGCAGTTGTCGTTCTTGTCCCGAACGACCTCCATCTCGTACTCCTTCCACCCGATGATCGACTCCTCGATCAGGATCTCGCTGTTCAGCGACAGCTGCAGGCCGCGCGACGCGATGTCCTCGAACTCCTCGAGGTTGTAGGCGATCCCGCCGCCGCTGCCGCCCATCGTGAAGCCGGGTCGGATGACGCACGGCAGCCCGATCTCGTCGAGCGCGCTGCGCGCCTCGGGCATCGAGAAGGCGAGCTTGCTGCGCGCGCAGGCCAGCCCGATGTTCTCCATCGCCTCGCGGAACTCCTGGCGACCCTCTGCCTTGATGATCGACTCGGGCTTCGCGCCGATCATCTCGACGCCGTGCTTGTCGAGTACGCCCTGGTCGTGCAGCTGCATCGCGCAGTTGAGCGCCGTCTGTCCGCCGAGCGTCGGCAGGATCGCGTCCGGCCGCTCCTTCTCGATGATCTTCTCGACGACCGCCGGCGTGATCGGCTCGACGTAGGTCCGATCCGCCATCTCGGGATCGGTCATGATCGTCGCAGGGTTGCTGTTGATCAGGATGATCCGGTAGCCGTCGCTGCGCAGCGACTTGCAGGCCTGCACTCCCGAGTAGTCGAACTCACAGGCTTGGCCGATCACGATCGGCCCCGAACCCAGGATGAGGATCGACTTCAGGTCTTGGCGGCGTGGCATCGTCGGGCAAAGACTACACCCGCAGGGCCCGCGCTACGCGAGGGGAAAGTGCGTCGCCCGTCCCGCGCGCCCGGCGTTGTCCACAGTCGTGGCGCGATTGTGGAAAGCGCCCTTTGGGTCGCCTCGGCTCCGAACGCAAACGAGCCGCGACAGGCGCGGCTCGTGGTCGTCCCAGCGCGGGCGCAGGGAGGTCTGGGGGCGGTCGGCTCAGTAGCCGACGACGACGTCGTTGCCGTTGGACAGCTCGAACTCGGCGGCCGACGCGAGGTCGAACGCGAGGCCCTGCGCGCTCAGGGTCAGCCCGGCGAGGGTCGGGTTCATCGGGATCGGCAGGGACAGCGCCGTGGTGCCCGCCGTGGCCGCCGGCATCGCGAGCACCGCGCTGGTGGCGTCCTGCGTCGCGACGCAGCTGGCGCCGAACAGGGTCGGCAGCAGCACGCCGACGGGCGTCTGCGGGACCGACGCGCCCAGCGTCAGGAACACCGGCAGGATCGACGGCTGCACGCCGGTCAGCTCGACGTCCCAGCGCGTCCCGACGAACGGGGTCGCGGTGGTCGTGAGCGTCATGCTGCCGCAGCCGCCGCCCGCGTCGGTCGCCGAGCCGCAGTCGAGCGTGCTGGGCGTCACCAGCCAGCCGTTGCCGAGCGGCGTGAACGTCAGCGTCGTGTCGCCGAGGTCGAAGTTCGGGTCCGGCGAGTTGGAGCCGGCCGGGCCGGGGCCGATGAACTCCTCGAAGACCGTCAGGTCGATCGCGACCGTGGACGGCTGGCTCAGGTCCGAGGACGCCGGGATCGGGTTGTTGAGCGTGTGCACGCCGACGACGGTCTCCACGGCGCCGAAGGTCGAGCTGGTGTTGTTGCACCGCGAGTCCATCCGGACGCGGATCTCCCCGCTGCTGAACAGCGTGACCGAGTTCGAGAACGCGCCTGCCGTGAACCCGAGGTAGGGCTCGTTGTCGACCCAGGTGACCGTGCAGTGCGTGCCGCTCGTGTTGTCGATCCAGATCCCGGCGTTGGGAGACGTCGGCGTTCCGAAGCCCTGCGTGCTGTGGTCGCCCCAGTAGGCGAAGACGCAGTCTGCGCCGAGCGCGTCGAGGTTGGCTGCGCCCGGCGTGTAGGTCGCCGCGCCGCCGTTCGGGACCGGCACGCCGCCGTTGGCGAAGGTCAGGATGCCGTGGTCGCTGACGAAGATCTCGTCGTAGCTGGTGCCGTTGAAGGTGAAGGTGAAGCCCAGCGGGACCGGGCTCATCGTGAAGTTGTCGATCGGCGGGCCGACCAGCAGCGTGCCGTTCTCGGCGAGCGTGCAGGGCGTCTGAGCCAGTGCGAGCGACGAAAGCGTCGCGACGACAGGAGCAGCGAGGATGCGATTCATGGGGGAGAGGTCGCGGGGCAGGGGGGGGGGAGAGAACGCCTTGGCCGGCCGGGGCCGACGCGGTTGCGCTGCGCCAGGTGGCCTGGCGCATACCAAAGTCTACTTCGGTCGCGCCGGGATGGGCCAGGGCTGTACCCCCACGCGGTCTGCCCAGGCGCGCCACTTGCGGGCGAGCGCAAGCACGCGCTCGGGCTGGTCCTGCGCGAGGTCGCGGAGCTCGGTGCGGTCGGCGCGCATGTCGTAGAGCTCCCACGTCACGGGCGCGCCCTTGCGGTGCTGGGCCACGATCTTCCAGCGGCCGTCGCGCAGCCCGAGGTTGCCGTGGTGCTCGAAGCACAGCGGCGCCGCGCGGGTCAGCGCGCCGCCTCGCAGGGCTGGCAGCAGGTCCAGACCCTCGGGCGGCAGCAGCGCCCCTTGTTCCCCGCCCGTCGGGTGAGCCGCGCCCGCCGCCGACAGGATGGTCGGGAGCACGTCGATCAGGTGCGCGGGCGCGTCGACCACGGCGCCGCGCGACGCCGCGGGGAGCCCCGTCGGCCAGCGCGCGATGAAGGGCGTGGCGATGCCGCCCTCGTAGGCGTCGTGCTTGTAGCCCCGGAACGGCGTGTTAGAGACGTTGGCCCAGCCCCGCCCGTAGCCGATGTAGGTGTCTTCTGCGCCCGCGACCGTCTCGGGGCCGGTGCGCACGGGGCGGCCGTCCCGGGTCTGCATCGGCGGCCAGATCTTCGGCTGCAGCCCGTCGACCCCGAGCGGCTCGTAGGTCACGTCGCGGAGCTTGTCCGCGTTCGACCGCCGCCCCATGCCCTCGGCGCATCCGCCGTTGTCCTGCAGGTAGAGCACCAGGGTGTCGTCCAGGCGCCCCTGGCGCTCGAGCTCGTCGACGATGCGGCCGATGCCCTGGTCCATGCGGTCGATCATCGCCGCGTAGACCTGCATGTTGCGGGCCTCCCATTCGTGGTCGGGCGTCTCGGCCCACGGTCGCGGTTGCGGCGACATCGGCCACGCTTCGTCGAGGACCCCGAGCGCGCGCGCGCGCGCCAGCCGCGCGGCGCGGACCGGCTCGAAGCCGTCGGCGTAGACCCCCTCGTACTTCTCGATGTCGGCCTCGAGCGCGTGCATCGGCCAGTGCGCGGTGGTGTACGCCACGTAGAGGAAGAACGGCGCGTCGGCGTGCTGCTCGTCGTGTTCGCGCACGAACCGGACGGCCTGGTCGGTGATGGCGTCCGTGTAGTAGAAGCGCGCCGGTCGGTACTCGACGTCGTTCTCCGGCGTCACGTAGGTGTTGTCCCGGCAGAGCGTCGTCGGGTCGAAGAAGCTCCCGGCGCCGGTGATGGTGCCGTAGAAGCGGTCGAAGCCGCGCTGGAGCGGCCAGTTGTGCTTCGGGCCCTGCGGCGCGACGTGGCGCGTCACGTGCCACTTGCCCGACATGTAGTTGCGGTAGCCGGCAGGCCGCAGCGCCTCGGCGATGGTCACGCAGCGGCGGTTGAGGTCGCCGCGGTACGCGTCGTAGCTGCGGTCCCCGGTCATCAGCCCGATGCCCGCCTGGTGGGAGTAGAGCCCGGTGAGCAGCGCCGCGCGCGTCGGGCAGCACCGCGACGTGTTGTAGAACTGCGTCATCCGCACGCCGTCCGCGGCCAGCCGGTCCAGGGTCGGCGTCGCGACCTCGGAGCCGTAGCAGCCGATGTCGGTGTAGCCCATGTCGTCTGCCATGATCAGGACGACGTTCGGGCGCGACGGCGCCTGCGGCAGGAGCGCCGCCGCGAGCAGAGAGGAGGCGACGTAGGCGCACAGCATGCGCGCATGGTAGCCCGCGCGCGGCGGCCGCTACCAGACGAGCCGGGCGTCGTCCTTCTGCAGCCGGCCCGCCGGACGGATGCCCGTGCCCTTGGTCTTGGTCAGCTTGTCACCGAGGTCCGCGCGGGCGAGGTCGGCGAGCCGCTGGAGCCGGGCGACCACCTCGGGGTTCGCCGCCGCGACGTCGGTCGTCTCACCCGGGTCCTCGCGCAGGTCGAAGAGCGCCAGCCCGATCGACGCCTGCGCGTAAGCGTTGGGGCTGCCGCCGGTCCCGCCCGGCTTGCCCGCCATCGTGCGGAACTTGTGGGGGAAGTGCAGCTTCCACCGCCGGTCGCGGACCGCCTGCAGCTGGCCGCCTGCGTAGTAGTGCAGGAAGCACTCGTGCGGGGACCGGGCGCCTGGTTCCCCGAGCAGCAGCGGCCCGATGTCGCGGCCGTCGAGCTTGTGGTCGGGCAGGGTCGCGCCGATCAGCGCGGCGAAGGTCGGCAGGATGTCGATCGTCGACGCGAACTCGCCGCAGGTCCGCCCGGCGGGGACGCGTCCGGGCCAGCGCGCGATCGTGGGTTCGCGCACGCCGCCTTCGAACATCGTGCCCTTGCCCTCGCGGTAGATCCCCGCGGAGCCCGCGTGATCGCCGTAGCTGAGCCAGGGCCCGTTGTCCGAGGTGAAGATCACCAGCGTGTCGTCGTCGACGCCGCTCTCCTGCAGCGCGTCGAGGATCTGTCCGACCGACCAGTCGATCTCCATGACGACGTCCCCGAACAGGCCCCGCCCGCTCTTGCCCTTGAACTTGTCCGAGACGAACAGCGGCACGTGCACCATGGAGTGCGGCACGTAGCAGAAGAAGGGGCGGTCCTTGTTGCGCTCGATGAACGACACCGCGCGCTCGGTGTACCACGTCGTGAGCATCGCCTGGTCCTCGCCGGTGACCTCGGCGTCCACGACCTCCGTGCCCTCGATCAGCGGCAGCGCCGGGTAGCCCTTCTTGCGTCGCTCGGCCTCGGTCGGCAGGTGGGCGTAGGCCGGGTGCAGCGGCCACATGTCGTTGGAGTAGGGCAGGCCGAAGTACTCGTCGAAGCCGTGGTTCGTCGGCAGGAACTTCGGGTGGTGACCCAGGTGCCACTTGCCGTAGCAGGCGGTCGCGTAGCCCTGCTGCTTGCACAGCTCGGCGAGGGTCGTCTCGCGCTCATGCAGGCCGTGGTTCGCGCGCGGCCCGAGCGCCCCGGAGATGCCTACCCGGCGGTGGTAGCAGCCGGTCAGCAGCGCCGCGCGCGACGCCGAGCACACGGCCGTCGCGACGCTGAAGTCGGTGAAGCGGGTGCCTTCCCGCGCCATCCGGTCGAGGTTGGGGGTCGGGACGTCGCCGCCGAACGGGCCGATGTCGGCGTAGGCCATGTCGTCGACGAAGATGACGACGAGGTTGGGCAGCCGGTCCTGCGCGGGCGCGGAGCCGGCGACGAGCGCGAACGAGAGGGCGAGCAGCACGGAGCGCATGCGCCGCATGCTAGCTGCCGGGGCGCGCCGCAGGAACGTCGCGCCCTGGGTCCCTCAGGGGACCAGCTCGAAGCGGACCGGGTTGCTCAGCACCTCGGCGCTCGCGGAGAGCACCAGCCCTTGCACGGCGAGGCTCGCGCCGACCGGCGCGGCCGCCGGCAGCGGCTGCTCGAACAGCAGCTCGCCGTGGGCGTCGAGCGTGCTCACGGTCATCAGGTAGGGCGTGAACGTCAGGTCGAGGTTGAGCAGGCCGAGCAGCGGCAGCGTCGTCGGCGCGGCGCTCGGGTAGCCCATCGCCAGCAGGCCGAAGGCGTTCGGCGTGCCCGAGAGGTTGACGGCCATCGACGTCCCTGCCCGCACGGGCACCGGCGCGCGGTTCGCGTAGCCGGCGCCGGCGGCGCGTTGGTTGATCCGCAGCGCGGCGTCGCACGA
>JBMHDP010000051.1:0-15558 GCA_049889335.1 Planctomycetota bacterium
CGGAGGCAGAAAATGGCGGAGAGGGGGGGATTCGAACCCCCGTAGCACTTGCGCACTAACCGGTTTTCGAAACCGGGCCATTCAGCCACTCTGGCACCTCTCCGCGAGGGTCGCCGCGTGGGGACGCAGCGACGAATGAGCGACGGATCCTGCAGATCCGTCGAGGCATTTCAACCTTGGTCGTCGGGAATCCCCGCGCGCCTCAAGCCCGCCCCGATCCGGCCCTTGGCGCCGACGCTTCGACGCGGTCAGCCCCCGCTTCGCCGCGCTCGGAAGAACGCGCGCAGCAGGTCGGCGCTGGCCTCGGCCTCCACCGACTCCACCACTTCGCAGCGGTGGTTCAGCCGCGCGTCCTCGAGCAGCGTCGCGAGCGAGCGGACCGCGCCGAACTTGGGATCGCGCGCGCCGAAGACCACGCGGCGCACGCGCGCGTGCAGGATCGCCCCCGCGCACAGGAAGCACGGCTCGAGCGTGCAGAACAGCTCGGCGCCCGGCAGGCGCTTGTCGCCGGTGCGCGCGAAGGCCTCGTTGAGGGCCTCCAGCTCGGCGTGCGCCAGCGGGTTGGCGCGCTCCTCGACGCGGTTGCGGCCGACGCCTACGACCTCGCCGCCCAGGACGACGATCGCGCCGACCGGCACTTCGTCGGCCGCGGCCGCGTCGCGCGCGAGCTCGAGGCAGCGCTGCATGCGCGCGGCGTCCGCGCTTGTCGGGGAGGAGTCCGCCATCTAACGTCTGCGCCAGTCCAGCGGAGGGACCCGAATTGAGCAAGCGCGACTTCTTGAGCACGGCCGGAATGACCCGGCACGAACTGGACGACCTCCTCGACCTCGCGACCCGCGTGAAGGGCAAGCGCCCGGGACAGGTGCTCGGGGGCAAGACCCTCGGCATGCTGTTCTTCCAGCCGAGCCTGCGCACCCGGGTCTCGTTCGAGGTCGGCATGCAGCAGCTCGGCGGACACTGCATCAACCTGTCCGCCGACGACCTCTACGAGCTCGAGCCGAGCGAGCAGGCCGTCATGGACGGCGCCGCCGAGGAGCACGTGAAGGACGCCGCGCGCACGCTGTCACGCTACGTCGACGCGCTCGGGATCCGCGCCGCGGCGCGCGCCGGCACGTGGGAGCACGACCGCCAGGAGCTGCTGCTGCGCAGCTACGCGCAGCACAGCTCGGTGCCCGTCATCAACCTCGAGACGGCCTTCGAACACCCCTGCCAGGCCCTCGCCGACGTCCTGACGATGCGGGAGAACCTGATCAGCCTGCAAGGGCGCAAGCTGACGCTGCTGTGGTGCGACCACCCGGAGCCGAAGTCGCTCGGCCCCACCCACTCCGTGCTCCAGCTGGCGTCCCGGATGGGGATGGAGATCACGCTCGCCCACCCGCTCGGCTTCGAGGTCGACGACGAGGTCCTGCAGCGCAGCAAGGCCGCCGCCGACGAGGCGGGCGGCTCGGTCCGCGTCGTGAACGACCGGGACGCGGGCGCCAAGGGCGCCGAGGTCGTCTACGCGCGCTCCTGGGGGTGCACGAAGCACTGGGACGACCCCGAGCGCGAGGCGATGGTGAAGCGCTCGCTGCAGGGCTGGCGCGTCGACGCCGAGCTCATGGCCTCGACGCAGAACGCCATGCTGATGCACCCGCTGCCCGTGCGCCGCAACGTGGCGGCGACCGACGAGGTGCTCGACGGCGACCGGTCTCGCATCTATGACCAGGCCGCGAACCGCGCCCACGTGCAGAAGGCGCTGCTGATGCAGCTGCTGAAGTGACCGCAGGCCGCCCGCGGCGCTACGACGTCGCCGGGACGAAGCCCTCCGCCGCCGCGACGGCGCGCAGGCCCTCCGCGAGCCCGATCGAGGGCGTGAACCCCAGCAGCTGCGAGGCGGCGGCGCCGTCCGCGACCCAGCCGGCGGCGCCGATCTCCCGCACCTTGTCGCGGTTGAAGTAGGCGGGCTGGCGGCGCGCTGCGGCGACGAGGTCGGCGAACAAGCCTGCGGCGCTCGCCAGCGCCATCGGCACCGGCAGCAGGCGCGCGCGCCGGCCGCACGCGGTCGCGATCGCGCGCAGCAGCGCGTGCGTGTCCGTGCGCGCCGGGCCGTCGAGCGGGATGCAGGCGGCCGGAGGGCGCGCGCAGACGGCCCGCCAGACCGCCTCGGCGACGTCGTCGGCGTGCACGATCGAGAGCGGGCGCGGACGCGGCGGCGCTGCGGCGGCGAGCGCGGTCGCCTGCCGGAAGAGCAGCCGCGTGGCCCCGTCGGTGGGCCCGTAGACCACGGGCGGCCGCACGATCGTGTAGTCCAGGCCGCTCTCGACGACGGCGAGCTCCCCCTGCCGCTTGCTCTCTCCGTAATGGGAAACCGGCCGGCACGCGTCCGGCGGCGCCGCCGACCCTGCGCCGTCCAGGCTCGGGCCCGCCGCGGCGAGGGACGAGATGTTGACGACGTGCGCGGACGGCGCGCTGCGGCGGACGGCCTCGACGAGGCGCCGCGTACCGGCTGCGTTGACCGCGTCGAATCCGGCGCGCCGGTACGCCTTGAGCGCGCCCGCGAGGTGGACGACGACGTCGACGCCCGCTGTGGCGCGCTCGAGCGTCGGTCCGGCGGCCCCAGCGGCGAGGTCCGCTCGCACCAGCGACTCCGCAGGCAGCCCCGCGCGCACGGCGCGGTCGACGTCTCGCACCACGCAGCGCAGGCCGGACGACGCCACGCCGGATGCCAGCAGCCGCCGGACCAAGGCGCGCCCCAAGAAGCCGTTCGCGCCGGTTAGCAGTAGACTGGCAGGGGCGCCCGCTGCCTGCCGCGCCGCCGCCTGTTCACCCATGACTTCGCGCGCTCGTCCTCGTCAAAGTTGCTTTGTCCGCCCCGCCGGTGAGACCTAACCTGATCCCCGACGGTGGACATCTTCGACAAGTGTGACGGGTTCAACAAGCCCGACGAGCTCCGGGAGTTGGGCGTCTACCCGTACTTCCTCGCGCTCGACGGCAGCGAAGGGACGGAGGTGGAGGTCGACGGCAGGCGGCTGATCATGATCGGCAGCAACAACTACCTGGGGTTGACCCACCACCCGCAGGTCCGCGCGGCTGCGCGCGAGGCGGTCGAGCGGTTCGGGACCTCGTGCTCCGGTTCGAGGTTCCTGAACGGGACGCTCGCGCTCCACGAGCAGCTGGAGCGCCGGCTCGCCGCCTTCCTGGATCAGGAAGCGGCCCTGTGCTTCTCGACCGGCTTCCAGGTGAACCTCGGCGCGATCCCGGCGATCTGCGGCAAGGGTGACCTCGTGCTGTGCGACCGGGAGAACCACGCGTCGATCCTCGACGGCTGCCGGATGGCGTTCGCCGACGTGCGCAAGTTCCGCCACAACGACGTAGAGGACCTTGAGCGCCAGCTCGAGCTCGGCGCGCGCCAGGGCCGCGCGATGCTGATCGTCGTCGACGGCCTGTTCTCGATGATGGGCGACCTCGCGCCGCTCGAGTCCATCCGCGCGCTCGCCGACCGCTTCGGCGCGCGGCTGATGGTCGACGAGGCGCACGCGCTCGGGGTGCTCGGCGCGAACGGCCGCGGCGCGGCCGAGCACTGCGGCGTGACGCCGGACCTCGTCACGGGCACGTTCTCCAAGAGCCTCGCGAGCCTCGGCGGCTTCGTCGCCGGTCCCGCCAAGGTGATCGACTACATGCGCCACCACGCGCGGTCGCTGATGTTCTCGGCCTCCATCACGCCGTCCTCGACGGCCGCCGCGCTCGCCGCGCTCGACGTCGTCGAACAGCAGCCGCAGATGCGGCGACGCGTACTGCAGATCGCGCAGCGCGTCCGCACCGGCCTCGCCGGGCTCGGCTTCCAGACCGCCGGTCCGCTCGCCAGCCCCATCGTCCCCGTCGTCGTCGGCGACCAGGAGCGCATGCTGCGGCTGTGGAGAACTCTCTTCGACTGTGGATTGTTCACGAACGCGGTGACGCAACCCGCGGTCCCGACCGGCAGCGACCTGATCCGCACGTCCTACATCGCCACGCACACCGACCAGCAGGTCGAGCAGGTGCTGGAGCGGTTCGCGCGCGCGGGCCGGACCTCGGGGATCATCGCCCCCTCGTCCGGCAGCAGCGCCTCGCACGTCGGCGCCTGAGCGACTGTCTCCGAACCGCGCCGGGCCCGGCTCGAAGGTCGCGGCGCGAGGCGCTAGCCTTGCGGTCGCGATGACCGAAGCGCCTCCGTTCGTCCACCTGCACGTGCGCTCGCACTACAGCCTGCTGACCTCTCCGGCGCAGGTCGGCCCGCTCGTCGCGGCGGCCAAGGCCGACGGACAGACCGCGCTCGCGCTGACCGACAACGGCAACATGTTCGGCAGCGTCGACCTGTTCAAGGCGTGCCGGAAGGCCGAGATCAAGCCGATCCTCGGCCAGACGACCTACTACGCAGGGCGCACGAGCAAGGAGACGGCGGGCGCGGACAACCCGACCTTCGACCTGACGCTGCTCGCGGCGAACAACGTCGGCTTCGAGAACCTCAAGAAGCTCAGCGGCAAGGCGTGGCTCGAGGGCTTCAGCTACCGCCCGCGGGTCGATCGCGAGATGATCGAGGCGCACCGTGAGGGCCTGATCTGCCTCTCCGGGACGGTCTCGTCGCAGGTCGCGATGGCGATCCAGCAGAACGACTTCGAGGCCGCCCGCGCTGCCGCGCTGAGCCTGCAGTCGCTGTTCGGCGAGGAGAACTTCTTCCTCGAGGTCGCGATCACCGGCTACGAAGCGCAGCGCAAGGTCACCGTCGGCCTCAAGAAGCTCGGCGAGGAGCTGGGCATCCCCTGCGTCGCGACGAACGACGTGCACTACCTCAAGCCCGAGGACTGGCTGGCGCAGGACATCATGCTGTGCATCCGCTCGGGCAAGTCGGTCGCCGACCAGGAGCGATTCCGGATGGGCTCGCGCGAGCTCTACCTGAAGACGCGCGCCGAGATGCACCAGGCGTTCCAGAGCTGGCCGGAGGCGCTCGAGAACACGGTCAAGATCGCCGACCGGTGCGACGTCGACATCGAGTTCGGCGTCTATCACGTGCCGGTCTTCCAGCCCGAGGACGAGAGCACCCCCGACGACTACTTCGCGAAGCTCTGCCGCGAAGGGGCCATCGCGCGCTACGGCGAGATCACGGAGCAGGTCCAGGAGCGCCTCGACTACGAGGTCGGGATCATCAAGAAGCTCGGCTTCGTCAGCTACTTCCTGATCACCTGGGACTTCATCAAGGTCGCCAAGGACATGGGCATCCCCGTGGGGCCGGGCCGCGGGTCCGCCGCCGGGTCCATCGTGGCCTACTGCCTCGGGATCACCGACGTCTGCCCGCTCGAGTACAACCTGCTGTTCGAGCGCTTCCTGAACCCGGGCCGCGTGTCGATGCCGGACATCGACATCGACTTCTGCGGCAACCGTCGGGAAGAGGTCATCAGCTACGTGCGCGACAAGTACGGCGCCGACTGCGTCTGCCAGATCATCACGTTCGGCACGATGGCGTCGCGCGGCGTGCTCAAGGACGTCGGGCGGGTGCTCGACTTCCCCGTCGGCGACATCAACGACATCTGCAAGAAGGTGCCCCAGGGGCCGGGCGCGTCGCTGCGGGACGCGCTCGAGACCGACACCGACCTGCAGGAGATCCGCGACAGCTCACCGCAGCACAAGCGACTGTTCGAGCTCGCGCTGAAGCTCGAGGGGTCCGCGCGCCACAACTCCATCCACGCGGCCGGCGTCGTCATCGCCGACAAGCCGGTCCTGGAGTACGTGCCGCTCGCCAAGAACGGCGAGGACGTCATCACCCAGTGGCAGATGACCGAGCTCGAGGAGGTCGGCCTCCTCAAGATGGACTTCCTCGGCCTCAAGACGCTGACGATCCTCGCCGAGGGCGCTCGCCTGGTGAAGGAGGTCCACGGGGTCGACCTCGACCTCAACACCCTGCCGCTCGACGACCAGCCGACCTACGAGCTGATGGCGCGGGGCGACACCCAGGGCGTTTTCCAGCTGGAGTCGTCCGGCATGCGCGAGCTGCTGACGCGGCTCAAGCCCGACAACTTCGAGGACGTCATCGCGGTCCTCGCGCTCTACCGCCCCGGCCCGCTCGGCTCGGGCATGGTCGACATGTTCGTCCGGCGCAAGCACGGCGAAGAGAAGACCGTCTACCCCCACCAGGACACCGCGCCGATCCTCGAGCCCACCTACGGCGTCATCGTCTACCAGGAGCAGGTGATGCAGATCTCCGGCTCGATCGGCGGCTTCTCGATGTCCGAGGCGGACAACCTCCGCAAGGCCATGGGCAAGAAGAAGCCGGAGGTCATGCTGAAGTTCAAGGACCAGTTCATCGAGGGCGCCGAGCAGAAGGGCTACGACGGCAAGTTCGCCAAGGAGCTGTTCGAGACGATGGAGTACTTCGCGGGCTACGGCTTCAACAAGTCCCACTCCACCGCCTACGCGCTGGTCACCTACCAGACCGCGTGGCTCAAGGCGCACTACCCGACCGAGTTCACCGCGGCCAACCTCACCACGGAGTCCAACAACAGCGACAAGATCAAGGAGTTCGTCGACGACATCCGCCGCAGCGGCATGACGATCCGGCCGCCGTCGGTGAACCACTCGATGCGCTACTTCAACGTCGAGGAGGGCGCGATCCGCTACGGCCTCGGCGCGGTCAAGGGCGTCGGCTCCCGCGTCGCCGACGCGATCGCGGCCGAGCGCGCCGAGAGCGGCCCCTACGCCAACATCGACGACCTGTGCGAGCGCCTCGACGGCACCCTGATCAACAAGACCGCGCTCGAGTCGCTGGTCACCTCGGGCGCCTTCGACGACATGGGCCGCACGCGCGCCGGGAACAGCAAGCAGATCGAGCCCGCGCTCCGCGCCGCCGCGAACGCCCGGGAGGACAAGCGGCGCGGCCAGAAGATGCTGTTCGCCGCCGAGCCGGTCGCCGTCGCCGAGGTGGCCGAGGACGGCGTGCCGGAGTGGCCCGAGCACGAGCGCCTGACGCGCGAGAAGGAGTCGCTCGGCTTCTACCTCTCCGGCCACCCGTTCGAGAAGCGCGGCCGGTTCCTGTCGCGCATCGCGGGGAGCACCATCTCGTCGGTCGCGACGATGCCGAACGGAGACTCGATCCGGCTGGCCGGCATGATCAGCGCCGCGCGCGTGCTGCAGATCAAGCAGGGCAAGAACGCCGGCAAGAAGATGGCGAAGTTCCTGCTGGAGGACCTCGAGGGCCAGGTCCCCGTCACGTGCTTCGCGCGCACCTTCGAGAACGTGAAGGACTACATCGCCGAAGACGAGATCGTGTTCGTCACCGCGCGCCGCGACAAGGGCAGCGACGAGCCGGCGCTGCTGCTCGACGACCTGATGCCGGCCGAGCAGGTCGTTCGTCGGGAGGTCGCCGGCCTCGTCGTCAACCTGGAGGGTCCGCTCGCCGCCGAGCCCAGCATCGAGCGGATCTCCGAGGTGGTCGAGCAGCACCGCGGCGACCAGCACTTCCACATGGACATCGAGGACGACGGCGACTGGTTCCGGGTCCGCTCCGACACCGGCGTCCGCATCACCGAGGCGCTGATCGACGACCTCGCGCTGCTCGTCGGCCCCGAGAACCTGTCGTTCACGCGGACCTAGGCGCGCCCGGGCGCCGAGGGTTCGTCGCCCCCGCCCAAAACCGCGAGACGGCGCCGAAGAGGCGCCGTCCGGGTTCGTCATCACGCGCCGAGCGCGGCGCGTCGCTTCCGAGGCAGCTCGGTCAGACCGCCTGCTCTTCCTCGACGTCCTCGTCGACGATCTGAGCTTCTTCCTCGGCCTTCTTGATCTGCTGCTCGAGGACGTTGTTGTCGACGAGCTCGAAGATCGCGCGGTCGCTGCCGTCGCCGATCCGGTGGTCGGGCAGCCGCAGGATGCGCGTGTAGCCCCCGGCGCGGTTCGCGAAGCGCGGCGCGATCTCGTCGAACAGCTTCTTCACCGCGGTCTTGTCCTGCAGGTAGGAGACCGCCGTGCGGATGCGGTGGAGGCGGTCGGAGTCGTCGCCCTTCTTCGCCAGCGTGATCATCTTCTCGACGAACGGACGCAGCGCCTTGGCCTTGGCCAGGGTCGTGGTGACCCGCTCGTGCTTGATCACGGAGACGGCGAAGTTCATGCGCAGCGCCTTTCGGTGCGCGCTGTTCCGGTTGAGATGCTTGCCTGCGACCTTGTGCTTCATGACGACATTCCTCGCGAGCGGTCCTCGTCAGAGGAGCTCGGCTACTTGTATTCCTCGACGTTCAAACCCAGCGAGAGGCCCAGCGCCGCGAGCTTGCTCTTGACCTCCTTGAGGGAGGTCTTGCCGAAGTTTCGGACCTTCAGCAGCTCGGGCTCGGACATCACCACGAGGTCGCGCATGAGCGCGACGTTCTCGCTGTCCAGGCAGTTCTTCGACCGCACCGAGAGCTCGAGCATGTCGATGCTCTTGTTGAGCAGGTCGACCATCTCGCGGCGGCGCGCGCCCTCGTCACCTTCCGGCGCGAGCACGCCGCCCTCGACCGCCAGCTCTTCCTTCATCTCGAAGTACTGGACGAACGGGTTCAGGTGCTTGCGGTAGATCTTCGACGCCTCGACGAGGCCCATCTCCGGAGAGACGGTGCCGTCGGTCCAGATCTCGAGGACCAGGCGGTCGTAGTCCGTCGACTTGCCGACGCGGGTGTTCTCGATGGCGTAGCGCACGCGGTGGACCGGGCTGAAGATCGAGTCGACCGGGATCGTCCCGATCTCGAGCTCGTCCTGCACGTTCTCCTCGGCGGTCACGTAGCCGCGGCCCTTGCGCACCTGCATCTCGCAGAAGAAGCGCACGTCCTCGGTGAGGGTGCAGATCTTCAGCTCGGGGTTCGCGATCTCGATGTTGTGGTCGCCGTCGATCTTCTCGGCGAGGACCTCGCCCTTCTCGCTGACGTCGAGGCGCAGGGTCGTCGGCGCGTCCGTGTGCATCTTGACGCGCAGCTTCTTGAGGTTGAGCACGATCTGCGTCACGTCCTCGAGCACGCCCTGGATGGTCGAGAACTCGTGGACGACGCCGTCGATGCGGACCCACGTGACCGCCGTGCCCTCGAGCGAGGACAGGAGCACGCGGCGCAGACCGTTGCCGATCGTGGTGCCGAAGCCCTTCTCGAACGGCTCGACCGTGAAGCGGCCGTACTGGCCGGTGGCCGTCTCGCGCTCGAGACGGACCTGCGACGGCAGTTCGAAGTTACGCCAGCGAATACGCATTCAGAATCTCCAGGAAACAGGTGGGCTCCGAGCCGCGGGGGCAGAGCCGATAGGTGCGGTTGGTTCCGACGCCGTCGACCCCGCCCGCAGGGGGCCAGGTCAACCGGCGCGCCGGGTTACTTGGAGCACAGCTCGACGATGAGCTGCTCGTTGAGTTCGACGCTGACGTCCTCGCGCTTCGGCAGTTGGATGACGCGTCCCTTGTTGTCAGCGGGCGTCGCCTCGAGCCAGGTCGGCAGCGGCCGGCCCTTGTTCATCTCGATGGCGTCTCCGGCCTTCTTGGTGATCTTCTCCTTGCCGACGATCGAGATCTCATCGCCCGCGCGGACGAGGTAGCTCGGGATGTCGAGGCGGCGGCCGTTCACGTGCACGTGCCCGTGCGCGACCATCTGGCGCGCGTCGAAGCGGGAGAACGCGAGGCCGAGGCTCAGGAGCACGTTGTCGAGGCGACGCTCCATCAGGATCAGCAGGTTCTCACCGGTGTTGCCCTTCTGACGACGGGCGATGCTGAAGTAGTGCTGGAACTGGCGCTCCAGCACGCCGTAGATGCGCTTGCACTTCTGCTTCTCGCGCAGCTGCGTGCCGTAGTCCGTGCCCTTCTTCGGGCGGACGTGCTGGCCTGGCGGGTAGTTGCGGCGGTTGACCGCGCACTTCTCCGAGAAGCATCGCTGTCCCTTTAGGAACAGCTTGACGCCTTCGCGGCGGCAGAGCTTGCAGACGTTGGTGTCGTTACGTGCCATGACAGTGGGTCGGTGTAGATGCGGGCCAGATCAAACGCGGCGGCGCTTGCGCGGCCGGCATCCGTTGTGCGGGAGCGGCGTGCAGTCCTCGATGGACTTAACGTCGATGCCAGAGCTGGCGAGCGCGCGGACGGCGGACTCGCGGCCCGAGCCGGGGCCGCGGACCAGCACCTCCATCTCGTGCACGCCCATCTTCTTGCACTTGTCGGCGACCTTCTCGGCCGCGCGCTGCGCCGCGAACGGGGTGCTCTTGCGCGAGCCCTTGTAGCCGATCGTGCCCGCCGAGTCCCAGGCGATGACCTGGCCAGCGGTGTCGACGACCGTGATGATCGTGTTGTTGAACGAGGCCTTCACGTGAGCGACGGCCTTGCCGACGTTCTTGCGGACCTTGGTCTTCTTCTTGTCGCCAGCGCTCATGCTTACTTCCTCAGGATCTTCTTGTTGGCCACCGTCTTGCGCGGGCCCTTACGGGTGCGGGCGTTGCAGCGCGTGCGCTGACCGTGCACCGGCAGGCCGCGGCGGTGACGCAGGCCGCGGTAGCAGTAGATCTCCTTCAGGCGCTGGATGTTCTGCATGTTCTGACGACGCAGCGCACCCTCCACCGGGAAGTTCGACTCGAGGTAGCCGGCGATGTTGGCGACCTCGTCGTCCTTGAGGTCCTTCGCGCGGACCGAGTGGTTGATCGCGAGCTCGTCCAGGCACTTCTTGGCGACGGCAGGGCCGACGCCGTAGAGGTACTGGAGCGCAACGTCGATGCGCTTCTCGTTCGGGATGTCGACACCGAGGAGTCTGGGCATAGTGCTTCCTTAGCGGCCTACTTGCCTTGGCGCTGCTTGTGGCGCGGGTTCTCGCAGATCACGCGTACGATGCCGCGGCGCTTGACGACCTTGCACTTGTCGCAGATGCGACGGACGCTGGCTCTGACCTTCACAACAGTTCTCTCTTGGTAGGAGGGATGGACTCGGGGAGCTCACGGATCGAGCAATGAGCAGATGCGTGCCTTGGCGCGGTCGAAGGGCGACACGTCGACGAGCACTTGGTCCCCGGGGAGGAGGCGCGAGAACGCCATCCGCAGGTCCTTGCTCACGTGCGCTACCACGTTGCGGCCGTCGGCCATCTGCAGGCGGAACAAGCCGTTGTTCAGTGGCTCGAGCACGGTCGCTCGGCGGCCCTGATCTGGCTGTCCCTCACCTGTGGTCATTGCATTTGCGTCAGCAGCTCCTGGAAAACGACATCGGGAGATCGATTCGCGTCGATCTCCCGCAGAACACCACGGTCCCCGTAGTACGCCAACAGCGGCGCCGTCTGGGTCCGATACACTTCGAGGCGCTCGCCGATCGCTTCTTCGCGGTCGTCCGAGCGCTGGGTCAACTCACCGCCGCAGAGGTCGCAGACACCGTCTTGGCGGGTCGGCTTGTTCTCGACGTGCCAGATGGCGCCGCATTGTGAGCAGGTCCGGCGGCCGGTCAGGCGCCCCATCAGGACGTCTTCGGGCACGGCGAAGGAGATCACGTGCGTCAGGGCGTTGTCGCCGGACAGGTTCTGGTCCAGCGCCTCCGCCTGGGGGAGTGTACGGGGAAAACCATCCAGGATCCAGGCGGACGCCGCGTCCGGCCGCTGGATCCGGGCCTTGACCATGTCGATGATCAGCTGGTCCGGCACGAGCTTGCCAGCGTCCATGAAGCCCTTCGCCTCGGCGCCGAGCGCGCTGCCCGATCGGACCTCTTCCCGCAGCATGTCGCCGGTCGAGATGTGGGCGAGCTCCGCCTGGGCCGCGACGCGCTTGGCCTGGGTGCCCTTGCCGGCGCCGGGGGCGCCGAGGAACACGCAGCGAGCTTGCAACTGGTCAGCCATGGTCAGAGGAGATCGAGGGGAGCAGGGGGAAGTTCAGGACTGGGAGCGGCGGCCCCAGCCGCTGGTCGCGCCCGGCGACGAGGCGTCGCCGCCGGCAGCACCCGCGCCGGGAGCGCCGGGTTCGGCCATCGCGCCCTCATAGTTGCGCATGACCAGCAGCGCGTTGATCTTCTCGACCATGTCGAGGGCGACGCCGACGACGATCAGGATCGAGGTGCCCGACATGAAGTAGAGCAGCACCTGGTCGGTCGTGTTGCCGGTGGTGCCGATCAACGACGGCATGACGGCGATGACGGCGAGGAAGGTAGAGCCCGCGAGGGTGATGCGGACCATGGTCTGCTCGAGGAACTGTGCGGTCGGCTTGCCGGGGCGGATGCCCGGGATGAACGACCCGCCCTCCTGCAGGTTCTTCGCGATCTCGTTCGGCTGGAACATCATCGACGTCCAGAAGAAGGCGAAGAAGTAGATCAGCGCCGAGAACGTCAGCACGAACCAGAAGCCCTGCTGCTGGCCGAACGTCTGCTCGAGGAAGGTGATGCTCAGGGCGGTGCCGAGCATGGCCGGGATCATCGTCAGCGCGGAGCCGAAGATGATCGGCATGACGCCCGCCTGGTTGACCTTGAACGGCAGGTAGGTCTTCTGCCCGCCGTAGACCTGACGGCCGCGCGCCTGCTTGGCCTGCTGGATCGGGATCCGGCGCTGAGCCTTGGTCATGAACACGACCGCGATCACCGTGACCGCCCAGGCGCCGAGGAAGAGCAGCAGGCTCTGCCACTCCTGGGTGCCGAAGCCGCCCTGGATGTAGCCGCTGAGCGCCGGCGCGAGGTTCGAGATGATCCCCGCCATGATGATCAGCGAGATGCCGTTGCCGATGCCGTGCTCGGTGATCTGCTCACCCAGCCACATGATGAACATCGTGCCCGCGGTCAGCGACACCATCACGACGATGGTGTAGAGGCCGAACCACTGCTCGACGCCGGCGTGCAGGAGGTTGCCCTCCCCGCTCAGCGTGCCGCCGATCACGAACCACGACTGGATCAGGCAGATCACGACCGTCGCGAGGCGCGTGTACTGGTTGATCTTGCGCTGGCCGCTCGCGCCCTCCTTGCTGATCTTCTCGAGCGAAGGCACCGCCTTCGCCAGCAGGCTGAAGATGATGCTCGCGGAGATGTAGGGCATCACGCCCAGCGAGAAGAGCGTCGCGCTGCCGAGCGAACCGCCGGTCAGCACGTTCATCATGCCGAACAGTCGGCCGACGCCGTCCATGCTGCCGAGGTTCGCCAGCATCACCTCCGCGTTGACCCCCGGCAGCGGGATGAAGAACCCGATGCGGTAGATCAACAGCAGCCCCAGGGTGATCAGGACCTTGTTCCTGATCTCCGGGACCTTGTACAGGTTTGTGATCGACACGTTCATGCTGGATTCGCTTGCGAGCTGGACGTTCGGGCGAGCGGGACCGGGTGCTTACGCTTCGGCTTGCGCCGCCTCGTGGAACTTGGCCTTGCCGTTCCCGCGGCGGATGCGCGGCTTGCCCGGCGTCTTCTTGCTGCCGTCCTTCGCGACGAACTTCGGGCGCATGGCCTTCTTCTCGATCAGCTCGACGGTGCCGCCGGCCTTCTCGATCTTCTCGCGCGCGGTGCTCGTGATGGCGTCGACGCGGACGGTGACGGCCTTGGTGACCTCGCCGTCGCCGAGGATCTTGAACATCTCCGAGCGCTTCGCCTTGCTGGCGAGACCCTTGTCGAGGATCGCCTTCAGGTCGACGGTCGCGCCGGCGTCGAACGCCTCGAGGTCCGAGACGTTGACGACGGTGTAGACCTTCTTGAAGATCTTGTTGTTGAAGCCGCGCTTCGGCAGACGACGGTAGAGCGGCATCTGGCCGCCTTCCCAGCCGATCCGGCGCGACCAGCCCGAGCGCGCCTTGGCGCCCTTGTGGCCCTTGCCGGCGGTCTTGCCGTTGCCCGAGCCGGTGCCGCGGCCGCGGCGCTTGCGTTCGGGGAACGCGATCCCGAGGGTCTTTGCTTCAGCGAGGTTCATTCGAGCTCCACTCCTCGCAGCTTGGCGGTCTCTTCGCGGCTGCGCAGCATGTCGAGAGCGACCAGCGTGGCCTTGACCACGTTGAGGGCGTTCGTCGACCCGTAGTTCTTGGTGAGGATGTCGGTGATGCCGGCGCGCTCCAGGACCTTGCGCACCGCCTTGCCGGCGATGATGCCCGTGCCCGGGGCGGCGGGGACCAGGCGCACGGTCGTCGAGCAGTACTTGCCGTCGACGGCGTGCGGGATGGTCGTGCCCTCGCGCGTGACGCGCATCAGGTTCTTGCGGGCGTCCTTGACGGACTTCTCGATCGCCATCGGCACCTCGCGGCCCTTGCCGTAGCCGACGCCGACCAGGCCGTTGCGGTTGCCCACGACGGTCAGCGCGCTGAACGAGAAGCGGCGGCCGCCCTTGACCACCGCAGCGCTGCGGTTGATCGCGACGACGTCGTCTTCCACGTCCGAGGCCAGCGCCTCGTCGATCGGGATGAGAGTGTAGTTGGACTTGGTCATCGGATCAGAACTCCAGACCGGCTTCGCGCGCGCCGTCGGCGAGGGCCTTGACGCGGCCGTGATACTTGTAGGTGCCTCGATCGAACGAGACCTTGGAGACGCCGGCCTTCTTGGCGCGCTCGCCGAGGAGCGTGCCGACCTTCTTGGCGACGTCGGTCTTGTTCATCCCTTCGATCGCGCCCCGCACGTCCTTCTCGAGCGACGAGGCCGCGGCGAGCGTGCGCCCCTCCAGGTCGTCGATGACCTGGACCGAGATGTTCGTGAGGCTGCGGAAGACCGATAGGCGCGGGCGCTCGCTGCGCGCGCGCAGGCGCTTGCGCAGCGAGAGGGCCTTGCCGCGGCGGGCCTTGTGCTTCTTCTTCGTCGAAGTCATTGCTGTTGGCTCTTGTTGGGTCCTCGCGGTTAGCCACCCGAGCCGAAGGCCTTGCCGGCCTTCCGCTTGATGACCTCGTCGGCGTACTTGATGCCCTTGCCCTTGTAGGGCTCCGGCTTGCGCAGCTTGCGGATCTCCGCCGCCACCTGACCGACCTGCTGGTTGTCCGGGCCGCTGATGACGATGTCGGTCAGCGTCGGGCACTCGACCTGCACGGTGTCCGGGATGGCGAACTTCTTGGGCATGTTGAAGCCGATCTTGAGGATCAGCTCCTTGCCCTTGATGTCGACCTCGAAGCCGACGCCCTGCACCTCGAGCTTCTTGGTGAAGCCCTCGGTCACGCCGATCACCGCGTTGTTGAGCAGCGAGCGCAGCGTGCCGCGCATGGCCTGCGCGAAGCGCGTCGACTGGGTCGCGTCGACGCACAGCTGGTCGCCTTCGTACGTGACCTTGACCTCGGACCGAACGGGGACCTTGCGCTCGCCCTTGGGCCCCTTGAGCGTCACCAGGTCGGGCGCGACGTCGACCGTCACGGCCTTCGGCACGTCGATGGGTGTCTTGCCAATTCTGGACATCGTTTATCTCCGGCTAGTCAACCGTGCAGAGCACTTCGCCACCCACCTTGCGCTGCCGACACTCACGGTCGGAGAGCACGCCTTGGTTGGTGGACACCACGGCGATGCCGAGACCACCGCGGACCTTCGGCAGGTCCTTCACCGAGCGGTAGCGCCGGCAGCCCGGCTTGCTGAACCGCGCCAGCGAGGTGATCACCCGCTCGCCCTCGGGGCCGTAGCGGAACTCGACGTTGACCACGGAACGAGGGCCGTTG
>JBMHDP010000052.1:0-4403 GCA_049889335.1 Planctomycetota bacterium
GCCGCGCAGCGCCGCTGCGCCGCCGCCGGACCTCCAGCCAGCGACGAGGGCCAGCCGCTCGGTCGGCCGCAGCTGGACGCCGCGGCGCTGGCACAGCTGGACCAGGACGTCGTCCCCGTCGGCTGCTTCGCCGCCGATGGACCCGAGCGGCAGGCCTGCGTCGAGCGCGGACGCGACGTCGGCGAACACCAGCGCGGCCTGCTCGTCGGCGCGTTGCGGCAGCATGGCGGGAGTGTCGCCGTTCGGGCCGCGCGCGGCAAGCCGACGCGCGCGGAGCGGGCGTCAGCAGGGCCGGAAGTGCTTGCTGAGCTTGAGGCCCTGGCCCTGGTAGTGGGAGCTCAGCGCCTGGTCCCCGTAGACGACGGCCGGCGGCTCCTGGGTGCGGAAGAAGTCGAGCTTGAAGAAGACCTGGCCGTCCTCGAGCAGGAACGGGACGTCGTGGGGGCGGACTTCGAGCACCGCGCGGGTGCCCTGTTCGCCGCCGAAGCCGTTGTCGAAGAACCCGGCGTAGTTGGTGCGCAGCTCGCCGATGCCGACGTCGTAGGCGACCATCTCGGCGGCCAGGTGGCGCGGGATCCGGACGCGCTCCTTGCTCGCGAAGATGTAGAACTCCTCGGGCTCGACGATCAGCTGGCCGTTCTTGGGCTCGTCGAGCGGCTGGAAGAACGCGGCCATGTCGTGCGCGGCCTCCTCGGCCATGTCCAGCACGCTGGTGTAGCGTCGCGCGACGTAGCCGACCGGCCCCTGCAGGTCACGGTCGCGGCGGGTCGCGATCCCCATCATGAGGCCGCCGTCCAGCCGGAGCTCGGAGGTCGGCAGCGGCTCGCCGCGGTCGTTGAACAGCAGCGGCTGTCGCTCGTGTTCGGCGCGCAGCTCGTCGTCGGTGAGGGACGGCTGGCCCGACGAGAACCGGATCTGGCTGAGCGAGAGGCCGGTGCGCACCTTGACCGGGAAGCTGCGCGGGACGACCTCGAGGTAGAGCGGGCCCGTGTAGCCGGCCGGCACGGTCTCGAAGCGACCGCAGCGGTCGGCGAGGACCCGGGTGAACAGGTCGAGGCGGCCGGTCGACGACTTCGGGTTGGCCCGCACGACGTAGTCGAGCGGCTGCTCGATGCGCTCGAGCAGCGGGATGATGTAGCAGTGGCCCTTCTCCAGCACCGCGCCGTCGGTCAGGTCGAACGCGTAGAGCGACATCTCCTCCAGGCGATCGGCGACGCGGCAGTTCTCGGGGAGGAAGCCGCTGCGGACCCGGAACCCGCGGGTCGAGAGCCGCAGGTCGAGCGACGCCGGCTGGATCTGGGTCGGCGCGATCGCAGGCGTCGAGGTGAGCGCGCCGGAGTCGATCAGCGCGCGGATCTGCTGGTGTACGAGGATGCCGTCGGTCACCTGCGTGACGCTAGCGCGCTGGGCGCTCCAAGGCCAACTTGTCGTGCCGCGGCGCGCCCGGTCGCGGCCCCGACAGGCCTCAGAGCGGCCGGCTGAAGAAGCGGTCGCAGCCGTGGTGCCCCGTGGCGCCCTCGGCGTGGTCCTGCTCGTGGAACCCGGCGGCCAGGTAGAGCCGCGTCGCCGCGCCCATCCACGAGGTGGTCTCCAGGTAGCAGCGCCGGAACCGCGCGCGCCGCATCTCGTCGAGCACGAGCGCGAGCATCGCGCGCCCCAGGCCGAGGCCGCGCGCCGCAGGCAGGAAGTACATCTTGCGCAGCTCGCAGACGCCGGCTGCGGTCGGCGTCCCGTCGAGCGGCGCGAAGCCCGCGCCGCCGGCGACGACGCCGCCGCGCTCGAGCACGAAGTAGCCGCGGTCGTCGCCGAGGTAGGCCGCGGTCATGGCGGCCACCTCGTCGTCGTGGATCGCGAAGCCTTCGCCGCTGCAGCCGTGCTCGGTCATCACGGCGTGGATGACGTCGCGCACCGCGCGGTCGTCCTGGCTGCGGATCGGGCGCAGGATCCACGGCGCGCGCGCGTCATCGGTCGGTGTCATGGGGGCGTGGGGCACGGCGCGCGGCGGCGCCGTCGTCGTCCGGGGGGCGGCAGCATTCGTCCGACCGCATCACGCGACAATGTCGTTTCACGCGGCGCGTCCGGAATCGGCGGCTTTCCGCCGTTTGTGAAGATACCTTTTCAGGAGCAAGTTTGGCCCGTCCCAACTCCCTGCGGACCGCGCGTTCGCGTTTCTGACTCCTCCCCCTGAGGCAACCATGCAACGTCTTCTTCTCTCCGCAGCCGCGCTGAGCGCGCTCGCTGTGACCGCTCAAGCGCAGTGCTTCGAGCAGAACTTCGGCGTGCTCGCGCCGCTCTCCGGCGGTGTCGCCGGCTTCGGCGACGACGTCGCGTTCGACGAGCAGCCGCTCGGCTTCACGCTCACGTTCGGCGCGAACTCCTACACGCACACGGTGATCACCGAGAACGGGATCATGTACCTGACCAACGGCGCCGGCACGAACGGCCCGACCGGTCTGGGCACCGCGTATCAGTCCGAGGACGTCTTCGTCGGCACCACGCCGGGCGACGACCCGCGGATCGCGCCGCTGTTCATGGACTTCTGGAGCCAGCCGGGCTCGAGCGGCGGGGTGTTCGTCAACAACACCGTGCCGGGCAAGTTCATCGTCACCTGGGACCGCATGGTCGAGTGGTGGGCGACGACGCAGACCAGCGTGCCGAACACGCTCTACACCTTCCAGGTGCAGATCGACAGCAACGGCAACATCGACATGTACTTCGATGGCAACGTGCAGGGCACGCAGAACCAGGGTCAGAACGACCCGCGCACCGGCATCTCGCGCGGTGACGGCGTGGCCAGCCCGGGCTCGGTGGACCTGTCGACCGGCCCGACGAACCTCACGGACTTCGTGATGTTCGAGGCGTTCCCGTTCTACACGCCGCCCGCGGCCTCGCCGTTCGACCTGAACAACCAGACGGTGTCGTTCATCAACGCGGGCACCGGCTACATCGCGATCCCGCAGCCGTGCACGCCGGCCCTCAACGAGGCCTACGGTCAGGGCTGCTACGACATCTCCGACTCGTACTACGAGGAGCTGAGCCAGACGGGCATGGACCTCGACGGCATGATCATCACCAGCATCAGCCTCGGCGGCGCGCCGGGCACCCAGTCGCTGGTCACGACCAGCATGGGCGCAGGCGGCATCGCTCCGGGCCCGAACGCGACGATCATGCCGCTCGGCGACGACGACTTCCAAGACTCGGCCATCGTCGGCGGCACGCTCGGCGTGTGGGTCGGCTCGAACGGCAACATCGCGCTCGGCGGCGCCAACAGCGCGGGCTTCACCCCCTCGGTGCAGACCATGCTGAACGACGCCTTCCCCGGCCTCTACACCTGGACCGACCTCCACTCGGCCAGCGGCGGCGGCAGCGGCGACATCTACTACGAAGAGGCGGGTTCGGTCGCGACCGTCACCTACCTCGGGGTCGCGGGCTGGAACACCGGCGCGCCGAACACGATGCAGTTCATCTGGGACACGGTCACCGGTGACTACTCCATCGAGTTCGAGAACCTCAACACCCCCAACCCCGAGGTCTGGCTGGTCGGCGCGACGCCGGGCGGCGCGTCGGTCGACGACGGCGGCACGGACATCAGCGGGCTCAACGCCGCGGTGATCTCCGGCTCGAACGTCGACGCCGTGGCGCTCACCGCGTCGGGCGCCCCGATCTCGAGCTCGACCGCGGGCTCGACGATCACCTACACGATCGACAACGCGCAGGACGCGGGCGGCGGCATCAGCCTCGGCCTGCTGGCCCTCAGCCTGACCCAGTCGAACCCCGGCATCCCGCTGGCGGCCCTCGGCGCGCCGGGCTGCAACGCCTACGTCGGCAGCCTCGACGTCGTGCTGAGCGTCTCGGGCGCGGGCTCGTCGATCTCGACGACCTTCCCGCTGCCGGCCGGTGTCCCCTCGGGCACCAACCTCTACGCGCAGGGCTTCAACCTGATCCAGCCGAACGCGCTGCCGAACGGGCAGAACGCGCTGGGCATGATCACCACGAACGGCGTCCGCAGCTTCGTCTCGAGCTTCTGATCGCCCGCCGCCGGTCGCCGTCCTTGTGACGGCGCCGAGCGCGCACCAAGATGAGCGGCCATGCAGCACGCCTGCCTGGCCGCTCTTCTTTTTTGCCTGGTCTCCTGCGTCGGCCCCGGCGCGGACGCGCGCGCGGCGCCGCGCCCGCCGAACATCGTGTTCGTGATGGCCGACGACATGGGCTACGGCGACGTGCACGCGCTCAACCGCGCGAGCGCCATCCCGACCCCCAACCTCGACCGGCTCGCGGCGGCCGGCTGCGCGTTCACGGACGCGCACACGCCGTCGTCGGTCTGCACCCCGACCCGCTACGGCGTGCTCACGGGCCGCTACTGCTGGCGGGGTCGGCTCAAGCGCGGCGTGATCAACGGCTAC
>JBMHDP010000053.1:0-12735 GCA_049889335.1 Planctomycetota bacterium
ACGAGGTCAACCGCATCGGCCGCTCCACCGAGTTCAACGGCATCAAGCTGCTCGACGGCTCGTCCACCTCGGTCAGCTTCCAGGTCGGCTTCGGCACCACCGCCGGCATCGACACGCTCTCCGTCGGCCTCTCGCCGGCGCTCAGCACCAGCCTCAGCCTCAACTCGCTCGACATCGGCTCGGCCGGCTCGACCTCGACCGCGATCACCAGCATCGACGCGGCGATCAACACGATCAGCTCGCTCCGCGGCTCGCTCGGCGCCGTCCAGAACCGCCTGGGCAGCACCATCAACAACCTCGCGATCCAGACCGAGAACCTCAGCGCCGCCGAGTCCCGCATCCGCGACGTCGACGTCGCCTACGAGACCGCGCAGCTGACCCGCAACAACATCCTGCAGCAGGCCAGCATCTCGGTCCTCTCGCAGGCCAACGCCCAGCCCCAGTCGGCGCTCCGACTGCTCGGCTGATCGGCGCCCTCGCGAGGCGGGCAGGGACATCCCCTAGCCCGCCCCGCGCGCCTGCGGCGGAGTCGCCCGCCGCACCGCCACAAAGCGGCCTCCGCGGTCAAGTGACCCGCGGCGCGTTCCGATAACCCCACAGCGGGATCGGTCTCGCGCGCGCACCATGTCAACCGCAGGAATCAGCTTCGGAGGCCTCGCGTCCGGCCTGGACACGCAGGCGATCATCTCGGCGCTCGTCGCCGTCGAGCGCCGCCCGATCCTCCAGCTGGAGCAGAAGGAGGACAGCCTCAAGCAGCAGAAGTCGCTGTTCGGCGACCTCGACGGCCTCCTCGACAAGCTGAACGACTCGGTCCGCAAGCTGAAGACCGCGAGCAGCTTCCTGACGATGTCGGCGACCTCGAGCAACGAGGACATCCTGCAGGCGAGCGCGAGCAGCACGGCGACGCCCGGCACCTACGACGTGCGCGTCCTGGCGCTGGCGAGCGGTCAGATCAACACCGCGGGCGCGGCGTCCGCCACCGACCCGATCGCCAACAGCAACTCGTCGGTCTCGCTGCAGCTCGACGCAGGCGGCCAGACCTACTTCATCACCGCGGACAACAACCTCGACGCGATCGCGGCTGCGATCAACGCCGAGGCCGAGACCAGCGGCGTGCGCGCCGAGGTCATCGACACCGGCGCGAGCAACCCGGACCCGAACGAGCGCTACCAGCTCGTGGTCCGCTCCGAGGAGCCCGGCACCGGCAACGCGTTCACGCTGACCTACGACGACGGCGGCGCGGGCTTCCAGGCCCTCGTCGACACGCTCAACGACCCCGCCAACACCACCGCGGCGACCGACGCGCAGGTCGAGGTCAACGGGGTCGTCGCCTACCGCTCGACCAACACGATCAGCGACCTGTTCGGCGGGATCACGCTCGACCTCAAGTCGGTCCCCGACCCGCAGGAGACCGTCACCATCACGGTCGCGACCAACGGCGAGGAGACCGGCGAGACGGTCAAGGAGCTGGTGGAGGCCTACAACGAGCTGGTCGACTTCTTCGAGGCCCAGAACAAGGTCGACGAGGAGGGCACCGCCTCCGGGCCGCTGTTCGGCGACACGACGCTCCGCTCGATCCGCAGCAGCCTGCGCGGGATCCTGGGCGGCTCGTTCGCGACCGGTAACGAGGCCTTCCAGCTGCTCTCCCAGATCGGGGTCTCCGCCGACACCGACGGCCGCCTGGAGTTCAGCCAGAGCGAGTTCGAGGAGGCGCTGGCCGAGGACGAAGCCGCGGTGACCGCGCTCTTCACGGACAGCAGCGTCGGCCTCGCCGGACTGCTCGAGGACCAGATCGACGTCTACACCGACTCGGTGGACGGGTTGATCAAGACCCGCACCGACAGCTTCGACCGACGCATCAAGACCACCAAGGACCGCATCGAGGACGCCGAGCGACGGCTGAGCCTCTACGAGCAGCGCCTGACGCAGAAGTACGCCAACCTCGAGCAGCTGCTCACCCGGCTCCAGAGCCAGGGCAGCTCCGTCGGCGGCATCGCGCAGGCCTTCGGCTAACCGACCACCCACGAGAGAGACAGGAGAGGAGAACCCCATGACCTACGCACAAGCAGCCGCGACCTACCAACGGAACGCCGTGATGACCGCCTCCCCCGAGAAGCTGGTCAAGATGCTCTACGAGGGCGCGCTGAAGAACCTCGAGCAGGCCCGGGTCGGCCTGCAGGACGAGCAGACCGCGAGGTCCCAGGAGGTCGGCAACGCGCTGAGCAAGGCGATGGGCATCATCGGCGAGCTCCGCGCGAGCCTCGACCACGCCGCCGGCGGCGACATCGCGCGCGACCTCGACGCGCTCTACGAGTTCACGCTCGACCAGCTCAGCAAGGCCAACCTCGAGCGCGCCCCCGAGGGCGTCGTCGCGACGACCGAGGTCCTGCGCACGCTGAAGGAAGGCTGGGATGGCGTCGTCCCCGCGTAGGGAGACGCCCGCAGCGGACGTCGCCACTCAGAGCGACGTCGCCTTCGCGCTGCAGGAGCTCAACGCTTGCTGGAGCCAGGCCTACGCGGACATGACGCGAGGCCAGCTGGACTCCGTCGGGGGCCTGCTCGACCAGGCAGAGCAGCACCTCACGACCGCCGGCGACGGGCGCGGTGACTCGGCCGCAGAGGCCCGGCTCCGCCGTCAGGCCGCCCGCGCCCACGCCCGGCTGCAGCACGCGATGCAGACCGGCCTCGACGGGATCCGCGAGGAGCTCGGCAAGCAGCGCAAGGCCAAGCGGGCCCTGCGCGGCTACGACCGCACCGAGAGCGACGCCGGCAGCCGCGTGCTGCGAAACGTCTGAGCGGCCGGGCGCTTCCTTCGCCGCGACGCGCCGAGGTCGGGCTAGGATCGCCGCGCGCGACGCTCCGCGCGCTCCCCGAGACATGCTCCGCCTGCTTGCGCTGCTCGCGCTCTCCCTGCTCCCCTACGCGCGCGCGCAGACGCCGCCGGTGGTCGCGATCGTGCTCACGCCGGCAGCGGGCGCGCGCGTGGTCAGCCTGTGGTCGGTGGACGCCGCCCGCGGCGCGCAGCGCCGGCGGACGCTCGGCCCCAGCTCCTGGTCGCCGACGCCGCTGCTCGAATCGCCCGCGCTCCTGCGCTGGCAGGTGAACGACGCGCGGCAGCCGCAGGGCTACGTCGCGCAGGTCGTCGCCGTCGACCTGGAGGACTTCACGACGCGCGTGCTGCTGGAGTCCGCCACGATCCGCGCGCTCGGCAGCGGCGGTCGCCGCGCGCTGCTCCAGACCGCCGACGGCGCGTGCGCCCTCGACCCCAAGGACGGCGCGCTGACGCGGCTCGATGGCGACCTCGAGGTGCTCGCGCGACGCCAGGAGCAGTGGCTCATCGCGCGCGACGGAGCGCTCGCGCGCTTCGACGCCGGCGCGCTCCGGGTCACGCGCCGCTACCCGGGTATCCCGGCGCTGGCGCCGGACGCGCGCGGTCCGGTCCGGTGGGACGGCGGCCGCTTCGTCGTCCAGGAAGGTCGCTTCTTCGACGACGACGGCCGCGAGGTCGCCTGGCTCGACTTCGGCGCCCAGGCGGTCGTCCACCGCGAGCTGCGGCTGGGAGACCTCGAGCTCGGCGTGGACCGCGTGGTGAAGATCCGCACCCAGGCGACCGGCGGCTCAGGCGTCCCCGTGATCCCGGCGTGGCAGCCCTACGAGCTCGTCGGCCGGCAGCTCCGCTACGTCGAACGCCGGCCCGCCGAAGGACGGCACGCGGACCTCGACGACTACGTGCTGACCCGTGACGCCGAGTGGGTCACGATCGACGCCGTGACCGGCGAAGAGATCGCCCGGGGCCCGTATGCGCCCGGGGCGAGTTCTCGTCGCGACACGCTCGCCGACGCAGGCGTCCCGGAGTATCTGCGCGCACGCTTCGAAGGCCGCGCGCACGCACCCGACGACGAGGAGGTCGCCGCGGCGCTGCTGGCGGAGCTCGACGCGCCGCCCGACGACGCTGAGGTGCGCGCAGCGTGCCGGACCGCGGATCGGAGGACCCTGGTCGTCGCCGCGGGCGACGAGCTGTGGTTCTGCGAGCTCGCGACGCGCCGGCTGACGCGCCTCCCGGCGCCGCCGGCCTGGGGCGAGGCGATCCACGTCGCCCTCTACCCGGTCGGGCGCTGAGCGCCCGCGGCCGCTCAGCCGAGGTTCTGCAGGTTGAACTGCGCGTCCTCGTCCTGCGGATCGAGCTTCAGCGCGTTCTCGAAGCAGGTCCGGGCCTCGTCGGCGCGGCTCAGCTGGTAGAGGCAGACGCCACGGTTGTTCCAGGTCTGCGCGTCGCCGCCGTCGAGCTCGACGGCGCGGCGGAAGCAGTACTCCGCCTCGGTGAACTGCTCCTGGCCGAACACCACCATGCCCAGGTTGAACCAGGCCTCACCGTTGTCCTCCTGAGCGGTGATGACCTCGTTGAACGACTTGACGGCGCCGGCGTCGTCGCCGCACACGTACTGCACGAAGCCGAGCTGCATGCGGTACTCGAGCTCGGTCGGCGAGAAGTTCGTCGCCGCCTCGAGGTGCGGCATCGCCTCGTCGTACAGGCCCTGCGAGAGGTAGGCCTCGGCGGCCGTGCGGTGGATCTCCGCGAGCCGGGTGCTCAGCTCCGCGAGGCTCTCACAGATCGCCGCCTTGCCGGCGTCGTCGGTCGACGCGACGACGAGCGGCGGCACCTGGCCGTCGCGGGTGTCGCGGATGCGCGTCGGGATCGCCTGGAAGCCCTGCGGCTGGTCCGCGAGCGGCGTCTGTCCGGTCGACGTCGGCGTCGTCGGGGTCGATTGGGTCGTGCTCATCTTGTCTCTCCTCTCCATTGGGTGTTCGGCCGTCAGATGCCGGCCAGAAGTTCGTTCACGGCGGCGGCCTCGTCGACGAGGTGGCGCTCCTCGAGCAGCCGCACGGTGTGCTGCCCCATCTGTCGGGCGGCGTCGTCGCGGCCCAGCTGGTGCAGCAGCAAGGTGGTCTGGTGGCACGCGCCGGGGCTGTCCGGGTGCGCCTCCAGGAACGCGGACAGCACGCGCAGCGCGCGCGGGACGTCGCCGCCCTCGACGTGGAGGCGCGACAGGATCAGGTGCGCGACCTCGTAGGCCGGCTCGATCGCGATCGCCTGCTCCAGCATGCGCTGCGCGCGGGCGCGGTCGCCCCGGAGCAGCCACGCCTGGGCGATGCCGGTCAAGGAGACGTAGCTGGTGATGCCGTCCTGGATCGGCACGACGAGCACGGTGTCCCGGTAGGCGAGGCAGCGCCGGTAGTGCTGCACCGCGACCTCCGCGTCCCCGTCGACGAGCGCGAGGCTCGCGGCGAGGTAGTGCAGGTTGGGCGTGGGCGTGAAGCGACGCAGCGCCGTCTCGACGACGTCGCGCGCCCGCGCTCCGTCGCCCGCGCGCTCGGCCTCGAGGGCACACAGCGCAGCGACCTCGCCGGCGTACGGGAGGCTGCGGGGCGCCGTCGGGGAGGCGTCGAGGATCAGCTCCATGCAGCGGTCGAGCAGCCGCCGCGCGTCGGCGCTGCGGCCCGGCACGCGCCGCAGGAAGTCGCCGTACTTGTAGTGGCCGTAGACGTCGTCCGGGCACCGCTCGAGCTGCTTGACGAACAGGCGCTCGTTGCGCTCGTTCTTGTTGCGGTCGGCCATCACCTGGTCGGTGTAGCCGTGGTGCTCGACCTCGACGTCGGCGCTGAGCATGCGCAGCCCCAGCGGCCCGCCGATCGCCTGCAGGCTCGGCGTCACCTGCTCGTGGATGACGTTCTCGTAGGCGATCCCCGGCAAGTTGCGGAACAGCCGCACCATCATGACGCCCAGGGTCTTGCCCCCGGTGTAGACGTTGGTGAAGCGCAGGTGGTAGGCCAGCGCGCCCGGATCCTCGACGAGCTCTCGGATCCGCGCACAGCTCCCGTCCAGCAGGAACTCGTCGGCGTCGAGCACCAGCACCCAGTCACCCGTCGCTTCGCGCAGGCCGCGGTTGCGCGGCGCGGCGAAGTCGTCCTGCCACGGCTCGCGCACGACCTTGGCCCCGAACGACGTCGCGATCTCGACCGTGCGGTCGGTCGAGCCCGTGTCGACCAGGACGAGCTCGTCGAAGGCCCCCTGCGCGCGGCGCAGGCACTCCTCGAGGAAGCGCTCCTCGTCGCGCGCGATCATGCACAGCGTGACGCGCGGCGCGCGGCCGACCCAGGGCGCAGGCGGCGGCGCCGAGGACGGAGACGACGTCGCCGGAGACGGCGCCTCGTCGCGCGCTGGGCCGAGCCCGGACCAGCGGTCCACGAGCGCTTGTGTGTCCGCCGCGAACTGCTCGGGCGCTTCGATCGGCGCAGACGGCGCGCGCAGCGCCGTGTCCACGGACCAGGCGGGCGGCAGCTTGCTGTCCAGCCGCATCGCGTAGTCCTCGAGCGCGACCGGGGTGTTGCGGGTCTGTTCGCAGATCGGGCCGACGAACAGCGCGTCGAGGCGCGGCATCATCGCGCCGGCGAGGTCCCCCGCGGAGTCGCCGCGCGGCGTCGGCTTGACGACCCCGACCCCGGCGCGCGCCGACATCGCGGCGAAGTCGGCGGCGGTCGGCTGCGAGCCGGCCCGCAGGAACCACAGCACGTCGCCGCGCGACGCCGCGACGCCCCGGTTCCACTGGGCGCGCTCGCCGACGGCGTCTGCCGTGACGACCTCCCAGTCGTCGGGCAGGAAGGCCCGCAGCGCGGCTTCGGTGCGGGCGCGCGCAGCTTCGTCGTCGCCGGCGATCAGCGCAGAGCCCGCGAGCGCGCGGGTCTTCTCGCAGTGCAGCCAGAAGCGCGCCGCCGGCTGACCGCCGAGCCAGTCCACCGGCATCAGCCCGGCGCGGAACAGACTGGCGGAGAGCTCGGGGGAGAACTCCTCGACGCCCGAAGGCACCGAGAGCACGTCGCGGACCAGCAGCCCCGCGGCCGCGGCGGCCGAGAGCGCGCGCCGCAGCAGCAGCGGCTGCGAGGGGTCCCGCGGGCTGCCGACGGGGTCGAAGCTCCCGGGGCGACCCTCGACGACCACGCGGAGCATCCGGGGGCTCTGGAGGTTGTCGACGTCGAGCAGCAGCGCGCCGCCGTCCCGGAGGCCGTCGGCGAACGCCGCGAAGGCCTCCTCGGGGCGCCCCATCGTCTCCGTGAACGCGCGCACCTCGACCAGGTCGTAGACCTGGGCGCTGCCGCGGTCCCGCCACGCGCCGAGGTCACGAGGCAATTGCACGGCCGACGCCGCGTCGGGGACGAGGCTCCTCCAGCCCTTCACGGGGCCGAGGAACCCGGAAGCCAGGTTGTCTCCAGCGCGCACCATTCCTTTGCCTGTGCGGACGCAGCGTCCGGCACGCCGGCACCATCGGCACCGTTGGCCAGGAATCTTCAGTCGGCCATGATGTGGGCGTTTCCGGCCCCTGGACGATGACGACACCCGCGCCGCTCGAACCCGCGCTCCGACGCCGCACCCGGTTCCGGGAGCTCCTGCACGTCGACTCCTGCGAATCGACGCAAGACCTTGCGCGCGCACACCCTGCGTCACACGGTCCGCCGCCCGTGGACGCCGTGTTCTGGGCGGACCACCAGCGACGCGGCCGCGGGCGCCAGCAGCGCGTCTGGCACGACGAGCCCGGCCTCGACCTCGCCGTGACGTTCCGCGCGTCGCTCGACCTGTCCGATCCGGTCGCGCTGCCGGCCGCCCTGCCGGTGGCCGTGCTGCAGGCCTGCGAGCCGCATGCCGGCGCCCGCCTCCGGATCAAGTGGCCCAACGACCTCTACGCGGGCGACGCCAAGCTCGCCGGCGTGCTCGTCGACCGCGACAGCGCCCAGCCGCGCACCTACCGCATCGGCGTCGGCATCAACGTCAACCGTCGGAGCTTCCCGGCGACGCTCGACGCGCCCGCGACGTCGCTGCGGCTGCTCTCCGGCCGCGAGCTCGACCGCGGCGCCGTCCTGCTCGACCTCGCCGAAGCGGTCGACGCCGCCCTGACCGCCGTCGCCGCAGGGGGAGACCGGGCCGCCCACGAGGCGACCTTCCGGGCGCGGCTCGGGCTGTTGGGTCGCGAGGTGTCGCTCACGGCCGGCGAGGAGCTCACCGGCACGTTGACCGACATCGACTTCGATCGGCTCGTGCTCGACGGTCACCGCGCGCTGCCGCTCGCGGTCGTCACGCGCCTCGCGGCGCGCGACCGCTAGCTCAGGCGCTCTCTGCGGTCTCGAACGCGGCGAGCAGCCGCGCCTCGAACTGCACGACGCGCGTCGGCGGCGGGCCGCTCACCAACCGCGCCACCAGCTGGGTGTCGCCTTCTTCGGAGCGCAGCAGCGGCAGCCCCTTGGCCTGCAGCCACGCGTTCATGCCGAGCCACGCGAGCACGACGTTGAAGTCCGGGAAGGGCGCGATCCGGGCGAAGCGCCAGAACAACCGGAACCCCTGGCGGACCGGGTGCATGCCGTTGAACGCGATCGGCGCGTCGCGGTAGCAGCGCTTGTTGTCGAACGAGTCGATCAGGAAGCGCAGCTGCTCCGACGCGGGGTAGTTCACGTAGAGCAGCGCGTCCCAGGGCTGGCCGCGGCGCAGGTCGTTGTTGCGGAACCTGGGGAGCTCGGCGGTCAGCTCGCGGAACATCTCGACCAGGAACCAGCCGTCGGGCGGCAGGCTGTGCGCGGCGCGCTCGCGGATCATCCGCAGGCAGCGCTGCAGCCCCTGCAGGAGCCGGTGCTCCTGGGTCAGCGGAGAGAGTCGCCCTTCGCGGCCCGCCAGCGCCGCGGCGCCGTCCTCGTCGGTGACCGAGAAGCCCCGCAGGCGCAGCAGCGAGATCAGGAACTCGGCGTCGCTCGGCGCCGGCCGCCGCAGCCCGTCCAGGGCGCGCTGCGCGCCGGCGAGCAGGTCCTGCTCGACGGGCTCTCCCACCAGCCGGCTCGCGAGCGCGAGGTCGATCTGGTCGAGCATCGGGACGTTGGGGTGCTCCTGCTGGTTCGTCACGCCTCGGTTTTTTCGGCATGATGACCCTCACGCATGCAGAACAGCTCGTCCGCGGAACCTCCGTCGCCCGCAGCCCCCGTGGCACCGACCCGACGGCGCAAGGCCCTGAGACGCCTCCTGATGATCGGGGGCGCCCTCTCGGCCCTCGTGCTGCTCGCACCGACGGTGCTCTCGATGGGGACGCTGCGCTCGATCGTCCAAGCGCAGCTCCAGACCCACACGCGCGGCGAAGCCCACGTGGAGGCGGCGTCGTTCGGCTGGCTCTCGGGGCTCGAGCTCGAGGGCCTGCGCGTCGGCAACCCCGCCGGCTTCTCCGACGAGCGCCCCGCGGTCTCGCTGCAGCGCCTGCAGGCGGACGTGTCGCTCGCCGCGCTGCTGTTCGGTTCGCTCGAGGCCAGCGGCGAGGTCACCGGCCTCGAGGTCAACCTCGAGCAGCGCAGCGACGGCCGGACCAACCTGCAGGAGCTGGCCGTCGACGCGCAGGCGCCGGCGTCCGACCCGCAAAGCGCGGGCGCGCCGGCCGCGGACCGCGGAGGGCCGACGCCGTTCGCGCTCGACTTCCGCGTCCGCGACAGCGCGGTGACGATCCGCAGGACCGGGCCGGAGATCGCCGCCGACGACGAGCTGCTGGAGGCGATGACCGACCTGCAGTGCCACGCGGCGAGCGCGTCCGACTCCGACGAGATCGACGTCGAGGTCGCGGGCAAGCTGCGCGCCGGAGACCTCGCGGTCGCGCTCAAGCTCGACCCCGCGGCGGAGACGACGGACGCCGAGCTGACCGCCCACGGCCTCGACCTCGCGGCGTGGCGGCCGCTGCTCGACGCGATGCTGCCGGGCCAGTTCACGGCGCTGACCGGGAGGGTCGACGGCGACGTGACCGCCAGGCTGCACCGCGGCGACCAGGTCGAGCTCGGCGGCGACCTCGTCATCGACGCGCCGCGCGTCGCCGGACCGATCGTGCGGGGCATGGACCTGCGCAGCGCGCGCTGGCAGCTGACGCCGGCGCTGACGCTGGGCAGCGGCGCGTCGTCCGACATCGACGCCTCGTCGTTCGCCGTCGACCTCGAGTGGCTGCGCCTGCACGGCGAGCCGGCGTCGCGTGAAGGACGCGTCGCCGTGCGCTACGACGTCGACGTCGCCGCGCTGGCCGAGTTCGGCGGGCCGATCCCGGCGCTGCTCAAGGGCTCGGGCACCAAGCTCGCGGGCAAGGTCGACGTGCCGACCGGCGACCTGCCAGACGACGTCGCAGGCTGGGCCCAGGCGATCGCGGCGAGCGCAGGGCTCCGGATCCAGGCGCTGGACCTCGGCGGCTTCTCGCTGCGCGACCTCGGCCTCGACCTCGACGTAGAGGGCGGCAAGCTGACCCTCGACACGACCCCCGACGCCGAGCTCGACGGCGGCGCGCTGGCGCTGTCGTTCGGCGTGGACCTCAACGACTTCGCCAACCTGCCGACGACCGCCTCCATCCAGTGGGAGGGCGGCAAGCTGACCGGCGGCGCGACCCGATCGCTGCGCTACCTGATGCCGATGTTCGCGGGCCTCGACAGCCAGCTCGCCGACGTGCTGGGCGACGTCGACGTCGACCTGAGCTTCGCCGGCCCGGCGCGCAAGGACGACGCGGAGACGTGGCTGAAGTGGCTCGATGGCTGGAGCGGCGACGGCTCACTCGGCCTCGCGGGCACGACCTTCTCGCCGTCCAAGAGCCTGCAGGGGCTGCTGCAGCCGCTGGGCGCGCTGAGCGCGACCCTCGCGCCCATCGCGGACGGCGGCAAGCTGAGGATCGACTCGCTGAAGGCGCCGTTCTCCCTGAGCAAGGGCAGGCTGGCGACGCGCGGCGCCAAGTGGCTGGCCGCGGGTAAGGAGATCGGGCTCGACGGCACCGTCGGCCTGGACGGCGTCGTCGACTACTCGCTCGACTTCGCCGCGCTCCTGCGCGGCCACAAGGACGGCGAGCGCGTGCTCGCAGCGCTCGGCGGCAAGCTGCCCGGCGCGCGCCTGACCGGCAGCCTGGACGCGCCGACGCTCGGGCTACCCGAGGTCGGGGACATCGCGACCAAGCTGCTCGAGCAGCAGGCCAAGCAGCTCCTGGAGGGCAACATCACGGAGGGTCTCCAGGGCCTGTTCGGCGGCCGCAAGAAGAAGAAAGACCGCGACTAGCCGCTGCTACCGCTCGCGGTAGCGGTGGCTCACCGGCAGCCTGCGGCCGCGCCAGCAGCGATCGCTCAAGCGGAGCGTCGGCGGGTACTGGTAGCGCTTCCACTCGCTGTTCTGCACCAGCCGGAACAGCCGCTCCACCTCGTCGCGCGCCATCCCGGTCTCGGCAGCGGTCGCCTCGACCGACAGCTCCTCCTCGACCAGGCACTGCAGGACCGGGTCCAGCGCGGCGTAGTCCGGCAGGCTGTCGGTGTCGAGCTGGTCCGGGCGCAGCTCGGCGCTGGGCGGCTTCTCGATCGAGTTGGTCGGGATGCGCTCGCCGTCGCGGTTGATCCAGCGCGCCATCTCCCAGACCTCGGTCTTCCAGAGGTCGGCGATCGGCGCCAGCGCGCCGTTGGTGTCGCCGTAGATGGTGCAGTACCCGACCGCGCACTCGCTCTTGTTGCCCGTCGTGAGCAGCAGCGCGCCGTGCTTGTTGGCGTAGGCCATCAGCAGCACGCCGCGCGCGCGCGACTGCACGTTCTCCTCGGCGAGGCCCGGCTCCGTGCCGCGGAACACCGGCGCGAGCGCGGCGTCGAAGGCGTCCTGCAGCCCGGCGATCGGCAGCAGGTGGAAGGCGACCCCGAGGTTCTCGGCGAGCGCGCGCGCGTCGTCGACGCTGTGCTCGCTGGAGTAGCGCGAGGGCATGCCGACGCCGGTGACGTTCTCCGCGCCCAGCGCGTCGACCGCGAGCGCCGCGACCAGCGCCGAGTCGATCCCGCCCGAGAGGCCGAGCACGACCTGCGAGAACCCGAACTTCCGCACGTAGGCGCGGACCCCCTGCACGCAGGCAGCGTACTGCAGCTCGACCGGCGCGCGGTCGACCAGCTCGTCGCGCCACTCGTCGTCGGTGTCCACGACCGTGACCGCCTCCTCGAACGCGACCGGCTGCGCGGCGATGCCCGAGGCCTTGGCGGCCAGCGAGCCGCCGTCGAACTGCAGCTCGACGTCGCCGCCGACCTGGTTGACGTAGACCATCGGCACGCCGTGGCGCTGCGCGGCAGCGACCACCATCTGCGCCCGCAGCGCGGTGCGCCCGCGCGCCCACGGGCTGGCGCTGAGGTTGACGACGAGCTCGGCGCCCGCGGCGACGACCCGCGACACCGGGTCCACCGCGTAGCTGCGGCGACCGAAGAAGTGCTCGTCGTTCCAGCTGTCCTCGCAGACGACGACGCCGACCCGCGCCCCCGCGACGTCGACCAGGTTCTGCTCCGGGGCCCGCCAGGGCTCGAAGTAGCGGGACTCGTCGAAGACGTCGTAGGTGGGCAGGAGCGACTTGCGCGCGACGACGGAGGCCTCGCCGCCGGTCACCGCGGCCACGGCGTTGTAGAGGGGGCGCCCGCCCTCCGACGGCGCCGCGGCGTTGCGCTCGAGACACCCCACCAGGAGCGCCGTGCCCGCCGGAGCGCGGCGCGCCAACTCGCGGAGCGCGCGGTCGTGGTCGTCGACGAACGCGTCGCGCAGCAGCAGGTCCTCGGCGGGATAGCCGCAGACCGCGAGCTCGGGGAACACGGCCAGCGCCGCGCCCGCCGCCGCGGCGCGCGCGGCGGCGGGGCGGCTCCGCCCCCCGGTGCCGGCGCAGTCGCCCCCCCCCGGGGGGC
>JBMHDP010000054.1:0-20632 GCA_049889335.1 Planctomycetota bacterium
CAAGGAGCGTCCATGCTGAAGCAGCGGAAGAGCATCGTCGGTCTCGACATCGGCACGAGTTGCATCAAGGCGATCGAGCTGACTCGCGAGAAGTACGACCACGTCATCACGGGCTACGCGCAGATCGACGTGCCCCAGGAGGCCTCGCGTCAGGACGCCATCGCCGAGCTGATGGCGGCCGCGAACTTCCGCACCAAGCGGGTCGCGACGGCCGTCAGCGGCAAGAACGTCGTCTTCCGCTACCTCACCATGCCGGAGATGAGCGACGACAAGCTCGTCCAGGCCGTGCGCCTCGAGGCGGACAAGTACATCCCGTTCGACGTCGAGGACGTCGAGCTGGGCGCGCAGCGCCTGGAGGTCGTGCCCGGCGAGGGCGGCCTCGACGAGATGCAGGTGCTGCTGATCGCCGCCAAGAAGGCCGCGGTCGAGGACCACGGCCGCATGCTCACGGAGCTCGGACTCGAGCCGATCTCGGTCGGCGTCGACGGCTTCGCGCTCGGCAACGCCTGGGAGCTCGGCGACCTGGCCAACCCGGGGCTGCAGGAGCCCGGCAGGACGGTGGCGCTGGTCGACATCGGCGCGACCAAGACGAGCATCAACATCCTCCGCGACAACATCACCTGCTTCGCGCGCGAGGTGCCGATCGGCGGCCACGACCTCACCAACGCGATCGCGCGTCGCGTGGGCGTCGAGCCGACGCAGGCAGAGGACCTCAAGCGCGACCCCGGGGACCAGCTCGCGGTCGTCCAGGAGGCGATCGCGCAGACGCTCGAGGACCTCGGCAACGAGGTGAACCTCTCGTTCGACTTCTTCGAGAACCAGTTCGACGGCGAGGTGCAGGAGGTCTGGTTGACCGGCGGCTCCTCGCTGCTGCCGATGCTGGAGGAGAGCTTCGAGAAGCTCTTCGAGAAGCGCACCAAGACCTGGAACCCGATCGAGGGCCTGAAGGTCAAGGCAGACAACGTCGACGTCGAGGCCCTCAACCAGCTGTCGCCGCAGCTGGCCGTCGCCGTCGGGCTCGCCGCAGCCTCCTAGGAGCAAAGAGACATGATCCGCATCAATCTTCTGCCCGCGGAACTCCGCCGCGGCAACCGCATGCCGCCGCGCGTGCTCGCGGCCGCGTTCGGCGCAGCCCTGCTCTCCAGCGCCGCCGTCGGCTGGCTCGGCCTCGTCTACTTCGGCGACCTCGCCCGCGCCGAGCAGGAGCTCCAGAGCGCGCACGCGCAGCTCCGGGCGCGCGCGCCGAAGGTCGCCTACCACGACGCGCTCGTGAACAACCAGAAGGACTACGCGATGCGCGTCCAGACGATCCAGGAGATCGGCAACGGGCGCAGGACGTGGACCCGCTTCATGGACGATCTGATCGACGTGGTCAGCAGCAGCGGCCCGGTCGAGCGCCACCTCGCCTGGTTCGACGGCATCGCCGTGACCGGCGACCCGCGCACCGGCTCGACCCTGAAGAGCTACGGCAACGTGCAGGGCGCGGCGTCGGACCGCGTCGCCAACCTGCACGAGGACCTCGCGGCCGCGAAGTTCGCCGAGCAGGTCGAGCGCAAGTCCGACCCGGTCTGGAGCCTGGACGAGGACGAGGACCGCATCCCGGCGGCCTACCTGCGGTTCCCCGTGGACATGCAGTTCCGACCCACCGTCACCAAGAAGAAGTAGGAGCCAGCGCCATGTCCAAGTGGACCCAGAAGAAGCAGCTCACGGCGATCGGCGTAGCCACGGCCCTGGTCTGCGCGTCAGCGGCCGGCGGCGTCTGGTACGCGGGCGGCCTCGTCGCCGAGGTCGAGGAGCAGGTGGCGGCCAAGCGCGGCGAGATCGCCGCCGCCGACGCGAAGATCGGCCGCATCGCCAGCGTCGAGAAGGAGGTCATCATCCTCCGGGAGAACCTCGGCGAGTACGTCAAGATCCTCCCCGACGACGACGAGCTCAACGACTTCGTCCGCATGATCAACCAGTTCGGCGGGCAGGCCGGGGTGCGCGGCAAGGAGCTGAAGAAGAAGGACCTGCGGTCGACCAAGAAGCCGGGTCGCTTCATCCCGATCGCCTACAGCTACGAGATGACCGCCACGCTGTGGCAGGCGCTCAAGTTCATGAACCTCGTCGAGAACTTCGACCGGTTCGTGAGCATCACGGCGTTCACGATCACGCCCGGCACCGCGGACGGGCGTGGCGCGGCGAAGGTCGACGGCGAGGTCGTGCACTCGATCAGCGTGACGATGCAGACCTACCAGTACAACAGCGCGGGCAGCGGCAAGGACGTCGCGATCCCGCGCTACGAGGACCGCAAGGAGGAGCTGCGGGACGAGATCTGGAAGCGGCTGATGAAGATCCGCGTCGATCGCTACGACCACCTGGGTCAGAACGGTCGCCGTGACATCCTCGTCGACCCGCGCCAGAGCGGCGCCGAGGGGGGCGACGAGGCCTCGCTCGAGGAGCAGCGCAAGGCGCTGGAGCGGGGCCTGGGCTGGGTCGAGTCGCTGCGCGAGATCCAGGCGCGGCGGGGCTCGGCCGAGCTGACCCTGTTCGACCAGATCGGGCTGCAGAAGCGCTTCGAGCAGCAGCTCCGCGAGGCGATGGACAGCTACGAAGCCGAAGGCGCGGGCATCCAGTACCTCCCCTATCGGACCCGCTGGAACCAGGAGGTCGTGGCGCCGCTCAACGAGCTCGCCGGCGTGTGGTCCGCGCCCGGTCCGGAGACGGACCGGTTCCTCCAGGCCGACGACATCCGCGACCTCATCGAGATGATGGCCGACGACTGCGACAGCGGTCAGCTCGAGGAGGCGCGCAAGCGCTACGAGGACGTGATGGAGCGGCTCGCGGTCCCTGAGGGTGACCCGCGACACGAGCTGGCCGTCCAGGCCAAGCGCTGGCACCTCAAGGCGACGACGGCGCTCGACTTCAAGGAGCTCGACCTGCAGATCCAAGGGCTGGTCGTCAACGGGACCGGCGTCGGCCGCTCGGGCGTGCTGCTCAACGGCGAGGTCTACGAAGAGGGCGAGTACGTCCAGGACGACCTGCTCGTCAAGAAGGTCGAGCAGGAGCAGGTCTGGTTCGTGTTCCGCGGGCTGACGCTCGTGCGCACGATGTGATCCCGGCGGCGGGGCGGGAGGAGTTCCCTCAAGCCGCCTTCGCCACGGGATCGATGAAGCAGCGGTATCGAGCCGCGTCCGCGAGGGCGCGGCGGCAAGGGCGAATCAAAGGCAACCCCCTCCGGGGTGGGAAGGATCGAGATGCAGGCACTTACGAGAGTGTTCGGAATCACCATGGCAGCGCTCGCGGTCGCGACGCTGCCGGCTCAGCAGGAGAACGCCGCGGCCGACCCGCAGCAGCAGGAGGGCGTCAGCTCCCAGTCCGAGGGGGACCGGGCCAGCCGGCTCACCCTGCGGCTCAGGGACCGAGACCTCCGCGAGGTGGTGCAGAGCATCCGTCGCAAGACGAGCTCGAACATCATCATGGAGCCCGGGATCGAGGAGACGGTGACGATCGACCTGGAGGACGTGCACTGGCGCCAGGCGCTGGCGCTCGTCGCCGAGCAGGCGCAGTGCATCGTCACCGAGGCCGAGGGCGGCGTGCTCAAGGTCGAGAAGCCGCCGCGCGTCTACTTCTCGTTCGAGAACACCGACATCCAGAAGGTGATCGACACGATCGCCAAGATCTCGGGCGCGAACATCGTGGTCGCGCCGGAGGTCAAGGGCACCATCACGGTGCGGCTCAAGGACATCCCGTGGCGTGACGCGCTCGACGCCACCGTCAAGACGCTCGGCTTCGTCGTCGTCGAGGAGCAGCGCGGGATCCTGCGCGTCGTCCCCGCCGCCAACATCGAGACGGACCTGGAGTTCGCGGCGATCCAGCTGCGCTACGTCCGGCCGACGTCGGTCTTCATGCCGTTCATCACGTCGGAGTATGTCCGCGACCTGCGCAACCAGCAGCCGCTGCAGCCCGGGCAGATGAACTTCTCGCTGCTCGACACGCTGCGGAACATGATCACCCCCGAGGTCGGCTCGCTCGAGTACGTGCAGGAGACCAACGTGATCATGGTCAAGGACACGCGGCCGGTGGTCGCGAACATCCGCCGCACCATCGAGATGATGGACATCGAGCCCTCGCAGGTGCAGCTCGACGTGCGCTTCGTCACCACGAGCAACGACGACCTGCTCGACGTCGGCATCAGCCCCGGCGGCAACGGCTGGTCGGCCGGCGTCAGCCTCGGACAGATCCCCACGCGGCTGCCGTTCGACCTCGGCGCCGGCGGCTGGGACGACTCCCTGATCGCCAACGACAACGGCATCGGCCCCTTCGTCGACGACGTGCAGAACCTGCCGGCGGCGACGTCGATCCCGAACGTCGTGTTCGGCGCGCTGAACTTCCAGGAGGTCACGGCGACGCTGCGCCTGCTGGCGCGGGACTCTCGCTCCGAGATCCTGCAGGCGCCGCAGATCACGACCCTCGACAACAACACGGCCACGATCTTCGTAGGCGAGGCGGTGCGCTACGCGCAGGCGCGCGTCGAGCAGGGCCAGGCCGGCGGGCTCCTGCTCGCGCTCGAGGAGGGCGACGAGTCGCCCGTCAACATCGGCTTCCAGCTGCTCGCCACGCCGCACATCGTGCCGGGCACCGACAAGGTCATCATGGAGGTGATCCCGCAGCGGACCGCGCTGAGCGGCACCGGGACCTCGGCGATCGCGCCGGCGGGCTTCGACGTGTTCGAGGTCGGCGGCGGCACCACGGCCGGCGCAGGCCAGATTGCGCTGCCGCGCGTCGCCTCCAGCACGCTCTCCACGACGGTGCTCCTGAAGAGCGGGCAGACCGCCGTGCTCGGCGGCCTCAAGAGCAAGACCGAGTCGGAGACCGTCACCAAGCTGCCGCTGCTCGGCGACATCCCGGTGCTCGGCTACCTGTTCAAGAACCGCACCAAGCAGGAGGCGATGTCGACGCTGCTGGTGTTCATCACGCCGCAGATCATCCGCAGCGCGGACGACATGGAAGAGTCCATGCGCCGCGCGCTGGAAGAGCGCATGAAGGACCAGCGCTCCAGCCTCGCGCAGACCCGCGAGGCGGTGTTCGGGAAGTAGTCCGCGGGTCCCGGCAGCGCGCGGTTCGCCCGCCGCGCGCGCCGGCTCGCCGGGAGCGCTCGATCGTTGAGCGCGCGACGCTGGGGGGCTAGCATTCGCCGCGCCGGTTCGAGTGAGCCGGCGCCGCGCGCCCCGACCCAGGAAGGGTGGGGCGCGGTGGATCTCCATCTACCCCATGCACGTCGTCTCGACGCACTCCCGGAAGGCCACGCAGCGACTGCTGCAGCGCCGCTCCGCGGCAGCAGGGCTCCTCGGGGAGCGCCTGCCGGAGACGGCTCGGCGTGGATTTCCGTTTCCCACCCTGGGTGCCGCTCCGCAAGACCTGCGCGACGGCCGCGGTGACGTGAGGTCCCTCTGCTCCTGGCGCGGTGCCAGGGCGGCCCTGGCGACCCGTCGGACCGAGCCCCTCGAGTCCTGGCCGACCGCCGGGTCCCGGAGCAACCAGGGGGTCGCCGCGAGCGGCGATCGACAGACAAAGGACCCCAGTGAAGAGGATGCTCATCAACGCCATCGATCCGGAAGAGAGCCGGATCGCGGTGGTGGAGGACGGCGTGCTGCAGGAGCTGCACGTCGAGTTGGCCAGCCGAGAGGCCTATCTCGGTAACATCTACAAAGGCAAGGTCGTCAACATCGAGCCCTCGATCGGCGCGGCGTTCGTCGCGTTCGGCGGGAGGGTCAACGGCTTCCTGCACGTCTCCGACGTGCTGCCCGCCTACGGTCGCGCGGACTTCCGGCTCGAGGACGTGATCGAAGGGCGGGCCCGCGTCGACGTCGACGACGGCCCGGAGTCGATGCAGCAGGCGCTGTCCGACGACGACGACGACGTCGAGGACGACTCCTCCGGCGAGTCCGCCGACGGCGCCGACGCGGGCGAGAAGGCCCAGGCCGGCGAGGCCAAGCCCAAGCGCGCCCGGCGCAAGCCGAAGGCGTCCACCGCGGCGGACGCGGCGCCGGACGAAGCGCCTGCGGACGGCGAGGCTGCCGGGGAAGCCGCGCCGGCGGGCTCGTCCGCGGACGGCGCGGTCCAGGAACAGGAAGACGCGGCGTCCGAGCACGGCTCGGGCGACGACTCCGATGACGACCCGGACGAGGCCGTCGTCGAGCCGGTCGATGACCTCGAGGCCGCGCCTGAGTCCGGCGCCGACGAGGGCGAGGACCGTGACGCCGAGGGCGACGCCGAGGAGGACCACGGCGGGGGCTTCGGTCTCGGGCTCGAAGACGAGCCGGACGCAGACGACGAGCAGCCGCTGGAGATGGCGGCTGCCGACGACGAGTCCGCAGACGGCGCCGCCGGCGAGCCGGCTCCGGAGGGGGACTCGGGCGAGGAGGGCGCGCCGAAGAAGCGCCGCGCCCGTCGCTCCCGATCGCGCTCGCGTCGCAAGGTCGACGAGGACGGCGCGGCCGGCGCCGGCGGCGGCGAAGCGCCGGCGGACGGGTCAGCGGCCGACGGATCACCTCGCGACGGGTCACCTGCTGGCGGATCACCTGCGGACGGGGAGCCCGGCGGCGAGGCCGCTGCGACAGCGGCGCAGGTCACCGAGGCCAAGTCGGCGCCCAAGAAGCGGCGCTCGCGCCGCGGCGGCAAGGACCGCCCCGCGCAGGAGCGCCGCGCGCCGCGCGGCAACCGCATGACGATCGACCAGCTGCTCAAGAAGGGGCAGGAGGTCGTGGTGCAGATCACCAAGGAGGGGATCGGCAGCAAGGGGCCGACGCTCACCACCTACGTCTCGCTGCCGGGGCGCTCGCTGGTGCTGATGCCCAGCCTGCCCAAGTGCGGCGTCTCGAGGAAGATCGAGGACGGCAAGGAGCGCCGTCGGCTCAAGCGCATCGTGCGTGAGCTCGACGAGACCGGCAGCGGCGGCATCGGGTTCATCGTGCGCACCGCCGGGATCAACAAGAGCCTGGAGGACATCCAGCGCGACCGCGACTACCTCAACAAGATCTGGGAGATGGTCGCCCAGCGGCTGAAGGTCACCAAGGCGCCCGCGCTCCTCTACCAGGAGTCGGACCTCGTGCTCAAGGCGATGCGCGACCAGTTCACGCCCGACATCGCCGACGTCGTCGTCGACAGCGAGGACGTCTACATGCGCATCCGCGACTTCGCGGAGAAGCTGATGCCGGTGATGGCCGAGCGGATCAAGCAGCACGCTGTCACGACCCCGCTGTTCCACTCCTTCGGCATCGAGAAGGACGTCGAGGCGCTCTACCAGCCTCAGGTCGACCTGTCCAACGGCGCCTCGATCGTCATCGACCAGGCCGAGGCGCTGGTCGCGATCGACGTCAACTCCGGCAAGTACAAGGCCGGCGGCCAGGGCAGCGACGAGACCGCGTACCGGACCAACCTCGAGGCCATCCCCGAGATCGTCCGGCAGCTCCGGCTGCGCGACCTCGGCGGGCTGATCATCATCGACTTCATCGACATGTCGCACGAGAAGCACCGTCGCGGCGTCGAGCGCAAGATGATCGACGCCCTGCGCGGGGACCGCGCGCGCATCAAGGTCGGGCGGATCTCGCCGTTCGGCATGATGGAGATCACCCGGCAGCGCGTCGGCCCAGGCCTCAAGCGCACGGTCTTCATGCAGTGTCCCCACTGCAAGGGCGCGGGCTGGTCGCGCACGGTGCAGTCCAAGGCGCTCTCCGTCCTGCGAGAGGTCCGCGCGCTGGTGCACCTCAAGGGCTACTCGATGCTGCAGGTGTTCGTCGCGCCTGCGGTCGCCGACTACCTCGTCAACTACAAGCGCCGCGCGGTGCTCGAGCTCGAGGACGCGGTCGGGAAGACCGTGCTGTTCCGACCGGAGCAGAGCTACCCGATCGACGTCGTGCACTACCGCTTCCTCACCGGGGACGGCCAGGAGGCGCGGATCGCGATCCCGGCGGGGCTCGGCGTGAAGGCCTAGCCCGCGCCGGCCGCGCGTTCGATCAGCGCGGCCCAGGCCGCGCTGAAGCCGACCGGGCCGCCGAGGACGAGCCCGGCTGTGATCACCGCCACGCCCCACCAGGTCGCGGGGTGCACGCGGCCGAGGGTCGCGCGGTCGTGGCGGATGCCGGGGATCCAGAGCCCGACGATCAGCAGCACCGTGACCGGCTCCGGGAGACCGACCGCCTGCACGATGCGGACGAGCGCCGGCGGCATCATCGCGAAGCTCGCGTAGAGCATCAGCCGCGCGTGCTGTCGAGGCCGACGCACGCTCAGCAGCGCCGCGGTGTAGAGGCCGAAGAACTGCGAGAGGTTGAGCAGGTTGAAGAACGCCAGCGGCGCGTCGCCCTTGAGGCGGTAGTTGGCGGCCATCACCGCCACGCCGCTCGACAGCATGGCGAGGACCAGCGGCAGGCTCGCATACCCGAGCAGCCGGTGCCGCCGCCGTCGCCTCGCGCCCGAGGCCGCCTGCAGCACGAACAGCACATACCACGCGACCACGGTCGCGACGTGCGGAAGCAGCACGCGGAGAGGCGGGGGCGCGCTGTCGCCGTGCACGAGCGCGCGGCCGCCGAAGCCCAGCAGCATCAGCGCGATCAGGCTCTGGCCGGCGCGGGCCGCGAAGGCGCGGTCCGACCGTTGGTGGGCAGCCACCCCAAGACCCTAGCAGGGCGCAGCTTGGGAAGCCAAGGAGGCTGCGAACCTGCGCGTCATGTTGGCCTTGACTCGGCCGTGGCGGCCGCTACGCTGTTCCGCCCTCCCAACCCAGACCGAGCCCAATGTACGCCGTCCTCGACGATCGCAACCAGCAGTACCGGGTCGCCCAGGGCGACAAGATCAAGATCCACCTGCGCAGCGACGCCAACGAAGGCGACACGCTGACGTTCGACAAGGTCTGCGCGGTGGGCGGCGACGGGGACAACGCCGGCAAGGTCGGCACCCCGTTCGTCGAGGGCGCGAGCGTGACCGCGAAGGTCCTCCGCAACGTGAAGGGTCCCAAGGTCATCATCGGAAAGTTCCGCCGGCGGAAGGACTTCCGCAAGCGCACGGGCTTCCGCGCGCAGTACACGATGATCCAGATCGAGTCGATCACGGGCTGACTCGCGATCGACCTTCCCCCGCTGAACCCCCAGCTCGTCGGCTGACGCGACCGGCTCGGCGCCGACGATCCGACTCCGAACGACCTCCCACGCTCCGAGAGCAAGCGACACCAAGCCATGGCACACAAGAAGGGACAGGGCTCGACCCAGAACGGCCGCGACTCGAACCCGCAGCACCGCGGCATCAAGGCCTACGGCGGCCAGACCGTGACCGCCGGGTCCATCATCGTTCGCCAGTGCGGCACGAAGTTCCACCCTGGGCGCAACGTCCGCCGCGCGAACGACGACTCGCTGTTCGCCGTCGCGGACGGCGTCGTGCGCTTCCAGTCGAACCGCCGCGTGCACGTCGACGTCGCCGCGAGCAGCAACTGATCTCCGCCCGGCGCCGCCTGACGCCTGGCTCGGCGCGGCGCCCTGCTCCGCTGGAGGTCGCGACGCCGGCGCGCGGCGCCCGCGGCGGTCCTCCGCAGGTCCCGACAGGTAGACCGCGATGTTCGTCGACGAGCTGGAGATCACCGTGCGCGCCGGCAAAGGCGGCGACGGCTGCCTGTCGTTCCTGCGCGACAAGAACACCATCAAGGGCGGCCCCGACGGGGGCGACGGCGGCAACGGCGGCGACGTCGTGCTGCTCCCCTCGACCCACGTCAACACGCTCTACCACCTGACCGGCAGGGGCGTGTTCGCCGCCGACAACGGCGTGCAGGGCGGCCCCCAGAAGTGCTTCGGCAAGAGCGCGGGCGACCTGACCATCGAGGTGCCGGTCGGGACGCAGGTGCTGGACGCGGAGCGCGGCAACGTGCTGCAGGACCTCGACACGCCGAGTCAGCCCTGGGTCATCGTGCGCGGCGGCTTCGGCGGCCGCGGCAACGTGCACTTCGCGAGCGCGACCAACCGCACCCCGCGTCAGTATGAGCGCGGGCGCCCCGGGGAGGAGCGCAAGATCCGGCTCAGCCTGAAGCTGATCGCCGACGTGGGGCTGCTCGGCCTGCCGAACGCGGGGAAGTCGACGCTGCTGTCCACGATCACCAAGGCGCGCCCGAAGATCGCGGACTACCCGTTCACCACGCTGGAGCCGATGCTCGGGATCGCCGAGGGCGAGGGCGAGGGGACGTTCGTGGTCGCCGACATCCCTGGGCTGATCGAGGGGGCCAGCGAGGGCAAGGGGCTCGGCGACAAGTTCCTCAAGCACATCGAGCGCACCCGGCTCCTGCTGCACCTCGTCGACTGCAGCGCGGTGCCGCTCGACGAGCCCGAGCACGCGTGGCGGATGCTCCGAGAAGAGGTCGCGAACTACTCCGCAGAGATGGGGCGCCGGCCGACCGTGGTGGTCGCGACCAAGGTCGAGGACGACGACAGCCGCGCGCGCGCGCAGGCGCTCGCCACCGCCATCCAGCGCCCCGTGCTGCCGATCTCCAGCGCCACCCGCCAGGGCCTGCGAGAGCTGCGCGCGGCGATCTGGTCGATGCTGTCGGACCTTCCGCGCGCCTGAGCGCCCCGGCGTCGTGCGCGCTTCGGGCGCCGCCCCGAACTGCCGATAGGTCGTTCGGAGGAGAGACCCTTGCCGACGCCCAACACGCCACCGCCGACCGCGCCCGCCGCCCGCCGCCACCCCAAGCTCAGCGACCTCCTCCGCATCATGGTGAAGGAGAACGCCTCGGACCTGGTGCTCAAGGCCAACGGCTGTCCGGCGGTGAGGGTCGCGGGCGTGATCCGGTTCCTCGGCGACCAGCCGCTGCCGGCGGACGTCGTGCGCGGCTACGTCTCGGAGGTGATGAGCGAGCGCCTGCGCGCGGAGTTCGAGGAGCACGGCGCGGCCGACACCTCGGTCGCGCTGCCCGGCGTCGGTCGGTTCCGCTGCAACGCCTTCCACCAGTGCGGCGAGCAGGGGCTGGTGTTCCGGTCGATCAAGAACGAGATCCCCTCGTTCAAGGAGCTCAACCTGCCGGTGGAGCCGCTCAAGCGGCTGGCGTCGCTGAAGCGCGGGCTCGTGCTCGCGACGGGCGTCGCCGGCTCCGGCAAGTCGACGACGCTGGCGTCGATGCTCGAGTTCGTCAACCGGACGATGAACAAGCACATCATCACCGTGGAGGACCCGGTCGAGTTCCGCTTCGAGGACAAGCGGTCGATCGTCAACCAGCGCGAGATCGGCGCCGACGTCTCCTCGTTCCCGCAGGCGCTGCGGCAGGCGGTGCGGCAGTCGCCGGACGTGATCCTGATCGGCGAGATGCGCGACGCGGACACGGTCGCGGCGGCGATCTCCGCGGCCGAGACCGGGCACCTCGTGTTCTCGACGCTGCACACGGTGAACGCCGTGCAGACCGTCGAGCGCATCATCTCGTTCTTCCCGCCGCACCAGCACGAGCTCGTCCGCCTGCAGCTCGCGCTCAACCTCGCCGGCGTCTGCTCGCTGCGACTGATCAAGAACAAGGAGGGCACCGCGATGGTGCCCGCGGTCGAGCTGCTGATGAACACGCCGACCGTGCGCGAGCACCTGGAGAGCGGCGCGACGCGGATGCTGCCGAAGGCGCTCGAGGAGGGCAGCTACTACGGCACGATGACGTTCAACCAGTCGCTGATCCGCCTCTTCCAGGCGGGCAACGTCAGCCTGGAGGAGGCCCTGGCGGCGTCGGACAACCCGGACGACCTCAAGATGCAGATGCGCGGCATCACGCAGGGTGCTGCGCCGCGCCCCGTGGGCATGTAGGAGCAGCGCGGCGCGGGGACGCCGCTGTCGACGTCGCCGCGCCGGCGCTACATTGGCGCGAGCCATGACCCGCCTGCGCACGTTCGGCGTCGTCGCGCACATCGACGCCGGCAAGACCACCCTCACCGAGCGCATCCTGTTCGACACCGGCGCGCAGAGCTGGGTCGGCAGCGTCGACGAGGGCACGGCGGCGATGGACTTCATGCCGGCGGAGCGGTCGCGCGGCATCTCGATCACGTCGGCGGCGACGCGGGCCGGCTGGGGCGACCACGTCATGCAGGTCGTCGACACCCCCGGCCACGTCGACTTCGTCGCGGAGGTCGAGCGCTGCCTCCGGGTCATCGACGGGGTCGTCGTGCTCGTCGACGGCGTCCGCGGCGTCGAGTCGCAGACGCGCGCGGTCTGGGAGCAGGCGGCCAACGCGGGGCTGCCGAGGATGGTCTTCGTCAACAAGCTGGACCGGGCGGGCTCAGGCTTCCGCGCGGTCGTCGCCGAGCTCGCCGAGCAGCTCGAGTGCACGGCGGCGGCGACCGTGGTCCCGCTGCGCGACGCCGGCGGGGAGTTCGCCGGGCTGGGCGACGCGGTCACCGGCGCCGTGCAGTGGTTCGAGGGGCGCCCGGACGACGCGCTCGTGCCCGGGCTGCAGCGGAGCCTGCTCGAGGCCCATGAGCGGCTCGTCGAGGTGGTCGCCGACCACGACGACGGCGTCATGGAGGACGTCGTCGCCGGCCGGCGCGTCGCCCCCGACCGCCTCCGGGCGGCGCTGCGCGGCGCCTTCTTGCGCGGACAGGTGGTGCCGGTGCTCGGGGGGGCCGCGCTCTACAACCGCGGCGTCGACTGGCTGCTGGACGCGGTCGTCGCCTACATGCCCGGCGTCGCCGACCTGCCCGCGCGAGGGATCTGGGCCGCGCGTGGCGCGGGGAACGAGCAGTCGTCGTTCTGCGGCTATGTCTTCAAGGTGCAGCACCTCGAGCAGGTCTGGAACTACGTCCGGGTCGTGCGCGGGCGGCTGCAGGCCGGCGCCGAGCTGGTCCGCGCGCAGCGCCCGCAGGCAGGCGTGTCGGTCGTCGGCGAGCTGTGGACGGTCCGCGCGGACCGGCACGAGGCGGTCCCGAGCGCTGGTCCCGGTGAGATCGTCGTGGTGCCCGGGGACCTCGGCTGGCGCACCGGGGAGACGGTCTGCGACCCGGCGGAGCCCGTCAGCTTGCCGACGGCGAAGTTCCCCGCGCCTGTGCTGGCGGTGACCTTCGAGCCGGACCGGGCCGAAGACGCGGGGCGCGTGCACAAGGCGGCGCAGGAACTCGCGATCGACGATCCGACGCTCCGGGTCGCCCGCGAATACGACCGCATCGTGGTTCGCGGCATGGGGGAGCTGCACCTGGAGATCGTGGCGGACATGGCGCGGGCGCGCGCCGGCGCAGCCTTTCGCGTGTCCAAGCCGCGGGTGGACCGCCGGGAGACCGTCGCCGAGGCCGGGGTCGGGGAGGCAGAGTTCCGCGCGATGGTCGCCGGTCGCGAGGTCTCTGCCCGGTGCTCGCTGGCGGTGGAGCAGAAGGACGACGCCGAGCCGGCCCGCGTGCTGGCCGAGGTCGAGGGGGCGGCTGCCGACGTGGCGCTGGCCGAGCTGCGCCGGCGCGCGCAGGCAGGCCAGCGGGTCGGGCCGATGCACGGCGCGGTCGTGCGGCTGGTTCGGGTCGACGCTGGGGCGGACGCCGATGCGCTGGTCGAGCAGGCCGCGGGCCTGGCGTTGGACCAGGCGCTGGCCGACGCCGGGGTGGTGGAGCTGGAGCCGTGGGTCGAGGTGGAGGTGCTCGCACCCGCGTCGAGCTCGAACGCAGTGCTCGCCGACCTCGGCTCACGCGGCGCCGAGGTCTCGAGCGTCGCAGCCGGCGGCTTGGGGGCCCGGCTGACCGGGCGCGCGCCGCTGTCGGCCATGCTCGGCTACGTGACGCGGCTGCGCTCGATCACCAAAGGGCTCGGGCAGGTCTCGATGTGGCCGGCGGGCTTCGCTGCCGGCGACGCCCGGGGCAGCTGAGCCGCGACGGCGTCGAGAAAATGTGGAGGCCGTGTTGACCGCCCCATGGGGCCTCGCTACGCTGTCCGCCCCCTTGTGCCCCAGGGAGCACATCCACGTGGTGTAACCCCTTGCCGCACAGCTGGTTGAGGCCGAATGGCAGCTTCCAGCACGAGGGGGTGTGACGGGCCCGCAGGCCTGCGTCCCGCTCACATCTTCCGCAGTACTGCCACAACCCCTTATTGGACCCTCGTTTGGGACTTCCCGGCGAGACCGTCCGCTCCGACTGACATGCAAGAGCGAATCCAGATCCGGATGGAGGCCTACGACCACGAGGCCCTCGACCAGGCATCTCTCGACATCGTCGAGACGAGCAAGCGCACGGGCGCGCGCGTTGCCGGGCCGGTCCCGCTGCCGACCCGCATCGAGCGCTACACCGTGCTGCGGTCGCCGCACGTCGACAAGAAGAGCCGTGAGCAGTTCGAGGTTCGCACCCACAAGCGCCTGATCTACATCTCGGAGCCGACCACCAAGACGGTCGACGCGCTGAGCAAGCTCAACATGCCCGCGGGCGTGGACATCCGCATCAAGGCCTGCTGAGGCAGCAGCAGCGCTACTCGAGGAGCAACATCCACATGGTCGAGGTCAAGGTATTCCAGGGCGGTTCGGTCGCGACGAAGGACGTCGACGCCGGCGCCTTCGGGGCGAAGGTGCTTGGGCGGACGCTCAAGGACGCCGTCGTCATGTATGAGGCCAACCAGCGCCAGGGCACGGTCCAGGCCAAGACGCGCTCGATGGTGCGCGGCGGCAACAAGAAGCTGTGGCCGCAGAAGCACACCGGCCGCGCCCGCATGGGCACGACCAAGTCGCCGATCTGGCGCGGTGGTGGTCGGATCCACCCGCCGCAGCCGCGCGACCACGCCTACCACATGCCGAAGAAGGCGCGCCGGGTCGCCCTGCGCAACGCCCTCTTCACCAAGTTCCGCGACGGCGAGGTCGCGATCGCCGAGGGCTTCCCGGCGGACGCGCCGAACACCAAGTCGGCGTTCGCGATCCTGTCGCAGCTCGGCATGAGCAAGAGCGCGACGGTCGTCACCGACGTCAAGGACGACACGCTCTACAAGTCGCTGCGTAACGTGCCGCTGGTCGATGTCGCGAAGCTCGACGACCTCAACGCGCGTCAGGTGCTGCTCCGTCGCTACCTCGTGCTGACTCCGGCGGCCTACGAGTCGCTCGAGAAGCGCTTCGCCAAGAAGGAGAGCTAAGTCATGGCCAACGCAGAGCAGTACTACGACGTCGTCCGCCGCCCGGTCGTGACCGAGAAGTCGGCGGGCGTGCAAGAGGCCCGCAACCAGTACACCTTCGAGGTCGCCAAGACGGCCAACAAGGTCGAGGTCCGCAAGGCGATCGAGACGCTGTTCTCGGTCCACGTCGAGGCCGTCAACATGATCACGATGCCGGCCAAGCGCCGCCGCGTCTTCGGCCGCCCCGGCCACACGCCCGCCTGGAAGAAGGCGGTCGTCACGCTCAAGGACGGCGACTCGATCGACGTCAACTAGGTCGCAGAACCGCACGGAACCGAGACCGCAGCCCGATGCCAGTCAAAGTCTACAAGCCCACGTCCGCCGGCCGACGCAACGCGTCGGTCCTGGACTTCAGCCACCTGACGAAGGGCAAGCGCCCTGAGAAGTCGCTGACCGAGCGCCTGAAGAAGACGGGCGGTCGCAACGCGCACGGCCACATCACCAGCCGCTTCCGCGGCGGCGGCGCCCGGAAGCTCTACCGCAAGGTCGACTTCCGGCGCGACAAGGACGGCGTCCCCGCGACCGTCAAGGCGCTCGAGTATGATCCGAACCGCACCGCCGACATCGCGCTGCTGTTCTACGCCGACGGCGAGAAGCGCTACATCCTGGCGCCCAAGGGCCTGAAGGTGGGGGACAAGGTGGTCTCCGGTCAGAAGGTCGAGCCTGACACCGGCAACTGCATGCCGCTGCTGTCGATCCCGCTCGGGCTCTCGGTCCACAACGTCGAGTTGCAGCCCGGCAAGGGCGGCCAGCTGGCGCGCTCGGCCGGCAACCGCTGCACGCTGATGGCCCGCGACGCCGGCTACGCGACGATCGTCCTTCCGAGCGGCGAGACCCGCAAGGTCCCGTGGGAGTGCCGGGCGACGATCGGTGAGATCGGCAACAGCGACTGGCAGAACGTGCGGATCGGCAAGGCCGGCCGCAAGCGCCACATGGGTCGCCGTCCGCACAACCGCGGCACCTCGATGAACCCCGTCGCGCACCCGATGGGTGGCGGTGAGGGTCGGACCGGCGGCGGTCGTCACCCCGTCTCGCCGACGGGCAAGCTCGCCAAGGGTGGTCGCACCCGCCGCGGCAAGGCCCGCAGCAACCAGTTCATCCTGCGTCGCCGTTCGCCCGGCAAGCACGTCGCCGTCGGCAGCGGTAGCTAATAGGAGACCACGATGAGTCGCAGTATCCGCAAGGGCCCGTTCGTCCACCCCAAGCTCCTGAAGAAGGTGGACGCCCAGAACGAGGCGGGGACCAAGACCCCCATGAAGACGTGGTCGCGCGCGAGCGTGATCCTGCCCGAGTTCGTCGGCCACACCTTCGAGGTGCACAACGGCCGCGCGTTCATCAAGGTCTACGCGACGGAGGACATGGTCGGTCACCGTCTCGGCGAGTTCGCGGCGACGCGAACCTTCCGCGGCCACGCGAAGAAGGACAAATGAGCTTCGAAACGCGAGCAGTGCACCGCCGCGCGCGGATGGGCGTCGACAAGGCCCGCCGTGTCCTGGCGTTGATCCGCGGTCGGACCGCCAACCAGGCGCTCGACGAGCTACGTCACGACAAGCACCGCGCCGCCAAGGCGATCTACAAGGTGCTGGCGTCGGCCGTCGCTAACGCGATGCAGAACCCTTCCGTGCGCCCGAACCGTCTGGTGATCTCGCGGACGTTCGCGCAGGACGGCCCGCCGCTCCCGGGCGGACGCCGGATGCGCCCCGGTCCGCAGGGGCGCGCGATGCCGTTCAAGCGTCGCACCTGCCACATCCACGTTCACGTCGAGGACCCCGAGGCGCGCGACCCGCGCGAGCTCGAGGCCGAAGCCGCGGCTGCCGCCGCGCAACCCGCCGCCGACACCACCGAGGAAGGGGGCGAGGAGTAGAACCATGGGCCAGAAGATCCACCCCACCGGCTTCCGCGTCGCCGTCACCGAGCCCTGGCGCTCGCGTTGGTACGCCAACAAGCGTGACTTCGCGCAGAACCTGATCGAAGACCAGAAGATCCGCCGCTTCATCAAGAAGGAGTGGCAGTTCGCCGCGATCCCGAAGGTCGAGATCGAGCGCGCGGGCGAGCTGATCACGGTGTTCGTGCACACGGCGCGCCCGGGCGTGCTGATCGGCAAGAAGGGCACCAAGGTCGACGAGTTCCGTCAGGCGCTCGAGAAGCTGACCAGCAAGCCCGTGCGGATGAAGATCATCGAGATCCACCGCCCCGAGGTGGAGGCCAACCTCGTCGCCGAGGCGGTCGCCGAACAGCTCGGCAAGCGGATCAACTACCGTCGCGCCCTCAAGAAGGTCGCCGACGCGTCGATCGCCGCGGGCGCCAAGGGCATCAAGATCCGCGTCGCCGGCCGCCTGCAGGGCGCCGAGATGTCGCGCGTCGGCAACTTCCGCAAGGGCCGCGTGCCGTGCAGCACGCTGCGCGCGCAGATCGACTACGGCTTCGCGCTGGCCCACACCAAGTCGGGGGTGCTCGGCTGCAAGGTGTGGATCTTCAGGGGTGAGTACGGCCCCGGTGAGACCACCAACGGCCTGCTGCCCGTCCGCACGGCGGCTTCGCAGAACGAGCGCAGCGCCTGAGCGACCCGAGAGAACACGAGAGAACTGTCAACGGAGACTGACCCATGTTGATGCCCAAGAGGACCAAGTGGCGCCGTCAGCAACGCGGCCGCATCCGCGGCGAGGCGACGCGCGGCAACGCGGTCGCGTTCGGCGAATACGGCCTGCAGGCGATCGAGCCCGGCTGGGTCTCCGCCCGCGTGATCGAGGCCGGTCGTATCGCGTGCGGCCGGAACGCCCCGGAGGGCAAGGTCTGGATCCGCGTCTTCCCGCACAAGTCGATCACCAAGAAGCCGGCCGAGACCCGCCAAGGCTCCGGTAAGGGCGACGTCGACTTCTGGGCGGCCGTGGTCAAGCCCGGCACGATCCTCTACGAGCTCGACGGGGTCAGCGAAGAGGTCGCCAAGCGCGCGTTCAACCGCGTCGCGCACAAGCTCCCGGTCAAGGTCCGCCTGGTCCGCCGGCGTCACAACTGATCCGCTCGCAGTATCCAGGGAGCCAAGAGGAACACTGAGATGAACAAGGCAATGGACGAGATTCGCGGCCACGACTCGGCCGAGCTGCAGACGAAGCTCTCGGAGCTGCGCAAGGAGCAGTTCGAGCTGCGCTTCAGCGGCTCGGGCAACGAGGGGCAGGCCACCGGCCGCGCCCGCCAGCTCCGCCGCACGATCGCCCGCATCCTGACGGTCCTCGGGGACCGCAACCGCCAAGAGGCCAGCAAGGCCGGAGACCAGAACTGATGAGCGCCGAACAAGCCCAACAGGACGTGCAAGCAGACGGCGGCAAGGCCCGCACCGAGCGCAAGACCGCGCGCGGGATCGTCATGTCCAACAAGATGGACAAGACGCTCGTGGTGCAGGTCAACCGCAAGGTCCGCCACCCCGTCTACGAGAAGTTCGTCTCCAAGAAGACGAGGCTCTACGCGCACGACGACCAAGGCGAAGCCAAGGTCGGCGACATCGTCGAGATCGTGCAGACCCGCCCGCTCAGCAAGCTGAAGCGCTGGCGCCTGCTCCGGATCGTCCAGAAGGCCAACGTCTGAGCCACGCGACGGATCCAACCGCACCCACAAGTCGCTGAACAGCACAGAGCGAACAGGACTCTCCCATGATCCAAGAAATGTCGATGCTCGACGTGGCCGACAACACGGGCGCCAAGCGCGCGATGTGTGTCAAGGTCCTCGGGGGCAGCAAGCGGCGCTACGCGTCGGTCGGTGACGTCATCGTCGCCGTCATCAAGAAGGCGCTGCCCGCCGGCGAGGTGAAGGAGCACGATGTGGTCAAGGGCGTCGTCGTGCGCACGGCCAAGGCGGTGCGACGCGCGGACGGCTCCTACATCAAGTTCGACCGGAACGCCCTCGTCGTGATCGACAAGGACAACAACCCGCGCGGGACGCGGATCTTCGGCGCCGTCGCGCGAGAGCTGCGCGACAGCAACTTCATGAAGATCGTCTCGCTCGCGGAGGAGGTGGTCTGATGCTGTTCAACAAGCCGAAGCCGAAGCGCGCGTCGCTCCACGTGAAGAAGGGCGACAAGGTCGTGGTCACCACCGGGCAGTACAAGTCCGAGGAGCCGCGCGAGGTCCTCAAGGTCGACGCGGTCAACCGCCGCGTGATCGTCGAGGGCGTCAACCTGCGCTGGAAGCACCAGAAGCCTTCGCAGCAGAACCCCAAGGGCGGTCGGGTGCAGATGGAGCAGCCGATCGACGTCAGCAACGTGCTGTTGTTCAGCGAGAAGCTGGGCAAGGGCACCCGCACCAAGATCGAACTCGTCGACGGCCAGAAGGTCCGCGTCGGTGTTCGCTGTGGAACCAAGTTCGACTAGGCAGCCGACTCATGAGCACCACTGAGACCTCGGAAGGCACGACTCCGGAAGGCGGCGCGACCGCCCTGCCGCGCCTGCAGCAGATGTACCGCGAGAAGGTCAAGGACGCGCTCCGCAAGGAGTTCGACTACCCGAACCCGATGATGATCCCGGGCCTGAGCAAGATCGTCGTCAACATGGGCGTCGGCCAGGCCGTCGAGAACAAGAACCGCATGGACGCCGCGGTGAAGGACCTGACCGCGATCACCGGCCAGCAGCCGATGATCCGCAAGGCCCGGGTCGCCGTGTCCGGCTTCCGCCTCCGCATCGGCTACGCCGTCGGCGTCGCCGTGACGCTGCGCGGGGCGCGGATGTGGGAGTTCCTCGACCGCCTCATCACCCTCGCCATGCCCCGCATCCGCGACTTCCGCGGCGTGCCGAAGAAGTTCGACGGCCGGGGCAACTACACCATGGGCCTCAGCGAGCAGAGCGTCTTCCCGGAGATCCAGCTCGACAAGGTCGAGTTCGTGCAAGGCATGGACATCACGTTCGTCACCACCGCAGAGACCGACCAGGAGGGCTTCGCGCTCCTGAAGGCGCTGGGGATGCCGTTCCAGAAGTGACCCCGCAGGTCCCACGAGTGACGACCACCAAGAACCAATCGATCGCATACTGATATGGCCAAGAAGTGCTTGAAGGTGAAGCAGCAGCAGAAGCCGAAGTTCTCGACTCGGGCTTACAACCGCTGCCAGCTCTGCGGCCGTCCGCGCGCCTACTACCGCAAGTTCGGTATTTGTCGCTGCTGTTTCCGTCAACTCGCGCTGCAGGGGGAGATCCCCGGCGTGCGCAAGGCCTCGTGGTAGGAGACTGAATCGCCATGATGACCGATCCGATCGCTGACATGCTGACGCGTATGCGCAACGCTCTGATGAGCGGTGCCACCAACTGCGTCGTGCCCGGCAGTCGTCTGAAGGTGGCCATTCTGGACACCCTCAAGCGCGAAGGTTTCATCGACCGCTACGAGGTCGCCGCCAACGGCCCTCGTTCCGTGGTCAACGTCGAGTTCCGCTACGGCCCCGAGGGCGAGCGGGTGATCACCTCGCTGGCGCGGTTCAGCAAGCCGGGCTGCCGGCGCTACCGCTCGGTGAAGGACCTGCCGAAGGTCCGCGGTGG
>JBMHDP010000055.1:0-4757 GCA_049889335.1 Planctomycetota bacterium
GGCCCCGGCGCGTTGCCGACCGACCGCTCCGCGGGCATCGACCCGGTGCCGGAGCCGATCCCCGCGGCCGAGCCGATGGACCTGCGCCTCTCGATCCGGAGCGTCGACGGCGGCCTCGCCGTCACCATGCAACAGCGGACCGACGGACCCACCGAGCAGCTGTGGATCGGCGGCATCCTGGGCGCGCTCGACGCGCACACCGTCCCCTACGTCGCCGGCCTGCCGCCGCTGCTCGGCCGCTCGACCGTGCTCGCCGCAGCCGTCGTGACGCCGGGCCAGCTCGACCCGTCGATCACCGCGGAGGTCCGCCCCCGGGGCTTCCACATCGCGGGCTTCTACGTCCAAGGCGTCGCCGTCACCCTGGACGGCGCCCAAGCCACCCGCGTCCTGTCCGCCGAGTTCGGCGAGGAGGTGCCCGCGCGTTGATCCCAGACACGCGAGAGGAACGAGAGCAACGCGACCGCCCCGCCCTACACCTCAGGGCGGGGCGGTCTCTTTTCCAACGGCGCGGCTCCGTCGCTCAGCGGTCGGAGGCCCGGACCGTGAACGCGTGCGTCACCCGCGGCGCCCCCACGGGGTGCACGCGGACCTCGCCGCCGGTGTCGCGGGCCTCGAGGTAGTAGTCGACCCGCGCGCCGTCATCCAACGGCTCGAGCTCGGCCCGCCACACGTCGCCGTCGACGCGGCGCAGCGGGGCGCGCCGCCAGTCCGCGGCGCCCGCGACGCGGAAGCGCACGCAGCAGGCGTCGGCGTCGACCGCAGCTTCGCCGAGCGAGCGGATCCACGCCGAGACCGCGACGCCGCGCCCGGCCGCGGTCGCCTGCTCGGGCAGCGGTGCGTGCGCGAGGCGCAGCATGTCCCGGTCGAACACCGCGCGCGACCGGCAGTGCAGCGCGTCGAAGTGCAGCCACTGGTTCCAGGCGAAGCCCACCACCTCGTGGCCGGGCATGGCCGCCCGCCACGTCGCGAGCGCGGCCTCGTCGCCGTCGACCTGGTAGAGCGGCACCAGCACCTTCTCGTTGAGAATCAGCGAGTTGGTGTAGGCCGCGATCGGCTCGTTCTCGTCGAACTCGCGCACCTTCACGCGCGGACAGTCGATGCGCACGATCTGGTAGGGCCGGCCGAAGGCGTTCTTCAACCGGCGGAGCTCTCGGAGGTTGCGCTCGATCGGGGCCTCCTCGTTGTGGCCCTTCGGCGGCCGCTTGACCAGCAGCCGCTCGGGGTCGAGCACCTTGAGCCAGCAGTCGATGTGCTGGATGCCGGTGACCTCGGTGTTCTCGAGCACGACGAGGCGGTGGATGCCCATGCGCGCCTGCAGCATCGCGCGCAGCTCGGCCTCCGAGGCGTGCGCGCGGGCCTCGTCCAGCAGCGCCTGCGTGCAGAACGCGGTGCCGTGGCCGTCGTTCAAGAAGTTGCCGCCGGTCAACGTCGCCGGGAACGGGACGAGGTGCGCGCCGAGGCGCTGCGCGAGCTCGCCGCTGACCGCGTCGTCGCCGGGCCCGGTCTCGATCGTCATCTGAGGCGCGCCGTCCTTCGGCGCCCGGTCGTAGATCGGGTAGCCCGAGAAGACGTGGTCGACCAGGCACCAGCGGCCTCGGCCGTCGAACAGCTGGTGCGGCCCCCAGTCGCGCGGCCACTCGGAGTTGGCCGAGCAGCGGACGAGCTGGACATGGTCGGAGGCGACCCCGAGCTCCTCCATCCTGGCGCGCGCGGCCGCCTCGTCGGCCTCGTTGACGAGCAGGAACAGGACGTCGTCCTCGGCCAGCTCGACGGCGCAGGCGTCCGGCACGCGCAGCGGCCAGCGCACCATCGCGCCGCGCGCGGGCTCCCACTCGGCGATCATCCGGACCGGCGGCGGCGGCGCCTGGGGCGACGAGGCGACAGCGGCCGCCAGGAGCGAGACAGTCGGACAGAGGAGCGGCAGCAGCGTCATGGGGTCTCCTGGTTCGAGCGCAGCGTAGCGGCCGCGTCGACCAGAACCGACCGCGCACCGGCGGCCTGCCCCCGCTGCGAACGCCGCGTGTTCCGCGGCGCGCCCAGCGGCTAACCTGCGGGCATGATCCCCTCGCCCATCCTCCGGCTCGGCCTCGCCGCGCTCGCGGCCCTCGCCGCGACGGCCGCCGCGCCCGCGCAGGTCCGGACCGGCGTCGACGTGCTCGCTGCCGACGGGTGCGCCGCGCTGCGCGGCCGCAAGGTCGGCCTGATCACCAACCACACGGGCCGCACCGCCGACGGCCGCCGCACGGTCGACGTGATCGCAGCCGGCGAGGACGTCGCGCTGACGGCGCTGTTCTCGCCCGAGCACGGCTGGCAGGGCGTGCTCGACGAGAGGGTCGGCGACACGGTCGACGAGGCGACCGGCCTCAAGGTGTTCTCCCTCTACGGCGAGACGCGTCGGCCGACCGCCGAGATGCTGCAGGACGTCGACACGCTGGTGTTCGACATCCAGGACATCGGCTGCCGGTTCTACACCTACATCGCGACCATGCGGCACGGCCTCGAGGCCGCCGCCGAGCACGGGATCCGCTTCGTGGTGCTCGATCGGCCCAACCCGATCGGCGGCACGGCGACCGCCGGGCCGGTGCTGACCGAGGCGCGCCGCAACTTCGTCGGCGCGCACACGATCCCGCTGCGCCACGGCATGACCGTCGGCGAGCTGGCGCGGATGATGGTCGGCGAGGCCGGCATCGACGTCGACCTGCAGATCGTCACGTGCGAGGGCTGGCAGCGCGCCGACTGGTGGCAGCACACCGGTCTGCCGTGGATCGACCCGTCGCCGAACATGCGCCGCCTGACGCAGGCGCTGACCTACCCCGGCATCGGGCTGATCGAGGGGACCAACGTCTCGGTCGGCCGCGGCACGGACACGCCGTTCGAACTCCTGGGCGCGCCGTGGATCGACGCCCGCCGCCTCGCCGCGAACCTCAACGCCCGCGACCTGCCGGGCGTCGCGTTCGTCCCGGTGCACTTCACGCCGACGTCAAGCAAGCACAAGGGCGCGCGCTGCGGCGGCGTGCACGTGCTGGTCACGGACTGGCGCAGCTACCAGCCGGTGCGCGTCGGCGTGCACGTGGCCTGCGCGCTGCGCGCGCTGTTCCCGGACGGCTGGGACACCAAGCGCCTCGACTGGCTGCTCAAGGACGAGGCGTCGGCCGCGGCGATCCTCGCGGGCGAGGCCGCCGACGACGTGATCGCGCGCTGGCAGAAGCCGCTGCGCACCTTCGGGCTCCGCCGCCGCCCGTTCCTGCTCTACGAATGACCGCTCCCGTCGAGACCGGCCTCGAGGTCGCGCTGCGCGAGCCGCCGCAGCGGCTCAGAGACGCGCGCGCGTTCGGCCTGTTGAGCAACCAGGCGTCGGTCACGCGCGGCTTCGGCCACGCCACAGACGCGCTGCACGGGCGCTTCCCCGAGACGCTGCGCGCGCTGTTCGGCCCCCAGCACGGCCTGTGGTCGACCGAGCAGGACAACATGATCGAGACCGCGCACGCGACCTACCGCGGCCTGCCGGTGCACAGCCTCTACTCCGAGACGCGGCGGCCGACCGACGCGATGCTCGACGGCCTCGACCTGCTGGTCGTCGACCTGCAGGACGTCGGCACCCGCGTCTACACCTACGCGTGGACGCTGACGAACTGCATGCGCGCGTGCGCGGAGCGCGGCGTGGCCGTGATGGTGCTCGACCGACCCAACCCGCTCGGCGGCGTGGTCGCCGAGGGCGCGCGGCTCGACCCGGCCTACGAGAGCTTCGTCGGCGGCGCGCAGGTGCCGATGCGGCACGGCCTGACCCTCGGCGAGCTCGCCCGGCACTGTGACCAGGAGCTTGGCATCGGCTGTGAGCTCCACGTCACGGAGATGCGCGGCTGGCGCCGCGACATGCTCTGGGCGGACACCGGGCTCGCGTGGGTGCCGCCGTCGCCCAACCTGCCGCGGCACGAGGGTGCTCTGGTCTACCCGGGCCAGGTGCTGCTTGAGGGCACGAACCTCAGCGAGGGGCGCGGCACGACCACGCCGTTCGAGCAGTTCGGCGCGCCGTGGCTCGACCCGCGGGCGCTGCAGGACGCGCTCGGCGACGTCGAGGGCGCGGCGCTGCGGCCGGTCGCGTTCGAGCCGACGTTCCAGAAGTACGCAGGCCAGCCGTGCCGCGGCCTCTACGCCCACGTCACCGAGCCTCGTGCGCTGCGCAGCTACGCGCTGACGCTGCGGTTGCTGCGCGCGATCCGCCGGCAGCACGGCCTCGCGCTGCGCTGGAACGACCCGCCCTACGAGTACGAGGACAAGCTGCTGCCGATCGACATCCTCGCCGGCGGCGACGCCGCGCGGCGCTGGGTCGACGGCACGGATGGCGGCGCCGAGGACGACGAGGCCGCGCTCGCTGCGATCGCCGGCGAACCTGAAGGCTGGTGGACCGCGGCGGCGCCGAGCCTGCTGTATCCTGCCCCGTGATGGAGAACGAGCACACCGCCGCGCGCTCCTGGCGCTGGACCGCGCTCGCGGCGCTGCCCGGACTCGCGCTGTTCGCGGTCCAGGCGGGCTGGCCGTGGCCGTTCTTCTCGGACGACTCCTTCATCTCGCTGCGGTTCTCCGAGCGGCTGCTGCAGGGCGACGGGCTGACCTGGACCGACGGTGAGCGCGTCGAGGGCTACAGCAACCTGCTCTGGGTGCTGTTGACCGCCGCGCTGGGCGCGGCCGGCGTCGAGCTGGTCACGGCGGCGCGGCTGCTGGGCGCAGCCTGCACCGGCGCGGCGCTGCTCGCGCTG
>JBMHDP010000056.1:0-5437 GCA_049889335.1 Planctomycetota bacterium
GCGGCGTGAGGGCGCACAGCCAGACGAACGGCAGGAACAGCCGCATCGCCGTCGGGTCGGCCGCGTCGCCGTAGAACCACGCCAACACGAGCCCGGTGACGGCCAGCGCGGGCAGAGCCGCGAGCAGGTCCCGGCCGCAGGCCTGCCGCGCGCGCAGCCGCAGCGCGAGCGCGAGGACCGCGAGCCAGGCGACCGGCCCGGGCAGCGGGCTGTCGAGGCCGACCGCGAACATCTCGGACGCGAACGCCGGCAGGTGGGCGAAGAAGGACCCCGCGGAGACGAGCGCCCGCCCCGCCGCCTCCGGGGTGAAGTTCGGGTCGCGGCCGTGGTCCAGCAGCAGCACCGTCGGCGCGAACAGCGTGGGCAGGGCCGCGAGCAGCCAGCGCCCGCGCGCGCTCGGCCGGAACCTGCCGCGGACCGACGCGCCGACCAGCAGCGCCAGCAGCAGCGCCGCCGCCAGGGACTCGTAGCGGGCCTGCGCCAAGAGCGCGCCGCAGCCGACGAGCGCCGCGAGGCGAGGCGCGTCGGGCGCTGCGACGAAGTCCCACGCGGCGATCGTCGTGACCAGCAGCAGCACCACCGCGAGCAGCTCGAAGCCGCCGGAGGTCGCGGCGACGCCCGTCAACGGCACCGAGAGCAGCAGCAGCGGCGCGGCCAGCCCCGCGACGAGCCCGAGCCGCGCGCGCGCGGCCGCGAACGCAGCGAACAGGCCGAGCCCGAGCAGCGCGCCGTTGACGACGAAGGCGTTGCCGACGCGGTAGCCCGCGACGTCGTGCACCAGGCTGCAGAGGTAGGCGAACAGCGGCGGCCGCTTGTCGACCATGTTCTCGAGCGCGAACGGTCGCCCCTCGAACGGGATCGCGCCGGTGGTCAGGAACGCGTGCCCGTGTGCGTGCATGTTCTGCGAGACCCCGAGCAGGCTGGTCTCGTCGAACTGCACCCGCAGCTGCGGCGGCGAGGCCCAGAAGACGGCCGCGACGCCAGCGAGCGCGAGGGCCGCGCCGGGCCACCAGACGCGCGCGAGCGCGACGACCGGCGCGCGGCGCGCGCGGAGGCGCCACGTAAAGCACAGCGCCGCGAACGCCAGCGTCAGCGGCATCCACCAGTAGAGCAGCCAGCCGAGCCACGCGAGCCGCGACGCGTCGTCCGACCACCCCCACCACCACGAGCCCAGGAACAGCGGGGGGACCAGGGAGACCCCGAGCGGCAGCAGCCACGCAGCACTGGATCGCTCGCGCACGCCTGCAGGCTAGCAGGCGCGCGCCCGATGCCCAGCGCGCACCGCCCCGGCCTAGAAGTCGACCGCGCGCTCGCCGCCGGGTTCGAGGGTCGCGACGAGGCCGCTCAGCACCCGCTCCGGCCCCGGCTGCACGCTGACCCGCACCGTGTAGACGCCCGGCTTGAAGACCTTGGGGGTGAAGCGCCGGCCGCGGATCCGCAGGGTGTAGACGACGTCGCCGGTCGCCTCGTCGACCACCTGCACGACCGGGTGCTCGGCGCCGCGGACGACGATCGTCGGCAGCCAGGCGCGCGCCGTTCGCCCGTACTGGTCCGCCTGGGTGCGCGTCACCGGCCAGCCCTCGTAGGGCTCGGCGCCGGCCGCGACGTCCACCATGCGCGGCCAGACCTCGTATCGCATCGTGCGCGCGGCCTTGTCGAAGGCGACCAGCCCGTAGCCCTCGGCCGCGGGTCCCCACTGCTCGCCGTCCTCGGTCGTCGCGTGCAGCCGGTCCGCGTCCGGGTTGACGTAGGCGAGCATGGTCATCTTGTTGCCGAACCCGTCCCGATAGTCGCCGCGCATCGGCAGCCCGCCTTCGATGGCGCGCTCGGGCTCGCCCAGCGGCGACCACGCGCGGCCGTAGTGGTTGAGGATCGAAGGCGAGACGAACGACACCCCGGCGTCGCCGAACTCGTTGACGCCGTGGTGGATCAGCGTCGCGAGGTGCTGGTCGCCGCACAGCATCGTGGCGAAGCCCTTGCGGATCGTCGCGAGCGCGCGGTTGCGGCCGGTCTGCGGCCAGCCGTTGCTGTCGAGGTCCGCGATCAGCCGCATGCCGGGCCGCTTCTGCAGCATCTTCTGCGCGTCCTTGCCGCGCACGCCGAGGCCGTGCAGGTGCGCCGCGTTGGCGAACACCGTCTGTGACAGCACGGCCTTCATCTCGACGCCGGTCCAGTCCTGGGTCCACCGCTCGAGGAACGAGAGCTGGCGCTCGCCCAGCAGCTTCGCCTCGGGCACGTCGAGCCGCGAGGTGTCGAACTCCGGGTCGTTGAAGTGGTCCGAGCGGCCCTGCTTGCCGGCGATCAGGCCGCGCGGGCCGGTCTTGAACTTGCGGTCCTCGATCACCGCGAAGCCGACGCCGCCGACGTTGAGCGCCGTGAAGTAGACGCCGATGCCGCGCGCGACCGGCGCCGGGTCGACCGGGTCCGGCAGGTGCCAGCACTGCGCCGCCTGCACCGCGTTGACGTAGTCCGCAGAGTAGTGGTAGCCGCCGCTGTCGCCCGCAGCGTTGTCGGCCTTGACGCCGCCGGCACCCCAGACGTTGCCCTGGCCGATGTCGTGGTCGTCGGGGATCGTGACCGTCGGCCGGTCACGCGTCAGGTCGACGAACTGGCGCCCCCACAGGAGCCACGCCTGGAAGTGGCGCTTGTGGTCGTAGCTCTGGTCGCCGGCGAAGAACACCAGGTCGGGGTCCTGGTGGCGCAGGTTGTCGACGATGTCCTGGCGCGGGCCGCGGTGCACGTTGTCGTTGCAGCTCAGCGACGCGACCAGGACCACCTGCTTCTCGACCGGGTCGCGGCGGATCTTGCCTTCGAACGTCGCCGCCCCGCCCGCGGCCGTGACCCGGTAGTCGAAGTCACGCGTCATGTCCCAGCCGTCGACGCGGAAGTGCGCCAGCCAGCGCTTCACGCCTTCCTGCGGCCAGCCGTAGTCCGTCTCGTCGACCTTCACGCGAGCGACCTCGCGCCACGCGGCGTTCCAGGTCTTCTGCGGCCGCACCGACAGCACCACGTCGCGGTCGACGCCGTCCGGGAGCGGGTAGAGCTGCGCGGTCAGCTTCAGCGTGTCGGCGTGGGTCGTGTAGAGCGCGAACGCGACGCTCTGTTCGAGCGGCGCGGCCGTGTCCTTCCAGTCCTCGGGCCAGAAGGCCTGCTGCGCCGTCGCGACGGAGAGCAGGAGCGAGCACGAGAGAGCACGGAGGACCGTCGCGTTCATGCTGAGATCTCAGGCCATCCACGGCCGCGATACAACGCCCCGACCGTTCGGGATTCGGGCCGGGCCGAATCCGCGCGGCGAGCCTGAGCGATACCACGAGCGCCATGAAGTCCCCCACCAAGCTCCTCGTCGCGGCGCTGGCCGCGCTCCTCTCCTCCGGCTGCTCGATGTTCCACGCCGACGGCGACGGCGCCGAGCACCAGACGACGCTCTGCGTGATCAGCATGGAGGACGCCGACGGCGGCCCCACGGCGCAGTTCGAAGGACAGACGGTCTCGTTCTGCTGCAACAGCTGCATGAAGCGCTGGAACAAGATGGGCGACGACGGCCGCCGCGCCGCGATGGCGAGGCTCGCGACCGCGTCGGCGGAGCACCGCTAGGCCGCAGAACACGCACCGGTCGGAGCTGCCGCCGCCCGGCGAACCGTCAGCGCACGCGCGCCCAGTCGAGCCGCGTGACGCATGGGCGGCCGCCTCTCCGACGCCGCCCGGTCCAGAACCACTGCACGTCGAGCGGCGCCGTCAGCTCCCACGCGTAGCGCAGCTCATCCGCGAGCACCGCGTCGAACGCGGGCGCCGAACGCACCCCGGTCGGCAGCAGGACGTGTAGGCGCAGGTCGTGACGGAGCTCCGGTGGCGGGCGCAGCAGGCGCGGCAACGCGTCGCGTTCGAGCTCTTCGCCCGCGACAGCCCCGCTGCCCTCCACCACCTCGACAGCGCCGTGCACCACCACCCGCAGCTCTGCCGGCGGCGGCGCGCCGTCGACCTCGACGACGATCCCTGCGAACGGGATCCCGACGCTCTCGAACAGGATCGGCGCGAACGCGCGGCTCGTGTCGAACCAACACGCGCCGTCGACCACCGGCTGCTCGAGCCAGGGCATAGCGCGACCGTCGGGGAGGTCGGCCGCGAGCTTGAGGCGCGCGCGCGAGGCCTGGGCGCCCTTCGGCAGCCGCACCTCTACGGCCGCGACCGACGGGCCGGGCCACGGCTCGCTCGGGACGAACCCGGGGCCCTGCCGCACCATCTCACAGGTCCCGGCGCGCGGCGGCGCGACGGCTGCAAACCGCTCCTCGTCGGGCTGCCAGGTGGCGAGCCGGCCGCCGCTCGCGAACAGCGCGTGCACGGCCGTCGCGTCGCCCAGCTGCTCCGGCTGGTCGAGCGGCGGGAACAGCAGGTCCGGCATGCCGACGACGTGGAGGTCCTGGCGCTGGTGCGGACGCTGGCCGAGCAGCCCCCACAGCTTGAAGTGGTAGAGCGGCAGCACCGGGAGCCCGGTGACGGCGAGCGGCGCGCCGCCCGTCGCGCCTGCCGCCGTCTCTGCGAGCTCGCGTCGGAGCGCCCGGCCCACGCGCGACTCGTCGACGTAGGTCTGCTGCCAGCCCAGCGCAGTACCGGCCGGAAGCAGCATGACGGCGAGGCCCGCGAGCGCCCCGAGCGCGCGCGCGGCGGCGCGGCCGACGCCGGCTACCGCCAACCCCGCCGCGAGCGCGACGAACGGCACGGCGTCGAACAGCAGCCGGCCGTCGAGGCGCCCCGCGATCACCTCGACGTGACTCGCGGGCGCGACCAGCAGCACCGCCCAAGGCAGCAGCGCCACCCCGCGCGCGCCCAGGCCGCGCAGGAGCCCCGCGGCGACCGCGCCCCAGAGCGCGAGCATCCACCAGGGCCGCCCGCCGCCGCCCGGCGAAGGCGGCGCGAACAGGTCGGCGGCGCGGACGAGCAAGTTGTCGGCGCGCTCGAGGACCGCGACGGGGTCCCCCGACTTGCCGACCTGACCGAGCAGCGCGATCCGGAGCGCGAAGTAGGCGCCGAGCACGCAGAACGCAGGCAGCGCCGCGCGCGCCCGCGCAGCGACCGTGACGCCGCGCCGGTGCAGCACGTCGAGCAGCACCATCGAGAACGGCGCGGTCACGGCCCCCTCCTTGGTCGTGAGCGCGAGCGCCAGCAGCAAGAGGTGCGGCCAGCGCGCGCCGCCGTCGAGCGCCCGCACATACGACGCGAGCGCCAGCGCTGTGAACGCCATCTGCAGCGCCGTCGTGCGGCTGAGGATCCAGGTCGCGGGCTCGATCGCCGACGGGTGCAGCGCGACCGCCGCCCCCGCGACCAGCCCGGCGACTACGGCGCGCAGCGGACCGCCCGCGCAGACGCGCATCGCGAGCGCCGCCGTCGCGACCGCGGCCACCGTCACCATCAGCACGTTGCCGAGGTGCAGCAGCGGCAG
>JBMHDP010000057.1:0-5141 GCA_049889335.1 Planctomycetota bacterium
CGCCCGGCCTCGGCGGCCGCGCGCTCCGACGGCTCGCGCCAGGGGCGCAGCAGCGGGCGCCCGTCGGCCCCGCCGCTCCTCGGCGCCGCAGCCCCTGCGCGCCCGTATCGGTGCGCCGCCCACAACGCCCACGTGGCCCTACAACCATGATCGGAACGAAGCACCGTTCGCATCAGCAGAATCTCACGGCGCTGCTCCTGCTCGCCCTCGCCAGCTGCGGCGGCGGCGGCGGAGGCGGAGGCGGAGGCGACGACACCTCCTCACCGGTCCTCGTGGCCGCGGCCTTCGCCGGCGGCAGCGCGACGCCGAGCGCCGGGGACGCGCTGGTGCTGGCGTTCTCCCAGCCCGTCGCGCTCCGCACCGGCGCGCTGCTGACCGACGAAGACGTCACGCTGGACGCCGCCGACACGCTCGGCGACGTCACCGCGCCCCCGACCCTGCTCAGCGCCAACACGGTGCGGGTGACGCTCGGCGCGGGCGTCCAGCTCACCCCGGGCGCGTCCAGCATCGCGCTGAGCGCCGGCAACGACGTCGTCGGCGGCGCCTCCACCCCGCCGCGAGGCGGCGGCGAGCCCGTCACGATCAACACCAGCGACGGCGCCGCGCCCAGCATCGACGACGTGACGATCGCGGACATCGACGACGCCCTCAACGGCGAAGGCCCCGCCGGCGGGATCCTGCAGGTCCCGACCAACGGCTGGGAGCTGGACCTCGAGTACTCGGACAACACCGCCGTCGCGACCTCGCAGACCGTCGTCACCGCTGACGTCGCGGTGCAGACCAGCGCCGGCAGCCAGCCGGCCGGTGCGGACCTCGCGCCGTATCTGATCGAGGTCGAGGCGACCGGCTCGGAGGCGACCTACCGGGTGCCGTCGACGGTCCAGTTCCCTGCGGGCCCGCTGACGCTCACGGCCATCGTCGCGGACGTGAGCGGCCTCTCCTCGCCGCCCGCCTCGTTCTCGCTCGCCGTGCGGCCGTTCACCGACGCGCTGCAGCCGTTCGAGACCGGCGCGAACCCGAGCCAGGTCTGGTTCGTGGACTTCGGCCGCGACCTCGAGTCGTACGCGACCTCGCCCGGCGGCGCCGGCGTCCAGGTCGACGTGACGCCAGGCCCGAACGGGGTCGGAGACTTCGAGGACCTGCTGCAGGTGCTCGGGCTCACGTCGGCGACGCCGACCCCGAACGTGCAGGCGGGCATGGACAGCAACGAGGTCGTGCTCGCGCTGTTCAAGGCCGCGCTGCTGGCAGACCTCGCGAGCTACTACAGCGGCGCGAACGTCACGTTCACGCTGACGCGGCCGCCGGGCTCGTTCCAGGGCAGCACCAACGTCGCCTACGGCTCGCTCGGCTACAGCGCGATCAGCGTCGCGGGCTCGGCGGACCAGGCCGGCGGCAGCGGGGTGCTGGGGCTCGCGATCTTCGATCCGTCGAACACCACGCAGAACGACAACACCGACGACGACTTCTTCGGGAGCCGCCTCGGGGTGTTCCTGCACACGATCGTCGACTCCGGGCTCCGCAGCCCCTCGGTCACCAACTTCCGCGTCACCTTCGACCCCTTCACCGCCGCGCTCGGCGGCGCGCCCGTCGGCGACGACCCGCTCGACGCCGACCGGCTGACGGGCGCTCTGGCCGACGCGCGCGCGGCGGCGATCGACCGCGCGATCACCGACTTCGCCCGGTTCACGGCCACCGTGACCGCGCACGAGTGCGGCCACTCGGTCGGCCTCGTCGAGAACGGTCCGATGCCGACCGGGCTCTACGGCGACGACAGCGTCAACTTCCCCGGCTCCGCCAACGGACACATCCGCAACGCGAGCCTGTTCCCCTCGGGCGCCACCAACGTCATGAGCCCCGGCCTGTCCTACACGACGGCGACCAGCTTCGACACGGCGTTCAACACCCTCAACATGGCCTACCTGCGCGAGCAGGTCTTCTACGGCAACTGATGATGCGATCCCTCTACCTCGTGTGCGCCGCGCTGGCGCTCGCGGCCGCGACGACCGGGCAGGACCTCCGGCGCGGCCTCGCCTCGGCGGACGCCGTGATCGTCGGCCGTCAGGTCGGCAAGACCCCTCACGGAGACTCGCTGACGCTGCACCGCGTGCAGGTCCTCGAGGCCGTGCGCGGCCTCGAGGGTGAGCGCGCCGTGACCGTGCTCGACTGGCCCAAGCTCTCGCTGCACAGCCGCCCGACGCCCCGACAGAGCCGGCTGTACTGCCTGCTCGACGCGAGCGCCGTCGCGCAGCGCCTCGGGCTGCCGAGCCGCGGCGCCCCCTACTTCAAGATGGTCAGCTGGGCGGGCAGCCACCCGCTGATCGGCGGCGAGCGCGACCAGGACCCGGTCGTGCGCCTGGCGCGCCTGCTGGCGGCCGCAGAGCGCGGCGCGCCGCCCGGCGTGACCGCGTCGGCGCTGGCGCAGCTCGCGGTCGACGGCGACCCCCGGGTGCGCTCGGAGGCCGCGCGCTACCTGACCGAGCGCAGCGACCTGCGCGGCAAGCTCGCCGGCGTGCACTGGAGCCGCCTGACCGCTCGGGCGACCGGCGAGGTCGAAGACATCGACTACAAGATCGCGCTGGCCACGCTGTGCGCCGAGCAGCGCCTCGGCGGGCTCGTCGACGCGCTCGCCGTCTCGCTCGGCCCGGTCACGGACCCCCGCTACGCGCGCTGCCTCGGCCGCATCAGCAAGGTGCTGCACGGCGAGCAGGCCACCGAGGTCCTCAGCCGTCGCCTGCGAAACCTCGGCAAGAGCGAGGACCGCCGCATGGTGCTGCTGGCGATCGGCGCGACCGAGACGCAGTCGGCGCTCGACGCGCTCCTGAAGATGGACGAGCGGGACGCCGACGTCACGGCGGCGCTGCGCGAGCACCGCTCCAAGCGGGCGCGGGACGCCGCCGACGCCCGACGCTGAGGCGTCGGGCACTTCTCCACGGCGGCACTTCTCCACGCCAATACACCTCGACACGGGCACTTCTCCCCACGGGCGCGACGACACGCCGGGCGACGACTAGGTAGGCTGGAGCGGCCTGCTGCTCTCGACCACCATGCCGCTGCCTTCCTCGCTCCTCGCGCTCGTCGTCGGCGCGCTCGCCGCGTCCGCAGCGGGCCAGTGCCCGCTCACCTGGCAGCAGCCGATCGGCGGCGGCGCCGACGCGCGCGTCCGCGCCCTGCTGCCGACCCCGGTCGGCGTCATCGCAGGCGGGGACTTCGCCAGCGTGGGCGGTGTGGCCTGCGATCACCTCGCGGAGTTCAACGGGGTCTTCTGGCAACCGGTCGGCGGCGGCACCGACGACGCGGTCCGCGCCCTCGCGCGCGCGCCGAACGGCGACCTGCTGGTCGGCGGCTCCTTCGTCACCGCGGGCAACGTGACGGCGAACTGGATCGCGCGCTGGGACGGCGCGGCCTGGAGCAGCCTGGGTGGCGGCACCGACGGCGCCGTCTGGTGCCTCGCCGTGCGGCCGAACGGCCACGTCGTCGCAGGGGGGAGCTTCACCCACGCGGGCGGCGTGCTCGCGAACGGCGTCGCCGAGTTCGACGGCGCGACCTGGAGCGCCTACGGCGGCGGGGTCAACGCGCCGGTGCGCGCGCTGCACATCGCCGACAACGGCGACGTCTACGTCGGCGGCGGCTTCGACCTCGTCGACGGACAGCCGATCAGCCGGCTCGCCCGCTGGGACGGCGCGACCTGGAGCGCGGTCGGCGGCGGCACCGACGGCCCGGTCTACGACCTCGCCCGGGCGCCGAGCGGCGCGCTGATCGTCGCCGGCAACTTCACGGCGGCCGGCGGCGTCGCCGCGGACAACCTCGCCGCGTGGGACGGGAGCGCGCTGCTGCCGCTGGCGGCGGGCACCGACGCGCCGGTCGAAGCCCTGACGTTCCTGCCCAACGGGGACCTCGTCGCCGCGGGCGCCTTCAGCAGCGCAGGCAGCGTCGCCGTCGACCACGTCGCGCGCTTCGACGGGGTCGGCTGGGTCCCGCTGGACGGCGGCCTCGACAACCCGGCGGACGCCGTCTGCTTCGGCCGTGACGGCCTCTATGCCGGCGGGACCTTCACCGCTGCAGGGGGGCAGACGAGCAGCTTCGTCGCGCGGCTCACGACGCCCTGCCCCGCCGGCGTCGCGCCGCTCGGCGCCCCCTGCGGCGGCGTGACGCTCACCCCGGAGGCCGCGGCCTGGAGCGGCGGCGTCTTCCGCGCCCGCGGCGTCGGCCTGCAGAGCGGCGACGTCGCGGTCGCCGTAACGGGCTTCGCGGCGACCAACCTGCCGCTGCCGGCGCTGCTGCCGCAGGCAGCCCCCGGGTGCCTGCTGTCGGCCGCGCCGGACCTCCTCCGCGTCGTGCTGCCCGCGGCCGGCGAGGTGGCGCTCGAGGTCCCGATCCCGAGCGAGTCCGCGATCCCCGGCCAGACCTTCGACCAGCAGCTGGTGGTCCTCACGCTCGACCCCACGCTGTCGATCACGACGGCCACCAGCAGCAACGGCCTGCGCGCGAGCGTCGGGGTCTTCTAGCGATCGCCCGCGCCGGCGAGGCGTCGCAGCAGGCCGAGCGCGCGCGGGCGCTCCTCCAGGTGCTCGCGCACCTGCAGCGAGGGCGCGACGCGCGGCATCCGCGTGCCGTTGCCGTGCCAGCGCTTGCCCAGCTGATCGGGGTTCGGATTCGTCAGGTAGGCGGCGCCGGCCGCGTTCAGGGTCCACTCGACCATCGGCAAGGGGCTGCGACCCGCGAACAGCTGCAGGCGGGGGGCCAGCGGGCCGTCGAGCTCGAGCTCGAGCTCGAAGCCGCCGCCGAGCAGCCAGCGGGGGCGGTCACGCTGGGCCCGATGCAGCGCCGCCCCGTCGCGGAAGATCACCGCGCCGCGCTCAGCGACCGCCTCGACGGCGGCGACCGCCCGCCGCACGTTCTGTTGGGTCTCCCGATGCTGCCGCGGCATGCGCTCCAAGGAGGCCTGCAGCGCGTCGGTCAGCACCACGAGCCGCTCGGTCGGCGTGCGCGCGGCTCGGGCGGCGGGCACCAGCACGCGCTCCAACACCAGCATCGCGCCGAGGCCCAGCGGCCGGTACAGCTCGCCGCCGTCGCCGCAGCACGCCAGCCGGACGCCCGACCACGGGCGCGCGCGGTCGACGTGCTTGGCCGCGGCGCCGCGG
>JBMHDP010000058.1:0-4986 GCA_049889335.1 Planctomycetota bacterium
CGGTGGCAGGCGCCCGACATGCAGGTCGCGCGCTACGTGCTCGTCCTGGGCTTCGGCGGCACCCACCACCCGGAGAACCGCGTCTTCGAAGTCCCCGGCGACGCCGACACCTTCTGCGTTCCCGAGGACCAGTGGCAGGCGCTGCGCCCCCACGTCGCGTGGTGGTGGTACGTGCTGGCGCTGCCCGCCGATCCGGAGCAGGAGCAGCCGCGCCGCAGCGAGAAGCTGCGCTGCGTCGTGCGACACCTGGACGTCCCGCGGGTCGAGGGCAGCACGCTCTACCAGCAGGACGCGGGCGTCGGTCCGTCGGCGAGCGAGGTCGTCCAGGACCTGCGCGGCTGAGCGGCGGAAGCTGCCCCGCGGCCGGGTAGCATCCGGCCATGCGTCCCTTCGCCGCGCTGCTCGCGCCCGCACTCCTCGCCGTCCCGCTCTGTGCGCAGCAGAGCGAGCTGCGCGAGCGCATCGAGACCTTCTCCGCCGACCGCGCCGACCTCGAGCGCCGCTACGACGCGCCGATGTCGGCCGAACGCCGCGACCGGCTGAGAAAACGGTTCCGCGCGGAGCTGCGCGAGCTCGACGAGATCGACTTCGAGCAGCTGGGGCGCGCGGGCCGCGTCGACTGGATCCTGTTCGAGAACCACCTGCGTCGCGAGCTCCACGAGCTGCGAGAAGAGCAGCGGCGCGACGCCGAGCTCACGTCCCTGCTGCCGTTCGCGGCCGAGGTCACCGCGCTGTCCGAGTCCCGCCGCAAGCTGGAGGACGTCGACGCCCGCAGCACCGCCGAGGCGGTCGACGGCATCGCGCACGCAGCGGCTGAGGTGCTGGACCGGCTGCGGCGAGGAGACCTCGACCACGTCCCGCCGCCGCTGCGGGAGCGCGCCGCCCGGCGCCTGTCAGGGCTGCGGCGCGCGCTCCGCGGCTGGTTCCGGTACCGCGACGGCTACGACCCGCAGTTCTCCTGGTGGGTGCGCGCGCCGCACGAGCAGGCCGACGCGAACTTCGAGCAGCTCGGCGCGGCGCTGCGCACGCTGCCCCGCGGCAGCCGGGAGGTCGACCGGACGCTGATCGGGGACCCCGTCGGCGAGGAAGCGCTGCAGCAGGCGTTGACGTTCGAGTGGATCCCCTACACGCCTCAAGAGCTGGTCGAGATCGCCGAGCGAGAGTTCGCCTGGTGCGACGCCGAGATGGCCAAGGCCTCAGCCGAGCTCGGCTGCGACGACTGGCGCGAGGCGCTCGAGCAGACCAAGCAGAGCCACCGCGACCCCGGTGAGCAGCCGAAGCTGATCAAGGAGCTCGCCCACGAGGCGATCGACTTCCTCGAGGCGCGCGACCTGCTGACGATCCCCGCGCTCGCCAAGGAGTGCTGGCGCATGTCGATGATGTCGCGCGAGGCCCAGAAGGTGAACCCGTTCTTCCTCGGCGGGAACACCATCCAGGTGAGCTTCCCGACCGACGCGATGGCGCACATCGAGAAGCTGCAGGCGCTGCGCAGCAACAACGAGCACTTCTGCCGCGCGACCGTGCACCACGAGCTGATCCCCGGCCACTGGCTGCAGCAGTACTCGCAGGCCCGACACGCCACGTGGCGCGCGCCGTTCCGGACGCCCTTCTGGATGGAGGGCTGGGCGCTCTACTGGGAGATGCGGCTCTACGACCTGGGCCTCGCCCAGAGCGCGAAGGACAAGGTCGGCATGCTCTACTGGCGCAAGCACCGCTGCGCCCGCATCGTGTTCTCGCTGAACTTCCACCTCGGCGAGTGGAGCGGCCCGGAGTGCGTCGAGTACCTCATCGATCGGGTCGGGCACGAGCGCGCCGCCGCTGAAGGCGAGGTCCGACGCTCGGTCGGCGGCGCCTACCCGCCGCTCTACCAGGCAGCCTACATGCTCGGCGGCCTCCAGCTCCGGGCCCTCCACCGACAGCTGGTCGGCGCTGGAGCCCTCACGGAGCGCGCCTTCCACGATCGGGTCCTCCGCCACAACTCCATTCCCATTGCGGTCCTACGTGCGTCGCTCGCCGACCGCCTGCCGCCCCGGCGCCTGCCGGCGTGGCGATTCTGACTGCATCCAGGCTGCCTCCCCCTGCGTAGCGCAACCTACGACACAGTCGGGGTTTGCCTGAAGGTCCCCGATGTCCGATGATCCGGCCCTGGCTGCCAGGCAGCCCGTGCCCCTACTTACGAAAGAACAATGCGACTGACTGCAAGTGCTGTGCTTGCGGTGTGCGCGCTGGCGATCCCGGCCGTGGCCCAGACCAAGGGCCAAGAGGTCGAGAGCAAGGCGAACACCGAGAAGCTGTGGCGGATTGAGTGCTCCGGTATCTCTGGTTGAGGCGCTGCCTCTCAGGCAAAGAGGGTCAGTTCGATCCTCACCAAGCACAAGGACATCAAGAACCTGGTCTTCGACACCACGGGCGTCGGCTACTTCGAAGCGAAGAGCAAGAAGCGCGTGCCCGAGCTCGCCGACCTGAACCTCTGGCTCGAGAAGAAGCGAGCCGGCCGTATCCGCGTCAAGGCGCTCAAGGAGGTCGACGTCGAGAAGGCGGCGGTCGTCTACGAGTGCTCGGTCTCCGGCCTTGGTTGAATGGGCACCGCCATCGAGACGCGTGACGTCTTGAGCAAGCTGGACGGTGTCATCCGAGTCCACCCCAACGGCCTCAACGGCAAGGCCCTGGTCTACGTCAAGGACAAGAAGGCCGTGACCAAGGACAAGGTCGAAGCGGCGCTGGCCAAGACGGCCAAGCTCCGCCTCCGGAAGTTCAAGAAGGCCGCCTCGTAGTCGAGGGGCCCTCCCCCTGCCTGCCAGCAGGGGCCATCCGGAACCAAGCGGGGCCCCCCCACACCCCCCCCCCCCGCCCCCGGGGGCGGTTGGGGGGCCCAGAGGGGCGGGGCCCCGCCCCCACCCCCCCCCCCCCCCCCCCCCCGCCCCCCCCCCCCGCTCCACGTATGGGCAGACCCTGTCGCGTCTGCGCAGACCCTGTGCGGCGTCGCGCTACCGGAAGCCTCGCACGCCGCGCTCCGAGGCGACCAGCGCCTGCAGCATCGCCTTCATCTCGGCGAGCCGCTCGGGCTGGGCCGCGGCGAGGTCCCGCTGTTCGCCGACGTCCTCGGACAGGTCGTAGAGCTCGGGCTTGCCCTTCTTGTTCCGCGGGCGACGCTGCACGAACTTCCAGTCGCCGACGCGCAGCGCCAGCCGACGCGCCTCCTCGATCATGAACGGCAGCCCGTCCTCGTCCTCCCCGAGGAACGCCGCCATCGTGTCGCGCGAGTCGATCGCTTGGTCCGCCGGCAGCTCGTAGTCGAGCATGCCGGCGAACGACGCCAGCAGGTCGATCTGGTTGACGGTCGCGCCGCTGACGCCGGGCGTGACCTCGCCGGGCCACCGCACGATCAGCGGCACGCGCGTGCCGCCCTCGTAGACCTGGTACTTGCCGCCGCGATACGGACCCGAGCCGTCGTGGCCGCGGTCGGACTCCTTGGTCGACGTGAGCACCGTGGTCCCGTCCTCGTAGCCGTCGTCGTAGACCGGCCCGTTGTCCGAGGAGAAGATCACGATGGTGTCGTCGGTGAGCCCCTGCGCGTCGAGCGCCGCGAGGATCCGGCCGCAGGCCCAGTCGAGCTGCACCATCGCGTCACCCCGGTAGCCGAGCTCGCTCTTGTCGCGAAAGCGCGGGTGCGGCGCGCGCGGCACGTGGATGTCCTGGCTGCTGAAGTAGAGGAAGAAGGGCTCCCCCGGCTCCTGCTCGCCGAGCCACGCGACCGCCTTGTCGACGAACACGTCCGCCATGGTCTCGTCGTCCCACACCGCGCGCTTGCCGCCCCACATGTAGCCGATGCGGCCGATACCGTTGATCACCGACATGTCGTGGCCGTGGCTCGACGCGTAGTAGGTCATCGCGGCGCGGTCCTTCTTGCCGTCAGGGTAGACCGTACCGGTGAAGCCGTCGGGGCGCTTGCCGACGAACAGCGGGTCCGTCGGGTCGAGCCCCACCACCCGGTGGCCGTCGAGGTAGACGCACGGCACGCGGTCGTTGGTCGACGGCATCAGGAACGAGTAGTCGAAGCCGACCTCCAGCGGCCCGGGCGACACCACGCCGTTCCAGTCCACCTTCTCGCCCTTCGCGCCGATGCCCAGGTGCCACTTGCCGACCACCGCGGTGCGGTAGCCCTTCGCCTTGAAGACGGCTGGCAGCGTCAACATGTTCGGCTGGATCGTCATCGGCGCGTCGGGCGGCAGCACCCGGACCTTGTGGCGGAAGCCGTGCACGCCGGTCAGCAGCGAGAACCGCGACGGCGTGCAGGTCGCCGCCGAGCAGTGGCCGTCGGTGAACCGCAGCCCCTGGCTCGCGAGGCGGTCGAGGTTGGGCGTCGGGATCTTCTCGGCGCCGTAGCAGCCGAGGTCGGCGTAGCCGACGTCGTCGCCGTAGAGCACGACGACGTTGGGGCGGCGCTGCTGGGCCGTGACCAGGCCGACGAGCAGCAGCGCCAAGAGCGACAAACGGAGGACGCGCATGCGCCCAGCCTACGGCGCCCAACCGGTCGCGGCGCGGGCTCGCGCGCTACTTTTGCGCCGCTTCTGCCAGCAGCTGGCCGAGCCATACCACCCCGGCCGTGTCGAACACCAGCTGCTTGGGCTGCGGCGGCGGCTCGAACGCCTCGACGTGGTCCATGTAGCGGTCGCCGTCGCACAGCGCCCGGACCATCGCCACCGGGTCGACGCGGTTGACGTCCTTGTGGTCGGTCGGCCGCTGCTGGCTGACGATCCAGCGCAGCCGCGGCATCTTCAGGTCTCTACGCAGCTGGACCGCGACCTCGCCCAGCCGCTGCGCGGCGCGCTGCCGGAACGGCGTCCAGGACATGTCGTTCTCGCCGAGGTGGTAGACGACCGCGCGCAGACGGACCCGGTGGCCGCGCCGCTCCAGGTCCTGCATCGCGTCCTGCACGAACGAGAGGAAGCGCGGATACAGGTTGCGCGACTTCGCGACGCTGCC
>JBMHDP010000059.1:0-13889 GCA_049889335.1 Planctomycetota bacterium
GGCGCCGCCGCCGGCGGGGCTCCACGGGGCGTCGCCTCCCGCGCCGCCGGGGTCGGTCGGGGCTGCCGCGCGTCCTCCGCGAACGGAGCCGCGACCGCCGCGACCGCCGCAGCGGCGGCGATCGGGAGCAGCAGCGCGCGCATCACAGGTGCACCGCCTGGGCGTTGGTCCACGCGGCGAGCTGGATGTTCGTGTCCCACACGATGCTCTGGAAGACCACGTCGCTGCCGATCATCGCCGCGGGAATCGTCCCGGGCGCTGCGATCGGCAGGTCGACCTCGCCCCCGCTGAGCGAGGTCACGCCGAGCGGGATCGCGAGGTTCTCGTCGCCGAGGAAGCTGTGCCCGATCAGCGTGCCGATCAGCGGCCAGACGAACTGCGGCGGCTGGAACCCGAGCTGGGCGCCGAGGAACACGACCCCGTTCGGCGCGATGGAGTCGGTCACGCGGAACATCAGCCCGTCGCAGCGCGGGGCGCCGGAGTTGTCGGGGTAGAGCCCGTTCATGCCGAGGTTGGCGCCGGGCGCGCCGAGCCGGGTGCTGAGCGGGTCGATGCCGCCGACGTGCAGGAGCGGGGAGGTGACCAGCGGTCCCAGGATGTAGGTCCAGGGGGTGGTGTAGGCCGCGCCGCCGACGCTGCCGCCCCAGGTCGGGTCGGGCGCGCCCAGCCGCTCGTTCTCTCCGAGGGTCGCGGGCGTGCCCGCGCTGAGCAGGTCGGCGCGGAACAGCGCGTGCCCGTCGGTCGCGGGCCAGAGCGGGTCGGCGGGCAGGTCCACGCCGACGTAGTAGCGACCTTCGATCGGCGCGAAGGCGGGCAGCATCGTGAGCGGCGCCTGCGCGCCGAAGCCCTCGTAGGTGATCCAGGTGCCGCGGGCCGGGTTGGTGGAGGGCGGGGTCGACAGCCCGCTGATCCGCAGCGCCTCTCCCGCGGCCGACATGTCGGGTCCGGGCCCGTTCGGGTCGGCGTCGCGCACGACGAGGTCGTAGGTCTCGGTCGTGCTGAGGCGCTCGTCGGCGATCCAGTGGTAGACCCCGTAGAGCCAGATCGGGCCGTTGGCGTCGCCGACGCCGCGGAAGTGCTCGGTCGAGACCTCCATCATCGCCTCGGCCTGCGCGTTCCCGTTCGGACGGCCGACGTAGGAGGTGCAGGTGACGGTCTGGCGCTCCGGGTCCTGGGGGTAGAACACGAACGGGTTGAGCTGCGCGCCCGCGGCGCCTGCGAGGCCCAGCGCGAGGAGCAGCGCCCTGACGGCCTGCGAGGAGTGGAGGTGCATAGCGGCGCCAGTATCGCCTTGGCAGCGGGGACTTGCACCTGGCGCGGCGCGACCGGAGGCAGCCGTCGCCTCAATCCGGAACGGAGTGCCCGCGAGGCGCCGCTGCAACGGCGCCTCGGGGAGTTCAGAGGCTAGACTTCTGCGTCGCCCCTGTCGGCCTCCCGTAAATCCACTCTCCTGAACCCGCGCCGCGCCTGGCTCCGCCGAAGCCCGCCTCCGATGTCCGAAGCCTCCCGTCGCCGCCGGCTCGCCGTCGTGGTCCTGAACTACAGGACCCCCGAGCTCGTGCTCGCGTGCCTCGCGTCGCTCGAAGGACAAGTGGACGGCGCGCGCGACGCGGTCGTCGTCGTCGACAACGCCTCGGGTGACGGCTCGGCCGACCACGTCGCGTCGGAGCTGGCGCGCCGCGGGTGGACGGGGTGGGCCCGGCTGGTCCGATCGGAGCAGAACGGCGGCTTCTCGGCGGGCAACAACCTCGGCATCGAGTCGGTCGACGCGGACGCCTACCTGCTGCTCAACAGCGACACCGTCGTGCGCCCCGGCGCGCTCGCGGACCTGCTGGAGGGCCTCGCGAGCGACCCGCGCGTCGGCATGGTCTCGCCGCGGCTCGAGGGGCCCGACGGCGACCCCCAGCGCAGCTGCTTCCGCTACCACACGCCTGCGAGCGAGCTGATCCGCGGGGCGGCGACGGGCGTCGTGACCCGCCTGTTCCGCTCCTACGTCGTCAGCCAGCCGCTCGACGACGCGCCGGCGCTGCACGAGTGGACCAGCTTCGCCGCGGTGATGATCAAGAAGGAGGTCTTCGACGAGGTCGGGCTGCTCGACGACGGCTACTTCATGTACTTCGAGGACACCGACTTCTGCCGGCGGATGCGCCCCGCCGGCTGGAAGATCCTGCACTGGCCGGCGGCGCGCGTCGTGCACACCCGCGGCGGCAGCAGCGAGGTCAAGTCCCGGGTCGCCGCGCGCGAGCGGCCGCCCGCCTACCTCTACGCGTCGCGCGCGCGCTACTTCCTCAAGCACTACGGCCGGGTGGGCCTCTGGTGCGCGAACGTGATGTGGTCCTTGGGAGCGTGCGTCGACGAGCTGCGCGCCCTCGTCCAGCGGCGCCGTCGCGCGCGCTGTGACCGCGAGGGCGCCGACACCTGGTCGGGCGCGTTCGCGCGGATGCCGGACGCCCGCGGCGGCACGAGGGGGGGCGCGTGACGGCGCCGGTCGACTTCCTCGTGATCGGCGCCATGAAGTGCGCCACGTCGAGCCTCGCGGAGCAGCTCAACGGCCAGCCCGGGATCTTCGTCACCGACCCGAAGGAGCCGTGCTTCTTCAGCGACGACCCGGTCTACGCGCGCGGCCTCGACTGGTACCGCGACCTGTTCTCGGCTGCGGCCGTCGGCGACCTGCGGGGAGAGGCGAGCACGCACTACACCAAGCTGCCGACCTACCCGGACACCGTCGCGCGCATCCAGGAGCACGCGCCGGACGTGCGGCTGGTCTACGTCATGCGGCATCCCGTGGACCGGCTCGTGTCGCACTACATCCACGCGTGGACCATGAACGAGGTCCGGGCGCCGATCGACGACGCTGTCGACGGCGACCTGGGGCTCGTCGACTACGGCCGCTACGCGATGCAGCTGCAGCCCTTTCTGGCGGCGTTCGGCCGAGCGCGGGTGCTGCCCGTGTTCTACGACCGGCTCACCGCGGCGCCGGACGACGAGCTGCGGCGGGTCTGCGCGTTCCTCGGTTATCGCGGCGAGCCGCGCTGGCGCGAGGACGCCGGGCGGCAGAACGTGTCCGCGGATCGGATGCGGCAGAACCCGCTGCGCGACGCGCTGGTCTACGCGCCGGGCATCAGCCAGGTGCGCAAGCTGCTGCCGCAGGGCCTGCGCGACCGGGTCAAGCGCATGTGGCAGATGCGGAAGCGACCGGAGCTCTCGCCCGCGCGGCGGCGCGCGCTGGAGGCGGTCTTCGACCGCGACCTCGCCGAGCTCGGCGACCTGCTGGGCGTCCCGCTCACCTGCGCCAACTTCAAGCAGCAAGCGGCTGCCCGCGCCTACGAGTGGCGCGACGCGTGAGGCGGCTCGCCTCGACGAGCTCGCCGTTACGAACGGACGGAGCAGCCTGAGCGATGGCCGAACCGCCGCCCGTACGCCTGGAGTCGCTCGGGGACGACGAGCAGGGCCGCCGCTTCTCTCCGTCGGCGGGCCGCAACCAGCGGGACGTGGTCGCCGCGCTGTGCGAGGAGCTGCCGCGCGCGGGCTCGTGCCTCGAGGTCGCCGCCGGCACCGGCGAGCACGCCGCGCGGGCCGCCGCGCAGCTCGACGGCTGGAGCTGGCTGCCGACGGACCGTGACGAGGAGGCGCTGGTGTCCATCCGCGCGTGGGTCGCCCACGTCGCCCTGCCGAACCTGCGCGCGCCGCGCGCGCTCGACCTGGAGCGGCCGTGGCCCTTCGCCGCGGCCGCGTTCGACGCGATCTTCGCCTGCAACCTCGTCCACATCGCGCCGCTCACGACGGCCACGGCCCTGTTCCGCGGCGCGTCGGTCAGCCTGGCGGCGCGCGGCGCGCTGCTCCTCTACGGGCCGATGTTCCTGCCCGGTGAGCCGCGGCCTCCGGGCAACGCCGCGTTCGACCGCCAGCTGCGCGACCGGGACCCGGCATTCGGCGTGCGCGAACTCGACCGGCTGGAGCAGTTGGCCGGCGACGCGGGCCTGCGGCTCGTCCGCGTTCGCCGGATGCCGACCGACAACGTGATGGTGCGCTTCGAGCGCGCCTGAAGGGTCGGCCCGCAGACGAAAGCGGCGCTGCGCAGCCGCTTCGGGCCACGCAGCGCCGGCTCTTCGGCGACTGGGAACAAGCGCGTCAGAGCCAGGTCTGGAAGAAGGCCGCGTCCGACATGTGGAACTGGCCGCCCGCGATCGTGGCTGCCTGCGCGACCAGAGCGGCGCCCGCCGGCGCGTTGCTCAGGTCGATCGGGAGGTAGCGGAGGCCGGGGGGGAACACCGCCGTCGCGCTGGTGCCGGGGTTGATCAGCAGCGTCCCGTCGATCTTCGGGTGTCCGGCGATCGGGACCATCGCAGGCGCGAGGTCGACGGCGATGAGCACCAGGCCCTGGACGTTCTCCGTCTCGATCTTGCAGTCCATCGAGCCTGCCTGGTAGCTGCCCTTCACCTGGAGCTGGGGCGCGAGCGACAGGCCCTTGCCGCCCAGCCAGATCGGGCGGGCGAAGAAGGTCATGCCGCGGTGGCGGCGCACGGCGCCGAGCGCAGCGCCGGGGAACGGCAGCACGGCGCCGCTCTGCGGGTCCATGACGGTGCCGTCGAAGAACGACACCATCGGCGCGCTCGGCGCGGTGCCGCAGACCGCGACGCCGGTGGCGAGCGGCGGAACCGGCACGGCCGGCGGGCTGACCGTCCAGGGGCCGCCGCCGATCGGGACGCGCAGGAGCGTCGCGTCGCTGCAGACGACCACGACGTCGTGGGTCCAGACGTCGAAGCAGAGGCCGGTCGCCATGGTCCCGGTCGGCACCGGGATCGGCTGAGGCGCCAGCACCAGGGTCCCGGTCGCGTAGTCGTAGGGCGCCATCTGGTAGCCGTCGGTGACCAGGAGGTCGGTCCCGCTCGGGTTGATCGGGTCGATGCACATCCCCGTCACCTGGGCGAAGCCGGGGGGCGCGGGGTAGTTCGTCGGCGTCGCGCCGGTGCCGACCGCGAGGAACGGCACGGCGTCGATGCCGTCGGCGGGGCGGCCGGTCGTGGTGAACAGGACGCGGTTGACGTTGTCGGCCGCGATGGCGCCGTGGCGCGGGAGGCTCGACGGCGTGCGGGCCGCGAGGTTCTGGCGCGTTTGGAAGGCCGGCGCCGACGGGCACGAGGCGGCCGCGAACTCCAGCGGCAGCGCGGGGTCGTAGGTGGCGAGGCGCTGGCCTGCGGCGGTGGTGACGAGGATGCCGGCGGCGGCGGCGGCGACGAGGAGGTTCTTGGTGTGGGTCATGACGAGGTCGGGAGGGTTCCGTTCGGTGGTCGGGTGCGGGGCGCGCGGCGCGCCCTGCTCACCTGCCCAAGGGCCGCCTCGCCCCGCGCGCACGCGCGCTGGCCAAGAAAAAAGCGGTCCGCGGTCGCCGGAGCCCAGACGGGGCCGCGTGACCGGGCCGCCGCGCGGGGCTGCGGCGCAGCAACGGAGCCGCGCCGTCGGGCTCGTCGCTGCCGCGGAGGGGCAGCGGTCGGGAGACGGCGCGCGCGGCGGAGCGGGCAGACTTCGGCCCGGAGCGACGGCCGCGCCGGGACGGGTCTGGATGGAGGACTTCGGCGCGCGCGGCGCCCCCGAGGCGCGCCCGGTCGATCGCGTCAGAAGGTCAGCGACAGCTGCGCGACGGCGCCGTAGCTCTGTCCTTCGACGTAGGTTCCGGCGATGTCCAGGCGGACCACCTCGAACGGCGAGATGCCCAGGCCGGCGCTGACGGCGCCGTTGAGCGTGTCCTCGAGGTCGTGCTCGTAGCCGCCGCGGAGCTGCAGCCACCCGAACACGTCGAGCTCGGCGCCGAAGCGCAGCAGCTGGACGTCGTCGACGAACGACTGGCCGGCCGCGATCAGGTCGTCGTTGTCGAAGCGCTCGAGCGGCAGCGCGTCGACGTCGGCGGCGAGCGTCAGCGCGCCGAGCTTCCAGGCGGCTCCGACCGTCACCTGCGGGGTGATCTCGTAGTCGAACGCCGCGCCCGCGGTGCCCACCGTCGAGAAGGTCTGTCGGCTCAGGTTCCGGGCCATCACGCCGAGGGTCAGGCCGGGGACGCCGGGCTCGATCGCGAGGCCGGCGTCGACGTTGAAGCCGCCTTCGTCGGACCGGAACTGGTCCGCGTCGAAGTTGTCCGCGTCGAAGTTGTCCGCGTTGACCGCGTAATTGTAGGTGTCGACGCGCTGGTACTTCGGCGTCACGCCGACGCTGACCGCGAGGCCCGCGAGCTCGAAGCGCTGGGCGAACGAGACGCCGATCTCGGTGACCGCGACGCCGACGATCCGCGCCTCGGAGTTGAGGCCGGGGAGCGCGCCGCCAGGGGCCGCCCCGGTGATGCTGTTGATGTCGTTCGGGTCGATGTCCGTGAACAGCTGCAGGTCGGCGTAGCTGCGGGCGTGGAGCGAGACGCCGAAGCTCCGCGACGGCAGCGCCAGGACGAGGCCGCCGCCGAGCTCGCTGTTGACCCGGCGGCCGGACAGCGCGAGCAGCCGGTTGCCCAGGTCGACGTAGTCCTGCGGCGTCGCCGCCGGGTTGTTGTCGAGCGCGTCGTAGGCGTCGACGAAGCTGTCGATGTCCTCCATCAGCCCGGTCTCGTCGTAGGCGCGCGCGCCGAACGCCGGCAGGATCATCCCGAAGCGGTCGGTCTCCTCACAGCTCGTCAGCAGCGCCGGGTTGCCCCACCCTGCGGCGAGGTAGGTCGACGACGCCGTCCCGACGCCGCCCATGCCGGAGTTGCGGGCTTCGAAGTACTGAGCGGAGGCGGCGCCGGTCGAGCTGAGGGCCGCCAGGAGCAGGTAGGTGGGGGTTCTCATCGTCATTCCAGTGGGTGTGCGTAGAGGCGAAGGCTCCTCCGCAAGGGACCTTCGTCACACGCCACGCAAGAAATTGACGCGTCTTCGGCCGGCGGCGCTCCGGCCCGTCCGCCCGGCGAGTCAGGCGCGGCCGCCGCGGAGGCCGCGCCAGGCGCTGCGCAGCAGGAACCGCGCGGCGAACGGCACGCCGTCGACCAGGTAGCGCCGGGCCAGGCGGCCGGGCTCCTGCCCCATGCGGTGCACCCACTCCAAGCCGAGCTTCTGCACCCAGCGGGGCGCCCGCTGCACTTCGCCGGCGACGAAGCTGAAGCTGATCCCGACCCCGAGCCACCACGCGGCGGGATGCGACGGCATCAGCTGCTCGATGACCCGCTCCTGCTTGGGCGACCCGAGCGCCACGAAGACGACGTCGGGCCTGGCGGCCACGATCTGGTCGCGGATGGCGCCCATGAGCTGCGCGTCCTGCTCGAAGCCCATGTCGGGGCAGCAGGTGCCGACGACCTCGAGGGTCGGGTAGCGCTCGGCGAAGATCTCCCGCGTGCGGTCGGCCATGCCCGGGTTGCCGCCGAGCAGGAAGACCGAGCGGCCGGCTTCGGCGGCGGCCGCGGACAGGCTCGAGATCAGATCGGAGCCCGCCACCCGGCCGGGCAGCGGCGTGCGCTGCAGGTGGCTCGCCCAGACCAGCGGCATGCCGTCGGGCACCAGCAGCGTCGCGCCGGCGCAGGTCGAGCGGAACCCGTGGTCGTGGACCAGCCGCCGCAGGTGGTCCAGGTTCGGCGTCACGACCCAGCCGCCCGCGCCGCGCCGCAGCTCATCCACGATGTGCGCGACGACCTCGCGCTCGGTCAACGCGTGCACCGCGACCCCCATGAGGTCGACGGTCGGCAGCGGCGGCGGGGGCGAGGCGAGTTCGGTCATTCGGGCGAGTCGGCAGCACCAGAAGTGTACCTGCCGTTTCTGGTCCTGCGGACGTGGAGGTGGCGCGGATCCGCGGAGGCGGGCCGCGCGGCCGATGTCACGGGCGTCTCCGCGCGCCGCGCGGCTCCTCAGCGCGGGATCAGTTCGATACCTTCGAAGCCGCCGCGCCGCCGCGGCTCGAACCGGTAGACCTGCTCCAGGGCGGCGAGCAGCCGCCCGCCGCTCGGGTAGCGCCCCGCGAGGGTCTGGCGGGTGGCCTCGCCCATCAGCAGCCGCGCGCCCGGATAGAGCGCGGGCAGCGCCATGGCCATCGCGACCATCTGCGCGGCGGCGCTGGTCTCGAGCCCCGCCATCAGCTCGCCGATGTTCTTGCACTCGGTCGGGTCGTCCAGGACCCGCAGCGCGGCGAGCTCGTCGACGTGTTCGTCAGGACCGGGGATCGGGTCCTCGCAGTAGAGCAGCACGCAGCGGTCGTCCTCGGCCACGGCGTGCAGGCCCGCGACGAACGCCACGTAGCGGCCGCCTTCGGTGTCGTGCCGCCACGTCCGCGCGCCGTTGACGGCGAGCATGGCGAGCGCCACGGACGCCAGCGCGCGCGGGCCGACCACCTGCGCGGCCAGGACCGACATCGGCGCGGCGAGCGTCGCGAGGTAGGCGCCGTGCTCGCTGACGCCGAGGATCAGCGCCGACAGCGCCAGGTAGGGCAGGCTCGCCAGCCACAGCGCGATCGCCTGCGCACGGTACGCCGGCCTCGTCAGCGCCCACGCCGCGAACAGCGGCAGCGGCGCGAACGGCAGCAGCAGCTCGCGCCACGCGGTCCTCGGCGCGGCCTCGGCGAGCGCTCGGACGAGCGCCGCGCCGCGCGGCAGCGCTTCGAGCGCCGAGCCGACCGACCACCCGAGGCTGCGCCAGAGCGCGGTCCCGGCCAGGAACACGACGGCGTGGACGGCCAGCGCCGCCGCACCCTGCGCGAGCCGCCTGCTCCTGGAGACGTCCGGTCGCGCGGCCCAGAACCACGCCGCGAACAGCCCGCTGGCGAAGATCCCCATCGAGTGCAGCTGCGTCGCGAAGCCGGCGACCGCCGCCATCGCGAGCGCCCACCCGATCCTGGCGGTGCGCCGCCAGCGACACGCGAACCAGAACGACAGCGTGATCCAGGGCAGGAACACCCCGTGGAACTCGACCAGCGTCGCGAAGAACAGCACCGGGAAGCAGAGCCCGAAGAGCGACGCCGCCGCGAGCGACGCAGCGCGCGTGAGCCCCAGCTCGCGCGCGCTGGAGTAGAGCAGCGCGACGGCGGCGGCGGAGCTGATGCCGTTGAGCAGCGTGACGCTGCGGAACGGCAGCAGCCCCAGCGGCGCTCCGACGAGCTGGTGGAACCCGTACATGACCGGCGTGGCGAGGTGGTGCCTGCCGAAGTCGAGCTCGCCTGTCCCGAGCAGCTCTAGGATCCGGTGCCCGTCGTTGTGGTGCAGCGTGGTCTGGCCCAGCGCGACATAGACGACCGCCGCCACGAGGCCGACCCACGCGGCGGTGACGCGGTCGCGGCGGCCAGGCGGCGGCGGTGTTGCTTCGGCGGCGTCGGTCACGCAGGCGACACCGTAGCGGGCGCGCTTGACGAGCGCGACGGCGCGCGATTGCATGACCCGTGCGCGCGGCCCCGCCGGCTGCAGGGGCTGCGTCGCGCCGACCGAGCAGCTCCGACGTCACCACCATGACCGCGCGCCTCCTCCTCGCTCTCTCGCCGTGCCTCCTCGCGCTCTCGGGCTGCGGCAGCAAGGCGCCCCGTGAAGCGGTCGTCGGCACGTGGGGCCTCGACGTCTCCGCCATCGAGGCCGAAGGCGCTTCGCTCACCGACGCGATGCAGAAGAAGATGCACCAGAACAAGCTGGCGGCGTTCCGCGCCATGCGGCTGGAGCTCGGCGCGGACGGCAGCTTCCGGCGCGTCGGCACGCCGTTCGACGGCGCCGGCGCCTACGAGCTCGGCGCAGTCGACGGCGACACGGTCTCGGTGACGTTCCGCTACGAGGGGCGGGCGCCGGAGGTCTCCAAGGTCCGCGTGCTCGGCGACGACCGGATCGTGCTCGTCAGCCCGGACGGCTCGGTCTCGTTCCCGCTGATCCGGCGCTGAGGCCCCCGGGTCCAGCGCCGAGCAGGCAGCGCGCGCGCAGCTGCGCGTAGAGGGCGTCTGCCTGCGCGCGCAGCGCCGCGGGCACCTCGGCGTCGTCGACCTCGCGGTTGGCCGCGGGCGAGAGCAGCGACGCGTGCCCGATGAGCTCGTCGGGGTCGAGCGCGGCGGCGGTCGCGAGCGCGGCGAGCCCCTCGGCGGCGCCGCGCCGCTCGAAGCTGAGCAGGTGCACGCGCTCGTGGTCGGCCGCGCGCAGCAGCGCCCCGTACGCGGCGCACCAGTACTCCACCCAGAAGCTGAGGCTGTCGGCGGCGGACGCGTCGCGGCCGGCGAGCCAGCCGTCGAAGTCCACCGGCTTGAGGTTCTCGCCGAAGTCGAAGTGCCCGATCCCTGCCATGTAGCGGCGCGTGAAGCCGTCGCGCGCGTGCATCTCGGAGAACCGCCGGTGCTGGCGCAGCAGCGAGGCGCCGTGCTGCAGCGGGTCGCGGAACGGCACCAGCGCGACCGCGTCGTCGAAGCGCGCGAGCAGCGCGGGCAGCCGCGCGATGTTCAGGTTGTTCTTCGACGCGTAGCGCGCCGCGGTCGGCTTGTCGCGGCGACGCAGCGCGATCACCTTGCGCATGTGCTCGGCGAAGAACGACGCGAACTCCGGCAGCAGCTCGCCCGCCCACGGCGCGATCGACGCGCCGCGGTAGCGGTCGGCGTGGAAGGCCATCCAGGCGACCTCCTCGAACGCCTCGGGGCTGTCCATCGAGATCTGGATGCCGTCGCCGTGCGCCCGCTCGCGCGGCGCGTCGGACCTGCGGAACCGGCGCGCGAAGCCGCCCCAGGTCATCGGGGTCAGCACGAACGGCATGTCCCGGTAGGTGTGCGTCGCCACCGACGGCGCCCGCGACAGCAGCTCCAGCAGGATGGTCGTCCCGGACCGCGGCAGGCCGGTCACGAACAGCGGCCGCGCGGCGCGCACGCCTTCGAGCTCGCGGCGGAACATCCGCAGCTCCAGGTCGGCGACCCCGAGCTGCGCGCTGGGCGTCGCGAACGCCATCCGGTGCAGGCACCGGTCGAGCCAGCCGTAGGAGTTGCGGAAGCTCACCCGCGCCCCCGCAGCGCGCGCCAGGCCGCCAGCCCGATCACCGTCGCGCCGACCAGCACGGGCCAGGAAACGGTGCGCTCGAGCGCGGCGTCGAAGGCGACCAGGCCTGCGGCGTGCAGCGCGTAGAGGGCCGCGAGCGGCGCTGCCAGCGCGACCGCGGCAGCGGCCGTGATCACGAAGAACTGGCCGAACATCGCCTTGGCGTGGGCCTGCATCGCCGCCTCCTTCGCTTCGTCGCCGAGCTCCCGACTCCGCAGGACGCGCAGGGCGTCGCGCGCGCGCGCCACGACGTCGGCGGCGCGGGGCGGGACCCGGAGCAGGTGCAGCAGGCAGAGGAAGCCGCCGACCACGAGCGCTGCGGCGAGCCAGGTCACGCGGCGTCGCCCTCGAGGCCTCTACGGCAGCGCTCGGCGCCCCGGGGGTCGGGGTCCGGTCGAGGCTGCGGGCGCGGCCCGTCCGTCACACCGACGCTTCTTCGGCGTCGCGCTGCTGGCGCTGTTTGCGCGCGCGCATCCACCGCTTGACGGGATACCAGACGAACCCGAACAGGCCGAGCACGACGGCGCCGACGAGCGCCAGCAGCGAGCCGATCGTCGACAGGACGCCTCCGGGGCCGAGATATGCGAGCGTGGTCAGTGCCATGGGACGAGCGGTTGGGGCGCGCGGCGCGCGGGCCGCAGACGGGATTGTAGCGCAGGAGCGCGGCAGCGGGCGGGGCCGGGCGACCCTGGTCGTCTCCGCCCCGCGAGCGTTTCATCGAGAGCGTATCGCATCGACCTGCGCGGCGGTCAGCCGGTAGCTGGTCCCCTCGAGAACTTCCGAGATCGAGACGCCGTCCCCGCGGCGCTGGTGCCCCCACTCCCAGACCGTCCCGCCGTCGGCGTCGATCTCGAAGACGCGTCCCGGCTGCGGCTCGGTCACCAGCCAGCCGCCGCCGGGGAGCTGCTGGGCCTTGCCGCCCTGCTGGGAGTAGAAGGCGCGCTCGTGGCCGGTCGCGGGCTCGGCCGGAGGGTAGACGAGCTCGGCCTCGTCGGTCGCGGGCCGCACCCGCCAGAGCCTGCTGCCGCCGAGCGGCGCGCCCGAGCGCGTGCCGTCGTTGTTGTTGTCGTAGACCGAGACCCATCCGCCCCCGATCCAGTCCGGGTCGTGCTGGGTCAGGAAGGGCTCGTGGCAGGACCACTTCACCGCCCGCGTCGACGGATCGACGACCAGCACCGTGTCGATGTTGCGCAGCGAGACGAGCAGGTCGCCCGCCGCGAACATCGGGTAGTCGGGCGCCATCGCGGTCGGCAGCGGCTCGACGTCGTTGAGGTGCAGCACGTCGCCGTTGCGCAGCTCGCCGACGCGCCAGATCCGGTGCTGGAGGCCGGCGTCGAACAGCGCCTCGAGCACGCTGACCTCCTGCAGGACCTCGCCGTCCGGGGAGACCTGCAGCGCGTAGTCCTCCACGAGCGGCAGCGCGAGCCCGTCGAACCGCCCCTTGCGCTGCGCCTCGGTCTCGAGCCAGCGCATCCCGCAGACCCAGAAGCTCCCGTCCTCGGCCTGCGCCACCGAGTGGTGGGTGCGCCGGTCGACGGTCCAGAGCACCTCGCCCGCGGCGTTCATGCGCACGAGCCCCATGAATTCGACGTTGAACAGGACGTCCCCGTTGGCGAACAGGTGGGCGCCGTGGATGTAGTTGGTCGGGTCGTTGAACACGCCGCGGACCGAGTCGCGGTGCGGCGACTCCGGCCAGATCTCGGCCGGGTTGACGCGCCAGTGGTGGAGGGTGGCGCCGCTGCGGTCGATCAGGCGTAGCCCGGGCAGGTCGCCGTCGTCGGGCCAGAACGAGGTCAGGAGCACCACGTCGTCGCGCTCCTGCTCGTCGTAGGCGGCGACGCCGGCGAGGTCGTGACGGGCAGGGTGCACGTGGTGCAGGGACAGGTCGACGTCGCTGTCGGTGCGCTCGACCTCGTCGAGCGCGCCCTTGACCACGCCGTTGGGAAACCAGTCGTAGCGGGCCGCGATCAGGCCGTAGAGGCAGGCGAAGAACAGCGCCGCCGCGAAGAACGCGACGCGCGGTAGGAGGTCCTTGGAGTTCTGGCTGGACGCGCTCATGGCGAGCCGGAGTCTACGCCTTCTCCGCGGGGGGCGCCGCTCGGCGCGCGCGTCGGCGGCCGCGATTCCGCCGCGCCCGCGCCAGCGGCCGGGAGCAGGGACGTCGCTTGAGGACCGCGCGACGCGCGGGCTACCATGCCTCTTCGTGGCCGCCGACGCACCAGGACCCTCGACGCAGGCGCGCGCCGGCGGCTCGCTGCTGGCCGCGACCTGGCTGCTGGTGGCGCTGGGCGTGGGGCTGCTGGCGGCGCTCTCGCAGCAGGTCGAACGCACGCCGGACGAGCTGAACTACCAGCTCTCGGGTCGGCGCCTGGTCGCCGGGGAACCGCCGGACCGGCTGGAGGACCGGTTCCAGGGCCCGCTGATCTTCCTGGGCACGCAGCTCACGGACGCGGGCGGCAAGCTCACGGACGACGCGACGCTACGGCGCGCCCGCCTGGGCATGCTGGTCTTCCCGGCGCTGCTGCTGGTGGTGCTCGCGCTCTGGACCCGCGCCGCGCTGGGGCCGCGCGCCGGCTGCGTCGCGGTCGCGCTCGCAGCGTTGAACCCGAGCCTGCTCGCCTACGGTCCGCTGCTCTCCTCCGACGTTGCCTTCACCGCCACGGGGGCTGCGGCCGGGTGGTGCGCCTGGCGCTGGCTGCAGCGCCCGACCGGCGCGCGGCTGCTGCTGCTCGGCGTCGCCGTCGGCGCGCTCGTCGCGACGAAGTACACGGCCGCGTTGACCGTCGCGGCGCTGGCCGCGGTCCTGCTGGGTCACGCCGCGTTCGGGTTCGACGCGCTGCCCCGGCGCGACGGCGACCGTCGCGGCCTGCTCGGCCGGGTCGCCGCGGCGCTCGCGGCG